>JADYYE010000299.1 GCA_020853815.1 Phycisphaerales bacterium
AAATTCAGGATTTGTTCAGCAACCTGAAACTATCCCGCTTTGAAAAACCTAAGGTTTGGTTGCTGGAAACGGCAGATGGCCGCATTTGCTGGATTGTTGGCCTGCGTACCGACGAACGCTTCAGGATTCAGCCCAATACAGCGCACTGCGCCCAAATAGAGTGGATTCGGCAGGTTTGATTCAGGGTGACAACATTGTTTTCCTTCCTTTTATTCCTTTCATTCACACAAATTTTTCACCATGAAATACTTCTTTTTCATTTCGATCTGCTTTGCCTTGACCGCCTGCGCGGAACAAAAGCAACCGGTAGAGAATGCGGCGAATGATGCCTGCGCTTACCTCGACTTCAAAACGCCGGGTAGTTTCCAATCTGCGGGTGTTCAAATGATCACGATTGACGGGAAATACAAGGTTTGGACCAAACGGTTTGGCAACGCGCCCATCAAAGTACTTTTACTGCACGGCGGCCCGGCTATGACGCACGAATACATGGAGTGTTTTGAAAGCTTTTTTCCGCAGGCCGGCATCGAATTTTACGAATACGACCAATTGGGTTCCTACTATTCTGATCAACCTACAGACAGCAGCTTGTGGAAAACAGAACGATTTGTGGAGGAAGTGGAACAGGTGCGCAAAGCCCTGGGGTTGAATAAGGATAATTTTTACATCCTTGGCAATTCCTGGGGCGGTATTCTGGCAATGGAGTACGCACTGAAGTACCAGGAAAACCTGAAAGGCTTAGTTGTGGCAAATATGACAGCCAGCATCCCAAAATATGCCGCATACAACAATGTGCTGCGCAGCCAGATGCGGTCTTCTTTGATAGATTCCCTGTCAAAATTTGAAGAAGCCGGCGATTTTTTCAATCCGGTATACACCGATTTGGTGGTAAAAGAATATTACACTAAACACATCTGCCGCCTGCCGGAATGGCCGGATGCAATAAATCGCAGCTTCAAGCACGTGAATCAGGAGGTGTATGTGATGATGCAAGGCCCCAGCGAGTTTAAAGTTGGTGGGCGCCTGTTGCATTGGGATCGCTGGAACGACATCAAAAACATCAAAGTGCCCGCCCTCATGGTGGGCGCCAAATACGATACTATGAACCCTGCTGAAATGGAAGAAATGAGTAAAATGGCGCCAAAAGGCCGCTATCTCTATTGTCCGAACGGCAGCCACTTAGCCATGTGGGACGACCAGGAGGTGTTTATGGAAGGGGTGATTGACTTTTTGAAAGACGTGGACTCTGGGGAGTTTTAGTAAGAGGCAAGTGGGCAAGAGGCAAGTAGGCAAGTAGGCAAGTAAGCAAATTGGCAAGTAGTTTTGCCCTTTGCCCTTTGCCTCTTGCTAATTTGCATTTTGCCTCTTGTCCTTTGCCTCTTGCCAATTTGCCCTTTGCTTCAACCCAAGTCCTTCATAGACAAAGCAATACGCTTTCTTGGAACGTCAATTTCCATAACTTTTACGGTGACTTCCTGCTGAAGAGCAACCACTTCCGCAGGGTCTTTAATGAAGCGATTGGCCATTTGAGAAACGTGTACCAAGCCGGTTTCTTTGACGCCGATGTCCACAAAAGCGCCGAATTTGGTAACATTGGTGACGATGCCGGGAACGACCATGCCGATGTAGA
>JADYYE010000129.1 GCA_020853815.1 Phycisphaerales bacterium
CGCCGTCCTCGCACGCCTGGGGAACAAGCACGAGCTGGGCATCCACACCGAGATGTTCTCCGACGGCGTGGTCCCGCTCGTCGAGGGCGGCGTGATCACCAACCGCACCAAGGGCGTCCACCCCGGGCGCAGCGTCACCAGCTTCGTGATCGGGAGCAGGCGCCTCTTCGACTTCGTCGCCGAGAACCCGCTCGTCGAGTTCCATCCCGCCGATCGCACCAACGACACCTCGCTCATCCGGCGCAACGACCGCACGGTCGCCATTAACTCCGCGCTCCAGGTCGATCTCACCGGGCAGGTCTGCGCCGACAGCCTCGGGCACAACATCTACTCCGGCATCGGCGGGCAGATGGACTTCATCCGCGGGGCGGCCCTCTCCCGCGGGGGCAAGGCGATCATCGCCCTTCCCTCCACGGCCGCGGGCGGGCGACTCTCCCGCATCGCGACCGAGCTCACGCCCGGCGCGGGCGTCGTCACGACCCGCGGGCACGTCCACTGGATCGTCACCGAATACGGCGCGGTCGACCTGCACGGGCGATCGCTCCGCGAACGCGGCGAGGCCCTGGTCTCGATCGCGCACCCCGATTTCCGCGCGGAGCTTCGCCGAAGCCTCGCCAGCGTCCGACACTACATCCTCGGTTGAACCGCAGGAGCACTCGAGCCCGCCATGGCCATCCTCATCGACCAGAACACGCGCGTCATCGTCCAGGGAATCACCGGACGCGAAGGCCAGGCCCGCACCCGCCTGATGCTGGACTACGGCACGAACGTGATCGGCGGCGTCACGCCCGGCAAGGGCGGCGCCAGCGTGCTCGGGCTCCCCGTCTTCAACTCGTGCAAGGACGCCGCCGCCTCGCTTGGGCCCCTCGATCTCTCCGTGCTCTTTGTTCCCGCGGCCGGGATCAAGGAAGCCGCGCTCGACGCGATCGACGCGGGCGTGAAGCTCCTGGTCCTGGTCGCCGATCGCGTGCCCGTGTGGGACGCGATGGAGATCGCCAAGGCCGCCGCCGCCAAGGGCGCGAAGTTCGTCGGTCCCAACACGCTCGGCATCGCCAGCCCCGGGCGGGCCGTGGCCGGCATGATCGGCGGACGCGCCGAATCCGCCCGCGAGTGGTTCAAGCCACCCCTCCCCGGGGGCACGGGCGTCGGCATCATCTCCCGCTCCGGCGGCATGTCGTCCAGCACCGCCTATTACTGCGGGCAGGCCGGCGTGCGCATCAGCTCCATCGTTCACATCGGCGGCGACGCCGTGCTCGGGCTTCGCATCCCCGACATCGCCGCGCTCTTCCAGGACGACCCGCAGACCGACGCGATCGTCGTCTTCGGAGAGATCGGCGGCTCACAGGAAGAAGAACTCGCCGAACTCATCACCAGCGGCAAGGTCACCAAGCCCGTCATCGCCTACATCGGCGGCAAGGCCGCCACCAGCGGCACACGCTTCAGCCACGCCGGCGCGATCATCGAGGGCAACCGCGGCACGCACGCGGGCAAGGTCGGCGCGCTGCGCGGCGCGGGTGCAACAGTTGTCGAGGCGTTCGGCGAACTTCCCCAGGCCGTCGCGGGCGTGCTGCGTTCGCACGGTAGCAAGAGCCTGATGACCGACGCGGAGCGGCGCGCCGTGTGGACCACCGGCGTGACACGGATCGAGCCGAACTCGGTCGCCGTGCGTGGGCACGACATCGCGGGCCTGATGGGGCACACGAGCTTTGGCGCGACGGTGTATCTCATCCTTACCGGCAAGCTCCCCGACGAAAAGGTCGGGCGGCTCATGGACGCGATCCTTGTCAGCAGCATCGACCACGGCGCCACGCCGCCCAGCTGCCTCGCCGCACGCACGGTCGCCAGCACCGGCGCCTCGCTCTCGGCGAGCGTCGCCGCGGGCATCATGTCGATCAATCGCCACCACGGCGGCGCGATCGAGGATGCGGCGCGATACCTCGGCACCCTGCTCGCCAAGGCCAAATCCCTCACCACCAGCGCCGCCGCCAACTCCGCCGACTTCGCGTCGGCGCTCGAAGCGATCGCGACCGAAGAGGTCACCCGCATCAAGTCGAGCGGCGATCGCATCAGCGGGTTCGGGCATCGCATCCACACCAAGGACCCGCGCACGGCGCGGCTCTTTGAGCTCGCCGCCGTCGCCGGGCTGTCGGATCGCGGGCCCACGCACATGGCCGCCGCCCGCGCCGTGGAGCGTGCCTTCGCCGCGATCGGCCGTCCGCTCCCCATCAACGTCGACGGCGCGCTGGGCGCGATCCTCGCCGACCTTGGCATGGACCCGCGCGTGTTCAACGGGCTCTTCATGATCGCGCGAACGCCCGGTCTGGTCGCCCACGTCGTCGAAGAACAGACCCGCGAGAAGCCCATGCGCCGCATCGATCCCGTCAACCACGCCTACGACGGCCCGAGTGGGAAGTGAGGCCAGCCTGACCACCGCCTTCCCGCCAACTCGAATCCCCAAATCGCTGCGGGCGCGTCACATGCTCGACCAGCCGCCCGCGATACGGAGAATCGTCGAATCGCTCCGGGCGACGGTCCTCGCCGCGGCGCCACAGGCCGCCGAGGCCTTCAAGTTCCGAGTCCTCTGTTATTTCCACGACGACGCCTATTTCGGCGCCATCGGCGGGAACATCTGCATGATCGAGATCAAGCAGGGCGGCGTGTTCCTGTCGTTCATCCACGGCTCGCTCCTGCCCGACCCGCGCGGGCTCCTCCTCGGCAAGGGCAAGTTCAAGCGTTTCGCCCGCGTGCCCGATGAAGCGACCGCCAAGAGCCGCGCGATCAAAGGCCTCGTTCGCGCGGCCGCCACACTCAGACCCTGGGACTGAATCGAAGACAACGCGTGTCGACCACTCATCGACACCCGACGGAGAAAACACCATGGCGTATTCAACCAAACAGATCGCGGAACTCTTCCCCAACATCATGGACATCACGGACGCCGCCCTCCGCGACAAGGTCGCCGCGGTGTGGAACGAGTCCCTTACCTCGGGCTGCGGCGGAAAGGGCTGGACCTTCGACGAGATCCGCGCGATCCCCTTCACGCTCCTGGCCGGGCCGATCGACCTGCGATTCGTTGAGCACCTGAACTCCTGCTGCAAACAGTGCATCGCGATCGCGCGCGTGCTGGGCGAGGTGTTCGGCCCGCGCGTGCCCGTCCATCTCGACCACCTCATCGCGGGCTCGCTCCTGGCCGACGTCGGCAAGATGCTCGAGTTCGACAAGGACGCCGCGGGAAAGGTCATCAAGGGGCACTTCGGCGACATGCTCCGCCACCCCTTCAGCGGCGTGGCGCTCTGCTACAAGCACGGGATTCCCGCGGAGGTCATGCACATCGTCGCGACCCACAGCCACGAGGGCGACAAGGTCGAGCGCACCATCGAGAGCTGGATCTTCCACCACGCCGACTTCATCGATTTCGACATCGCCAAGGTGCTGGGCAAGAAGGCGCTGGCCGCACGAAAAGAAAGCTAACTAAAGAGCGGAGGGAAACGCGCGCTCCGCGCTCGCGTGCGGGAACGCTACGATCCCGCCCCAAACCTACGGGAACACACCAAGAACATCAGGAATTGAGCGGAGGTCAACATGAAGCGCGTACTTGTCCTTGGCGGCGGCAAAGTCGGAAAATCGGTCGCGGAACTTCTCCTGGCGTGCGGCGAGGGCGCGTATTCCATCGTGATCGCCGACCGCGACGCGGGCAACCTCAAGGAAACCGAGGCCAACCTCGCGCGTCTCAAGACCCTGGTCCCGCACAAGATCGAGTTCGCCACCAAGCAGGTCGACGCGACCAACCGCGCCGCCGTGCGCGAGCTGCTCAAGGGCATGGACTACCTGATCTGCATGTTGCCCTTCGACCTCGTCGCCGGCATCGCCGAGGACGCCGCCGCCCTGGGCGTTCACTACTTCGACGTCACCGAGGACGTCGAGACCACCGACCGCGTCCGCGCCATCGCCGACGGAGCCAAGGTCGCGCTGGTCCCGCAGTGCGGCCTGGCGCCGGGCTACATCGCGATCGCCGCCTACGACGTCGCGCGGAAGTTCAGCGAGATCCACGAGCTCACCCTCCGCGTCGGTGCGCTCCCGCAGTTCCCCACCAACGCCCTCCACTACAACGTCACCTGGTCCACCGCCGGCGTCGTCAACGAAGACTGCGAGCCCTGCAACGTCATGCTCGACGGCAAGATGGCCCGCCTCCCCGCGCTCGAAGGTCTCGAAAACTTCAGCTTCGAGGGCGTGGAATACGAAGCCTTCTACACCTCGGGCGGCGTGGGCAGCCTCATCGACACGCTCCAGGACGACAGAAAGGTCGTCGACGAATCGCGCATCGCCTACAAGACGATCCGCTACCCCGGGCACCGCGACCTCATGAAGTTCCTGCTCCAGGACCTGCGCCTGGGGATCGAGCACGCCCGCCCCGACGCCAACGGCCGCGTCTTCGACCGCAAGCTCGCGATGGACCTCCTCGACCACGCCATCGCACGCACCGTCCAGGACGTCGTCATCGTCTTCATCAACTGCATCGGCATCAAGGACGGCTATCGCCAGCAGGTCAACTTCAAGCGCGCCGTCCGCGCCGTCAACATGTTCGGACGCGTGTGGCCCGCCATCGAGCTCACCACCGCCGCCGGCGTGTGCGCCATGGTCGACCTGCACCGTCGCGGCGTGCTCCCGCAGACCGGCTTCGTCCGCCAGGAGCAGTGCCCGCTCGACGCGTTCAACAAGACGCCGTTCGGCCGTGCGTACGAATCGCCCGAGTCCCTCGAAGCCTCGATCCAGCGCCAATCATGAAAACCATCATCGAGCCATTCCGCGTCAAGTCGGTCGAGCCCATCCGCATGACCACCGCGGTGCAGCGCGAGGACATCCTCCGCCGCGCCCACTTCAACACCTTCCTCATCCACGCCCAGGACGTCATCATCGACCTGCTCACCGACTCCGGCACCAGCGCCATGAGCAGCGAGCAATGGGCCGGGATCATGCGCGGCGATGAGTCCTACGCCGGCAGCCAGTCCTTCTTCCGACTCCAGCACATCCTCCACGAGCTCACCGGCTTTTCGCAGATCCTCCCCACCCACCAGGGACGCGCCAGCGAGCGCATCCTCTTCGAGCTCGTCGGCGGCAAGGGCAAGGTCATCCCCAACAACGCCCACTTCGACACCACCCGCGCCAACGCCGAGCACTCCGGCGCCGAGGCCGTCGATCTCGCCATTCCCGAGGCCCACGACCCGCGCAGCCGCCATCCCTTCAAGGGCAACATGGACATCGCGGCCCTGGAACGCCTCATCGACAAGGTCGGGCGCGATCGCATCCCGCTCATCATGATCACCGTCACCAACAACACCAGCGGCGGACAGCCCGTCTCGATGCAGAACATCCGCGACGTCCGGCGCATCTGCGACCGCCTCAACATCCCCCTCTACCTCGACGCCTGCCGCTTCGCCGAAAACGCCTGGTTCATCCGCCAACGCGAGCCCGGATTTGAGAACCACTCCCCGCGCGAGATCGCCAAGCAGATGTTCGAGCTCGCCGACGGCGCCACCATCTCCGCCAAGAAGGACGGCCTGGTCAACATCGGCGGCCTGCTCCTCATCCGCGATCACGACCTTTTCCGCAAGGCCTGCAACTCCCTCATCCTCACCGAGGGCTACGTCACCTACGGCGGGCTCGCCGGGCGCGACCTCGACGCGATGGCCCAGGGCTTCGCCGAAGTCGTCGAGCCCGACTACCTCAGCTACCGCGTCCGAAGCGTCGAGTATCTCGGCGAGAAACTCCTCCGCGCCGGCATCCAGATCATCGAGCCGCCGGGCGGGCACGCGATCTACATCGACGCCCGTCACTTCGCGCCACACATCCCGCGCGAGCACTTCCCGGGCCAGGCCGTCGTCTGCGGCCTGTACCGCACGGGCGGCATCCGCGCCTGCGAGATCGGCAGCGTGATGTTCGGCCCGAGCCGTCGCCCCGACATGGAGCTCGTGCGCCTCGCGATCCCGCGCCGCGTCTACACCCAGAGCCACATCGACTACGTCGCCGAAGCAGCCGCCGCCCTCTTCGCCAAGCGCGATGAACTGCGCGGAATCCGCATCGTCGAAGCGCCCGACGTGCTCCGGCACTTCACGGCCAAGTTCGAAGAGATGTAGTTCGAAGAGATGTAGCCCGTCCGACACCCAACCTCGCACTCCGCCCTCGCGGCCAGGAACAACCAACATGCCGCTCACGCTCGTTGAAAAGCTTGCGACGCGTCACGCCGAGGGCCTGCGCCCGGGCGAAGCCGCGCACAGCGGGGACTTCATCATCATCCGCCCGCGCCACGTCATGACCCACGACAACACCGGCGCGGTCATCCCGAAGTTCCGCGAGATTTTCAAGAGCGCGGGGCAAACGCCGAAAATCCACGACCCGCACCAGCCCGTCTTTGCGATCGACCACGACATCCAGAACACCACTCCCGAAAACCTCGGCAAATACGCGAAGATCGAGGCCTTTGCGAGCCAACACGCCGTCGACTTCTACCCCGCGGGCACCGGCATCAGCCACCAGGTCATGGTCGAGCAGGGCTACGTCCGCCCCGGCTCCATGGTCGTGGGCAGCGACAGCCACTCCAATCTCTACGGCGCGCTCGCGTGCCTCGGCTCGCCCGTGGTGCGCACCGACGCCGCCAGCCTGTGGGCGACCGGCACGACCTGGTGGCAGGTTCCGCCCGTCGCGCGCGTCGTGCTCAAGGGCTCGCTCCGCCCCGGCGTCGTCGGCAAGGATGTGATCGTCGCGCTCTGCGGCGTCTTCAACAAGGATGAAGTGCTCAATCACGCCGTCGAGTTCGCCGGCGAGGGCATCGCCGCCCTCTCGATCGACCAGCGGATGAGCATCGCGAACATGTCGACCGAGTGGGGCGCGCTGGCGGGCGTCTTCCCGTTCGACGAGCGCCTTCGCGAGTACCTGCTCACGCTCGCCGATTCCTTCGCCGCGCCCAACCGCCCAGGCGTCCGCCGCCCCGGCTCGCGCTCGGGCTATTCGCTTTCCGAGATCGAGGCTTGGTGGAACAATCGTTCCACTCTTTCCGCCGACGCCGGCGCCAGCTACGCCGCCGAGCTCGAGATCGATCTCTCTTCGATCGTGCCGCACGTCTCCGGTCCGAACGACGTGAAGACCATGACCTCGCTCCCCGAGATCGAGGCCAGGCACGTCAAGATCAACAAGGCGTGGCTGATGTCCTGCGTCAACGGGCGCCTCGAAGACCTCGCCGTCGCCGCGGGCGTCGTCCGCGGCAAGCACGTCGCGCCGGGCGTTGAGTTTTACGTCGCCGCCGCCAGCGCGGGCATCCAGCGCGACGCGGAGAAGCTCGGGCACTGGCAGGCCCTCATCGACGCCGGCGCGATCGCCCTCCCGCCCGGCTGCGGCACCTGCATCGGCCTCGGGCGCGGCACCATCAAGGCCGGCGAGGTCGGCATCAGCGCCACCAACCGAAACTTCGAAGGCCGCATGGGCGACAAGAACGGCCTGGTCTACCTCGGCTCGCCCGCCGTCGTCGCCGCCAGCGCCGTCAACGGCTACATCTGCTCGCCAACCAAGTTCACGCCGACCTCGATCGCAAGCAAGATCAAGACCTCCGCGCCCAATGCGGCCAACTCTGCAACAGGGCCCGCCACCCAATCAGCGGCCCAGCCCGCCGCCCAATCAGCGGCCAACTCGTTCGAGGTCATCACGGGCTTCCCCGCCGTCGTCCGCGGACGTGCCTGGTTCCTCGACAAGGACAACCTGAACACCGACGGCATCTACGCCGGCAAACACACCTACAACGACTCCATGACCAAGGAGCAGATGGCCGCCGTCATCTTCGAGAACTACGACGCCGACTTCCGCGCCAAATCCACACCCGGCGATGTCGTCATCGGTGGGCTCAATTTCGGCACCGGCTCCAGCCGCGAACAGGCCGCCACCGCCCTCAAGCACTTCGGCATCCCCTGCGTCGTCGCCGCCAGCTTCTCCGAGACCTACAAGCGAAACGCCTTCAACAACGGCTTCGTTGTCTTCGAGTGCCCGGCGCTCGTCTCCTACATCCGCTCGCTCAAGTCCGCGCCCACCGGCACGCGAACCATCGACGCCGGCGCGATCGAGATCGACTTCACCAAGGGCACGCTCACGCTCTCGCACGCGGGAACAAGCAAGTCGTTCCCCTTCCTCGCCCTCTCCCGCGTCGCGCAGGAACTCGTGGTCGCCGGCGGCGCCGAGGCCGTCGTCGCCAAGCGTCTCACCGGGAAGTAATCGCGATCAATCGAGCACGAAGCTCGCCACGAGCCCGGGGAGATATCGCTCGGTCTCCTCGCCCATGTGCGTTCCCATGAACCGGAAGCCGCAGCGCTCGAGCACCCGGATCGATCCGAGGTTGTTCGCCAGCGCGTCCGCGCGGAGCGGCCTCTGCCGCACCTCGTCGAGAAAGAGCCGCAGCGCTCGGGTCGCGATGCCCGCGCCCCAGTGCCTGCGGGCCACCGAGTAACCGACCATGTCCACGCCCTCCGCCTGAAAAAGACTGACACCGCCCACGATCTCCGCCGCCCCGTTCCGGCTCATCACGATCGTTCGAGGGACGACCCGCGGATCGGCGAGGCTTGAGTCCCACGTCGCGTCGAAGGCCTCACGCGTGCGCGGCTTGACGCCGGCCATCACGCACGCCTCCGCGTCCACGTGCATCGCGTAGATCGCGTCCAGGTCTTGCCTCAACGTCGGCCGGATCGTGATCTCGCCTTCCCGCCATGGCCTCTCACGCCCCCGGCGCAGGTCCTTGTAGAACACCACCGTGGCGTGCGGCGTCACGCCATCGGGGTCCACCGCAAAGCTCGGGATCACGCCGACACGCGTCCAGCCGCTCTTCTCGTACAAGCTCTCCGCGGCACAGCCCTGCCTGGTATCCAGCACCAGCAGCGTGAAGCCGGCATTCCACGCGGCCCGTTCGATGGCGTCCATGAGCCGCCGCGCTACCCCGCCGCCCCGTGCCCGCCGATGGACGATCAGCTTGCAGACATCGGCGCGATGAGGCTGATTCGGCGCCCAGGCGGGCTGCAACTGCACCATGCCAACGATCTCGCCGGTGTCGTCGCGCGCAACAAAGAACACCGCGCGGGAGTGCGCCGACGCGAGTTGCTTTCGCCACCAGGCCTCCGCGTCCGCGATCGTCAGCGGCGCGAGAAAACTCACCGCCGCGCCCGAATCAACGGCGTCGACCAGCAACGATCCCAGCCCGCGGACGTCCCGATCGGAAATACCCGCGGCGCCCAGCCTCTCGATCCGCTCATCCGCCATAGGTATCCGTTCTGCAGCGCGTCAAAGACGACTCGGTCCCGATGGAGCACGCTCGCTCCACGATCAGCGCCTCCCCTACTTCCGCTCGCATCCGCACGCCTTCGTTTCATCAACCTCGAACGCGCCGATCGCCGCCTCGCTCCGATAGCACGCGCCCGCGAAGTCCGCCGCGCCCTCGTCGAACTTCCCGCCCGTTCCCGCGGCCCCGCTGTGCGCACAGATCGAATAATCCCCCGCCCCCGCATCGCGGAATTTCGGATCAGCGCCAACCACCCCGCCGCTTTCCGTCACAGGCAGGCCCAGCCGCGATCCCTGCGGCCCGTCGCTCGCGAACCACAGATTCCGCTCGAACACAAACGATGCGACATCGACATTCGCCCCCTCGTTCACGCCTGCCCGCAGCGACCCGCGTCGAAAGCTCACGAGATTCGCCTCGAACCTGTTCCGCCCGCACGCCTCGAACTCGACGCCATCCTTCGTCAGAGATTCCTGCAGGATGCGCACCACCCATCGCCCCGGATCGACGATCGTATTGTGCGCCACCACGCAGTCGGTCGCTCCAACAAACGCGATCGGCGCATCCGACCCCACGAACACGTTGGCGATCACGCGGACCCGGCGTGCTTCGGCGTTGCCGCCTTCGCGCGACAGCCGCGGGCGGAAGAACTCGCGCCCTGTCGAGCCCCCGATGTTGATCGATCGCTCGCCCGCCCGCTCCATGCGGCATCGCGTCACCAGCACATCCGACGTCCCGCCCTTGGCCTGCACACCGTTCGCGGAGAGGTCCATGAACTTCGACCGCGCGATCACGCCGTCGTGACAGCCCACCATGTCCACGCCCGATCCCGAGCCCCGCCCGCCGCAGCGCGAGAACTCGCACTCGTCCACGACGAACCCGCGCACGCCGGATAGCTTCAGCCCGTCCTGGTTCCCGTCGCTCCCCACGTCGTGGATCTTCAGCCTCCGGAACACCTGCACGCACGCGGCCTGGGCATCGTCATACCTCCCGCCGTCGTCGCTGTTGATCCCGTTGTTCGCCGTCCCACGCACCTCAAGATCATGCACCACGACATACGCCGCGCGAGAGAGATGCATCGCCTCGCCGCCTCCTTCGATGATCGCGCCGCCTCCCGGCTCACCGCCGATCCAGATCGGCGCATCGCTCCGTCCGCGCAATCCCTCCAGATACGCACCGCCGCGATACGTTCCCGAGAGCAGACGGATCGCCGTCCCCGGCGTCGCAAGTTTCGCCGCCGCTCGAATCGTCGCCAGTGGCTTCTCTCGCGTCCCATCGCCCGCGCGATCATCACCACTCGTCGACACATGCAAGACCCGCGTCGGCTCGATTCCCCGGTCAAACGCCGCGATCGCGCCGCACTCGCCGTCCCGCGCCGCCGCGACCACGCTTTGTTGCGCGAGCGCTACGCCGCCCGTCGCCCGATCCGCCACACTCAACCCGACCGCGACGATCCCCAACGCTGCAACGGCACGGTAAACTCTCGGTCGCACGCTCACCGCCCCCCATGGGATGATCCGCTCGCTTGCGCATCGCACGCCCGCGCGTACCCTTTTCGCATCAACCCCCACATGACGGCTAGCGCCACGTTGCAGCAAGCAATACATTCATTCTTCTCCAGCCCCGATCGCTCGCCCATCACCGCGATCCGGCGGGCAGCAAGAGCACGGCGCCCCGCCCGACGCCCATCGCGTCCACATGACCCGTCAGCGTCCCCTCCGGCGCTCCGACAATCGCGTGCGCATGGATAGCCGTGCCGTGGTGCGTCAACACGCCCCCAGCACCCTCCGCAAAGAACCCGACAATGCTCGTGTCTTCGGGCGGCTCGCCCGAGAATTTCCACGGCAGATTGGACTCGCTGGCGTTTCCCTCGCCGTGCGGGCAGTAACCATTCACAACATGCATTTCGAGCGAGGTAATCCGGCCCTCGATGCGGAACGGGAATGGCTTGGCCGTGTCCAGTCCGCGCGCACCCGCTACCCGGGCGATCAACGCCTCAAGTTCGCCCCCCCGCGCGTCGGCGTCGAGCTCGACCGCCTCCCATGCGGGAACCGAGGCCGAGGTCAGCATCGTCGCCCAATCCGACGCGCCCACGCTCGGGCCGGCGCCGGCCGGCGCCCCGCCGACTACCCGTGTGACCCACACCTGACCGTCTTTGATGGTGACTTCCCCCTGCAAACCCGCCATCGCGCCCACCGCGAACATGTGCGGCCGCGCAATGTCGCCCGCGATCACCACGCGCGCCTCGCTCTTCCCTTCGCGCATCACGGCGCGCATCTCACCCACATGGGCGACCTCCACCGCCCTCGACGCAGCACCCTTGCCACCGGCGCAACCAGACACACCCGCGAACATCGCGGCACACGCAACCGCCAAGATCAATAGCCCAGTCTGCCTCATGCCCGCATCATACTCGGCCGCGCCCACGCCCCGCCGCCTTTCTACACTAAACCAATGCGCTTTCGCCGCCCACGGTCGGGCGGCATTCCTGCACTCTCTTCATGGAGCTCGAACCATGTCCAAGTATCGGATCGCGTGGATGCCCGGCGACGGAATCGGCAACGACGTCATGGAGGCCGCCCGCATCGTCCTCGACGCCATGAAGTTCGACGCCGAGTACATCCACTGCGACATCGGCTGGGAGTTCTGGTGCAAGGAAGGAAACGCCCTCCCCGATCGCACCATCAAGGCCCTCGAGGGCACGACCTGCGGCCTGTTCGGCGCCATCACCAGCAAACCCCAGGACGACGCCAAGCTCGAGCTCGCCCCCGAACTCAGGGACAAGAAGCTCGTCTACTTCTCCCCCATCGTCAAGCTCCGCCAGATGTTCAACCTCCACACCAACATGCGCCCGTGCAAGAGCTACGCCGGCAACCCGCTCAACTACCGCGGCACACGCCTCGCCAACCCCTCCGCCGAAGACGTCCTCGTCGATCAGGTCATCTTCCGCGAAAACACCGAGGGCATGTACGGCGGGATCGAGTTCCACCCCGGGCCCCAGGCCGTCTACGACGCCCTCTGCCTCAACCCCAAGATGAAGCCGTGGAAGGACAAGGGCCTCGAGAACATCGCCCTCTCCACCCGCATCGTCAGCATCCAGGGCTGCACCAGCATCTGCCGCCAGGCCTTCGAATACGCCAAGGCCACCGGCCGCAAGCGCGTCACCCTCGTCGAAAAGCCCAACGTCCTCCGCGAGACCGGCGGTATGATGACCCGAGTCTTCCGCGCCATGGCCGAGGAATACAAGCAGTTCGGCATCTGGGCCGACGAGGCCAACATCGACGCCATCTGCATGTGGATGTTCAAGAACCCCCAGGACTACCAGGTCCTCGTCGCCGAGAACATGTTCGGCGACATCGTCAGCGACCTCTGCGCCGGCCTCGTCGGCGGCCTGGGTTTCGCACCCAGCGCCAACATGGGCGACAAATACGCCGTCTTCGAGCCGACCCACGGCAGCGCACCCAAGTACGCCGGCCAATACAAGGTCAACCCCATCGCCATGCTCCTCACCGTCAAGATGATGTTCGACTGGCTCGGCTCTGGCAATCCTGTCGGCGGGGCCGGCGGCGGCGCGAAAGAGAAAGACATGGCCGCCCGCCTCGAAGCCGCCATCGCCCGCGTCATCAAAGAGGGAAACGTCCGCACCTACGACATGGGTGGCAAGAACACCACGCTCGAAGTGGCGAAGGAAATCGCCAAGTACGCGGGGTGATCGACCGCGCGAGGCCGTCCGTTATTGCGATCCCCAAATGAAGAGGCCTCCGGCGTCGTGACGCTTCGCCTTCTTCAACGTCTTATCCGACGACGACGCCTCGACGCCGCGAGGAAGCACCACGCCACCCGGCTGGCTCGGTGTGCCTTCGGCGAGAAGCTGCTCGATCGTCACGATCTGAAGGCGTGGCACGCCCTTGCGTTCGGACGTGCTCACGTAGGGTGCAAGCGTGGATGCTTCCTTTTGCATCTCCTTTGTCGGCTCGCTCAGCAAAACCAGAATCCCCAGCGCGGCCTGCTCCCGTTCAATGGTGCCGCGAAAATCGCGGACATCCCTTGCCCCCGATTTGCCGCCTTTGACCTGAACCAGAATCGTCTTCGGCCCGGTGTTGTCGTCGACAAAGTACCGAACGCCGTCGATCCCCCGATCCGCGCCTCGCTTCCCGGTCTTTCCGTCGAGGCTGCCGAATGGGCGAGCTCCGACGAGCCCGCAGGCCCAGAACTGGAATTGGAACGGATCCTGCTTGAAGAGCGCCGTGGCTCCCTCGGCGTCGATGGGTTCGCCAACAACCCGATACGCGGGCGCTGGATCGAATCGCGTAAGCCTCGCCTTGATGAGGTTTACGGCAACGTGCGTCACGTCGATGCCGATCCATCGCCGCGGCTTCTCGGTCGGGTGCTCGCGATTGAGCGTCTCTACGGCGTCGATCGTCGTGCCGCACCCGCAGAAGGGGTCCAGCACCACCGCGCCGGGATTCGACGAAGTCCGAAGGATGCGCTTCAGCAGGCCGATGGGTTTCTGCGTCGGGTATCCGAGCTTTTCGTCGTCCTGATCAAGATACTTGACGTCCTCGTCGATTCCCTCGTTCGTCCCGACGAGCAACCCCTGGGTCGATGGCTGGAACGCCCACACATCCTGATAAAGCACACCGTCCCCCGGATACTGCTTGTACCGGGGCTGCCCGCCGTCCTTGTCGGGAAAAACGATGAATCCCTGCGCGTACAGACTCTCCAGCGCCTCCAACACGGACTCGGAACGACCCGCGTCCTTCAGGAACGGCCGAAGCGAAAGCGGGATCGCCCAGTGCCGCTTGCCCTTCGTCGGGTTGTAACCCCTCCACGCCTTTCCGCACTCGCCCGAGCGGACGCCCGGACCCGTCAGGTTGTTGAGCTGGTACATGCCGCGTTTGTCCCGGTGCGGAAACGAAGTCTCGACGTACTTCTTCATGTACGGCCGGGTTCCGAGGTGAAACACTGCGTCGTCCGACTTCGCATAGAACAGGATCGTGTCGTGGATCGGTCCGTATTGCCGCGACAGCTTGTTGTGGCTGTTCGTCCGCCGCCACACGATCTCGTTACGGAAATTCTCGGCCCCGAATATCCCGTCCAGCACGAGCTTCAAGTAGTGGCTCGCGGTCGGGTCGCAGTGAAGGTACAGCGAACCCGTGGACCGAAGCACGCGCCGAAGATGAACCAGGCGCATCGCCATCTGCACCAGATACGCCAGCATGGGCGAGTGCCCAAGGAACGAGTGAAACGTCTTGACCAGCGACTTGACGCCGTCGCCGGCGTGCCCCTCCTCCATCAGCTGAAACAGGGCCGCGTTCGCGGATTGATCCCACGTCCATGTGTCATCGAACGCCTTGATCTGCGCCGACGACGGCTCACCCGACACCGCCTTGAAGAGCACGTTGTAGTTCGCGTTCGAGTTGAACGGCGGATCAAGGTAGATGAGATCAACCGACTCGCTGGGAAACAAGTCGGTATCCAAAAGGAAGGGGAGATTGTCCCCATACAGCAGCAGGTTCCGATCCGCCATGCAGCGTAGATTAGGCGAACGCGAGGCGCCTTGCTCGCCCAAGCAAACCCGCATCGGACTGCACCTCGCCCAAACCAACTACACTGGCGTCCCCCCATCACGGAGTCGACCGAAATGAGCCAATCCCACCCGCCGGGTGCCGTCTCCCTCCATCTCCGCATCCGCCTCGCGCCGGGGCGTCGCGACGACTTCTTCGCCTTCCTCCGCGAGGCCATCCCCTTCTACGAAAGCCCCGGCGGCATCCGCATCGAGCTGCTCTCCGACGCCGCCGACGACCACCGCTTCCTCGAAGCGGTCCACTACGCCACCGAGCACGCCTACGAGCTCGACCAAAGGCGAGTGAGCGACGACCCCACGATGAAACAGTTCCTCGCCCGCTGGCGGTCGTTCCTCGCCGAGTCGCCGATCGTCGAGACCTATCGACGCCGCGCGCCGTGACCCATGAGGGGGTCTGGATTCTCAGGCCTCCCGATGGGCAATCGTGACGAGCCGCGACGGCGACGATGGAGCTCCGGCAGGGTCCCTTGCTCTCCCGCGTTCCGGGTTCTGATGGCCCATCGCCGCCGCGGTCGCTCACCGGACGGTTCCTTGTAACGCCGGCCTCGAGCACTCGGTCATCCGATGGACGCGCTGAACAATTCAAGCCCCGGCGCCATGACCGCTTCATCTGGCACATGAACCCCGCCTCGGCGAGGAGGACCACCACAAGCGCGGAGGTGTCCGATGCCAGCGACGTCCGCTCGCCATGGGCGTCGGGCCCCTGAACGAAGGGTGCTCGGCGGGCAGGCGCAAGCACCGGGTTTGGAAACCGTGTTCAGAACGATCGGTTTGTGTTCGGCTCACGATCGCAAGTCCTTGACATATCGGGCCTAGGAAATGGAAGGCGGGGCTTCCATGTGGGGCTGGTTTCGGGTATAACTCCGCGTCGGTGGGAAGCGGCCCACGGAAATCGGGCCGCTTGGGTGGGAGTGATTCCGATGCTGGTCATTACTCGGCGTGAAGGCGAAGAAGTCGTCATCGGCGATCCGCGGAATCCGATCGGGATTGTGCGGATCGCGTCGGTGAAGGGCGAGCGGGTGCGGGTCGCGTTTGATTTCCCGCGCGAGGTTGAGATCAACCGGCGTGAGATCGCCGACCAGATCGTGACCCAGGAGCCGACGGTGGTCGGCGTGATCAAGCCCGAGTCGGCGTGAGCGCTGGCTTGGACGAGCGGGTCGGCTGATCATCCACGCACGCCTACGAGGATTCTGCGGGCTCGTGGTTCATCACAAGGCCGAGCGATCGGTGCGATCCACGCCAATTGGACTTTTTGATTCATGGAGCTCAGGGAACTCCCCGTCATTATTAATGGCGAGAGAGGAGAAAACCCATGAGGTGCTCGCTGGCGGCGTTGCTTGTCTTGACGGCGGCGACTGGCGCGTTGGCGCAGAACATCCTGTTCAATCCGGACTTTGAAGACCCGGCCGTTCTGAACACGGGGCAGGCGTTGGTGGGCGTGGGCGAGCAGAAAACGTTCGCCCGCGACGACAGCATCCCCGGCTACTCCGACTCGATCTTCGGCATCCAGGATTGGATTCACAGCTGGGCGGATGTCGGCTTTGGCGAGGGCAGTCGCGACGCGGGCTTGGCGCGCGTCGACTTCGGCGGGAGCGGCGAATCTCAGTACGCGTTCATCAACAACTGGGACACACGCCTGAGCCAGGTCACGTCGCACGGCATCGCCGCCGGCGAGGTTTTCAACGCGAGCATCTATGTCGGGGCACGCGGCGCGAACCAGGGCGGTCGGGTGCAGCTCTGGGCCGGGGTGCCTGACTACGACAATCCGGACATCTTCGATGCCAGCGCGGTCCTGCTCGCGGACCTGAAGGTCGCCACCGGCGATTGGACGGATTTCACGCCGGACTTGGTGCTGGATGAGGGTGTGTGGAATCTGGCTTCGCTGTCCGTCACGATCCCCGACGGCAGCAGCGCGATCGGCCTGCCGCTCACGATGTCGTTTTTGACGAGCGGCGGATCCTGGGGAGCCCTGAACTTCGATGCTGCCTCACTAGAAGTCGTGCCTTCCGCGGGAACGTGGGCCTTGGCGGCGATCGCGGGCTTCTTCGTGTTCCGTCGCGCACGTTGATGCCGAGAGAGAGACGAGGGGGAGTGGTTGGCGCCCTTGGCTCCATCGAGGGCGCCGCACCGCGGGCTCGTTGAGAAGAGCGGGTCCGCGGTTTTCATAGGCACTCATGAACGCGGCATTCGGGAGTGGTGACGTCAAGCCCGCATAGGCGCCGGCGTGGGCGGCCTGATCTCAGAAGAGTCGCGGGCTGTCGTCGACGGGCACGAGCTTGCCGTCAACGAGTCGCATCTTGGGTTTGCTCGGCTTGGCGGCGGGCCCCTCGGGAGCCTTGGAGATCCTGGTCACGAGCGACGAGGTTTTCGGCGACTCGCGCGATGGCCTTTCGGATGGTTTCTTCGGAGCGGGTTTGGATTCAGCCTTTGCTTCCGGCTTGGCCGTGGACTTGGTTGATGGCTTGGTGTCCCGCTTGGCCGAGAGCTTCGAATCGGCACGTGCGTCCGACTTGGCCTCGGGCCGCCCTCGCTTGGGGACGTCCTCGTTGCGGAGCGAAGCGACCTTCAGGGCCGCGGCCTCGGCCTTGGAGAACTCGAGCGGCGGGGAATCGTCATCGCGAGACGCCTTGTCTCGCTTGGATTCGGGCGCCGAGGCGCGGGACTCGCGCGACGATTGCTTGCCTCGGTGCTTGGGCGCGTCGTCGGGATCAAACGCCGGCGCGGCGCTCGCGTTTCGTCCGGGCGTGCCGGGCGAGGGAGCGTCGACGATGATCACGCCGTCCTGGTCCGACGGATCGTCCTTCATCGCTTTGCCCTCGTCGTCGAGCTCGACATCGGCGATCGCGGTCTTGGACTTGGCCTGCTGGAGGAGGGCGTCGTAGAGCTTTTTGGCGTCGGCGCCCGTGATGGCGTTGCACGCCTTGGCGATCTCGCCGATGTACTTCTGGAAGACGTCGCGGCGCTCGCCCTCGCGCTTCATCTTGGCGCGCTTGCGCAGGTAGATGCCGAGCTTTCGCCCGCACTCCATGAGCGCGAGTTTCATCTCCTTGCGGATCTCGTCGTAATCGGCGATCGCTTCCTTCGACTCGCTGGTGAACGGCACCCACACGCTGGCCATGTGGATCATGATGACAAGCGGCCCGACCGGCAGGCTGTTGCGGGGGTGCTGCAGGTCGTAGTTCCGCCAATTCGTTTCGGTCACAGCCTTGAAGCTCGAGCACGCGCTCTGCTGGAACAGCAAGGGCACTCGATTGGCGAAGCGGATCACGCGCGAGGAGTCGTCCGCGGCCAGTTCGCCGCCGAAGGCGATCGCGGCCTCGATCAGGAACGGACGCCCGCGGTAGATGTCGGGTTCGCGGCTTGACGCGGCGTAGAACTCGGCGCGCACGCCCTTGAACATGCCCTTGAGCAACTGCTGCACGCCGATCGGCGCCAGACAGTCGGTGGGCGGCGGGGCGAGCTTGGAATCCTGGAACTCCTTGTACAGCTTTTCGGCCTGCGGCGGTTCGATATCGGCCACCTTCGTGCGGCTCGTCACGCCGATCTTGGAGCAGAACTCGCTCGCGGTCGGGCCCGAGATGCGGCAGAACTTCTCCTGAAGGAAAGCGTAGAGCGTGCCGCCCTTCTCGGCGGCCTCGTAGTCCTTGAGCATCTGGAGCAGGATGCCAAGCTCGATCCCTTTGGGGTGCGGCTGGATTTCCTTGGTCTCGGGCGGGAGTTCGCTGACCGCGCGCGGGAAGACGACCAAGGGGCCCATGTCCTCGGTGATCGCGGGAGCGGCTTTCGTCGCCGAGCCCGATGCGCCAGCCAGGGAACCACTCGCGGCGACGTTGTCGCCGGCGGCTGACTTGCCCTTCTTCAAAAGCGGGGCGTCTTCCTCTTCCTCGATCGTGCGCGTGGGGCGAACCAGGACAATCCGTGCGTGCGGGTTGGCGATCGCGGTCAGTTCGAGAAACTCGTCGACGCTGCCGCGGCCCTTCTGGTACTTGCCTTCCAGCTCGATCGTGACGCTGGTCCCGGTCGGGAAACTCGCGGGGCTCAGGAACTCGCCTCGTTCGGCGAGCTCGCGCACCGCGGGGTTCAGCTCGCGCAGGCGTGCGAGCGGGAAGTCGTCCGTCTCGTCGTCGGCTGTGACCTCGGCGCGGTTGGTCTTGGTGTTCATCGCCAGTTCGATGTGGTGCGCGGCCTTGCTCGCATCGGGGCGGGTCTGGATCATCATGGGCTTGCCCGTGGTGATCAGGCCGTACATGCCGGCGGCGGAGATGCCGATGCCCTGCTGGCCGCGCGACATCTTGAGGCGATGGAACTTCGAGCCATAGAGGAGGCGCCCGAAGATGTTCTCGACCTGCTTGCGGACGATGCCCGGGCCGTTGTCGACGATGGTGACGCGGTATCGCCCGGACTTGGCGGCCTTGGATTTTTTGGCGTCGTCGGCGTCGTCCTTGGCGTTTGGAGACTTCGGCGACTTGCCGGCTTCCTCGATGTCTTCGATGACGACAACGATTTCGGGCAGGATGCCGGCTTCTTCGCACGCGTCGAGGCTGTTGTCGACCGCTTCCTTGACGGTGGTGAGGAGCGCCTTGCGAGGATTGTCAAAGCCCAGCAGGTGCCGGTTTTTGGCGAAGAACTCGGAGACGGAGATGTCGCGCTGCTTGGCGGCCATCGTTTCGGCCGTCGCGCGGGGGGTGGATTTCTTGGGCGTCGTTCCGTCTTTGGCCAACGGGAGTTCCAGGACAGGGGTCTGTGACATGTCGGCGTGCCCTCCTTGGCATCGGCGCGGGGGAGTGTATGGCGGGTGGGGCAGGGAGTGGCCCGCGGGTGCCCTGAAGGGAGTTCGGCAGGAGGCGATTTGGACGGTGTACGGGCGATCTTGAAGTTCGCGCAAATCAGGCACCTGGGGGATGCGAGCCGAGGGCGGGGTCGTTATACTTCCACCGCCCAGAGAGGGCCCAGACAGGTGCTTTGCGCGGGATTCCGCCCGGAAGGGGAGGGACTTCTTCCGGTCTCGCGCGGGGCCTACTTCCCTGGCTGGTTAGGAGGGTAGAAAAGATGAAGATTTTTGCTTTGGCCGTTCTGGCGGCCAGCGCGGGCGTTGCGTCCGCGTCGGTGACGATTTCGCAGTGGGACCTGCTCGGCGCTCCCGGCGACCAGGTGTTCACGCCGGGTTCGGCGGTCGCCAATGTCAGCGCGATGAACCTGACCCGCGGCGCGGGCCTTGGTGTCAGCGCGGCGGCCAACTCGTTCAGCTCGCTCGGTTGGACGCAGGCGTCGGACGACTACTTCAGCTGGGGCTTCACGGTTGACTCGGGCTATGCCGTCAACCTCGATTCGCTCTACATCGGCACGCGTTCGTCGAACACGGGCCCGGGGCAGCTCGGTCTGTACTACAGCGGCGACGGGTTCACCACGGCCATCACCACCTTCGCGCAGGTCGGCACGGCCTTCAACAACATGGTGATCGATCTCAGCGCCCTCCCCAACCTGACCGGCACCGTTGAGTTCCGTGTTGCTCAGATCGGCAACGTGTCGGCCAACGGCGGCACCACCAGCTCGAGCGGCACGTTCCGCTTCAGCGCCTACTTCGTCAACAACACGTTTGACCGCAACCTGCAGTTCACCGGCGATGTCGTCCCGACCCCGGGCGCGATGGCGCTGCTCGGCCTCGGCGGGCTCGTCGCCGGGCGTCGCCGCCGCTAAGTTCCCGTTTCTCGCGTCGGCCGCCGAATCCTGACCACTTCGGCGTCTGACTTCAGTTTGACCACAGTTCAGAACGACAATGCCGGGGCGCTCGTCGCGCCCCGGTGTTGTTTTTGCCGGACGAATCCGGTGAGGTGACGGCCTAAACTCCCGTTCACCCATCGCGAAGCGGGCGAACGCCCTCTCGCGGCATTTCGGAGAACGAACCATGGAAACGACGCTCATTATCCTCAAGCCCGACGCCGTGCAGCGCGGGCTCATCGGCCGGCTCGTCTCGCGCTTCGAGGACAAAGGACTGCAGGTGGTCGGCATGAAGCTGATGCAGATCAGCCAGCAGCTGGCCGCGACGCACTACGAGGCCCACAAGGAGCGTCCGTTCTATCCGGGCCTCGTGAAGTTCATGACCTCCAGCCCGGTCGTCGTCATGGCGATTCGCGGGAATGGCGCGATCACCATCGCACGCAACATGATGGGCGCGACCTTTGGCAGCAAGGCCAACCCCGGCACCATCCGCGGCGACTTCGGCGTGTCGAACTCGTTCAACCTGATCCACGGCTCGGACAGCCCCGAGGCGGCGGAGCGCGAGTTGAAGTTGTTCTTCGCCCCGGGCGAAGTGCTGAACTGGCCGCGTCATGGCGACCAGTGGATCTACGACATGTCGGGCGGGAAGATCGAGTAAGCTCGCTCCGCTGCTTTCGAATGAATTCAAGCCGGGCCTGAGGACTTCCTCGGGCCCGGTTTGGCTTTTGGACTGAGGGGCGCTGGCTCGAGCGACGTGGCCGGGCACGACGGGACTTGGCTTTGCCCGGATCGACCGCGAATCGGTACGCTGTGGCCATGAAGACTCTCATCGCCTTTCGCCACGGTCGCCGGTGGTTCATGCTCGCCGGCCTGATGCTCGTCCTGGGCACGATCGGGCCCAGAGCGATGGCGGCGGGTGAAGGCGGTGCGGGCGAAGAGGCCGCGTGGCTCTCGACGGGCGTTGACGCGGACGGGCGGGCGTGCCCGCTTTTCCGGGGCGAGTTCTCGCTGGACCAGGGCGTCAGCAAGGCGACGCTGTCGATCGTCGGCCTCGGGCACTTTCGCGCGACCGTCAACGGAGAGAGGGTGAGCGATTCGGTCATCGACCAGCCCTGGTCGCAGTACAGCGCGACGATCTACGAACAGTCGTTCGACGTCACCGGGCTGGTGCGCAAGGGAAACAACGCGATCGGCGTGATGCTGGGAAACTCGTTCTGGCGTGTCGGGCCGGTGAATGACGCGGGGCGGTTCAGCAAGACCGACGCGATGCCGGATTTTTCGGCGGGGCGGAATTCCCTGGTGCGTGCGACGATCGATGTGACGCTCTCGGACGGAAGTCATCGGCGCGTGGTCAGCGGACCGAAGTGGACGTGGACGGACGGGCCGATCACGTTCTCGCACATCTACGCGGGCGAAGACTACGACGCCACGCGGGAGGTGAAGGGCTGGGACATGCCGGGAACGCCCGCGGGCGAGTGGAAGGCCGCGGTGGTTGTCGATGCGCCCAGGGCGGCGATCGTGCCGTTCACAACGCCGGCGATGAAGGAGTTTGAGGTCTTCTCGCCGCGGGAGCGTCGGATCGCGGGCGGCGCTGGGGATGGCATCTCCACCTACATCTTCCCGCAGAATTGCTCGTCGCTGATTCGCTTCACGGTCGAGGGCATGGCGGGCGCGAAAGTCCGCTTCAAGCCCTGCGAGTACATGGACCCCGCGACGGGGCGCGTCAAGTTCACATACACCTGGGGAACGGGCAAGGACATCTGGCACGATTACACGCTGCGCGACGGCGAGCAGACGCACCAGGTCATCTTCTGCTATGAGGGCGCGCAGTTCGTCGAGGTCGACGGCGCGGTCGCGCCGGGCGAGGCCAACCCCAAGGGCCTGCCCGTGATGAAGTCGGTCGAGATGGTGCATGTGCGGGCGGCGTGCGACAGCGTCGGATCATTTGAGTGCGCCTCGAAGATGCAGAACGACGCGCACAAGATCATTGATTGGGCGATACGCTCGAACATGGCGCACGTCGTGACCGATTGCCCGCACCGCGAGAAGAACGGCTGGCAGGAGCAGAACTGGCACATGGCACGGGCGCTGTCGTATCGCTACGACACGCACGCGTACATGACCAAGGTCATGCGCGACGTGCGCGACACGCAGTTGCCCGACGGGCACATCCCGACGAACTGCCCGAACTATCTCGTGGGAGTCCCGCCGCACGGCTTCTGGAACGAGGCGCCGGAGTGGGGCATCGCGGGCGTGCTCGTGCCGTGGCATCTGTACGAGTGGTACGGCGATCGCGGGACGCTGGCGGCGTCGCTGGAGAGCATGAGGAAGTTTGTCGACTATCTCTCGTCGACGGCGAAGGACGGCGTGATCACGAGCAATCTCGGCGACTGGTACGACTATGGGCATGGCAAGGGCGATGGCCCGAGCCAGTGGACGCCAGCGGAAGTGAGCGCGACCGCGATCTGGGCGCTCGGCGCCCGGACGGTCGCGGATGCCGCCAAGGTGCTGGGACACGAGCAGGCCGAGGCGAAGTACCGCGGACTTTACAACACGATCCGCGATACGTTCCGCGCGAAGTTCTATGACTCCGCCACCGCAACCACCCTGAACAAGGGCTCGTGCCAGGCGGGTGTCTCGACGGCGCTGTGCGCGGGGCTGATCCCCGACGCGGATCGCGGGAGAGCTATCGACGCGATCGTGAAAGACCTCGAAGGGCGCGGATATCAGCAGACTTCCGGCGAAGTGCTGCAGGTGTTCCTGATCCGGGCGCTGGCCGAGGCGGGGCGGAACGACGTCTTGCACAAGGTCTATGCGCGGCGCGATCGCGGCAGCTACGGCTTCATGGTGGAGAGCGGCCTGACCACGCTGCCGGAGTCGTGGGACGCCAAGCCCGGTACCGGCAACAGTTTGAACCACTTCATGCTCGGGCATCTTGTCGAGTGGCACTTTGCCTACGTGGCCGGGATCCGCCAGGAGCCCGGCAGCATTGGCTGGAAGCGAGTGGTTATTCAGCCCGACCCCGGAACGCTCGAGAGCTATGAAGCGTCGTTCAAGAGCCCGCGCGGCGAGATCGCATCCAAGGGCAAAGTCGTCGACGGCAAGCTCCGTGTTTCGATCGCGACCCCCGCGGGCGTGGAGAAGGCAACGCTGATCTGGCCGGGCGGACAGAAGGTGGAGCTTGCGATCGGCAAGACCACGGAACTGGTGCAGCCGTAGGCGGAGTCTTGCCTTCGTGACGCAACGGCGGTTCGATTCGCCTGCATCTTCGGTCGATCTCAGGTCCGGCGCACAAGACGGCCCACTCCGTGTGGCGATCCGGGACTACACTCCGCCCGTGCGGCAGGGAAGCCGCGCGGGGTGTTTGGCCGCGATTTCCGCGGCGGAATGGACGGAGATCGATTCGATGGCCAAGGGAACCAGCAAGGGCGCGTCGGGGCGGATCAAGGAGCGCGACACGCGCACGATGAAGAAGATCGAGGGGCTGGCGGAGCGCGTGGTGAAGACGTCGCTCTCGGGCAAGGACCCGTCGATCGACATTCCCACCCGCTCCAAGAGCAACACAATATGGAACAGGAAACGCGGCATCCTCGAGATGGGCGATTCGACCAGCGAGCGCCCGCTCTTTGATCTCAAGACGGCCAAGCAGTTCATGCAGACCATGCTGCACGCCAGCACGATCAAGGACCTGATCGAGGCCGAGAAGACCAGCAGCCTCCGCGGTGTGTTCTACAAGGCCAAGCACACGATCGCGGGCACTCGCGAGAATACCTTCGACGCTCAGGAAGAGAGCGACCCCATCCTCGAGGACTTGGAGGTGACGCTCGGCGCACTACGCGAAGAACTGCACGTCTTTGCCGAGAATCGCGGCACACTTGTGGGCAACATCACCATCATCGACAAGGGTGACGAGATCAACGCCCGCAAGCAGGGCTCGGGCGGTTGGGGCATCCCGTCGATCGTCGAGCCCGACGTGATCCAGTTCGGCAAGTGCGAGGCCAAGTTCGTGCTCCATGTCGAAAAGGGCACGGTGTGGAACCGCTTCAACGAGGACCGCTTTTGGGAGAAGAACAACTGCATCCTGACGCACGGCGCGGGGCAGCCGCCGCGCGGGTGCCGTCGCCTCCTGCAGCGTCTGAACCAGGAGCTGAAGCTCCCGATCATCTGCGTGCTCGATAACGACCCGTGGGGGCACTACATCTACAGCGTGATCAAGCAGGGATCGATCTCGCTGGCGTTCGAGAGCTCGCGCCTGGCGATCCCCGACGCGAAGTTCCTGGGCATCCGCGCCAAGGACTTCAAGGAATGCGGCCTGGACGACGCGGTGAAGATCGACCTCACCGACAATGACATCAAGCGCGCCAACGAGATCGCCGCCTACCCGTGGTTCGCCGAGAACAAGGCATGGCAGCGCGAGATCGAGGGGCTCCTCAAGAACGGCTTCAAGATGGAAGTCGAAGCCATGATCACCAAGGACATCAGCTACGTGAGCGAGGAGTATGTGCCGCAGCGGCTGAAGGCGAAGGATTGGTTGGATTGAAATCGACTCACACACATCGCTCCACGGCGTCATTCGGCAAACGCCAAGAGTTCGTCGCGATGGGCGAGCTGCTTCGTCGCGGATTCGATGTGTACATGACGCTTGTCGACGACCAACAAATCGACTGTATCGTACGAATTGACGGTCCAAAGGGACCCTCGTACCGGGACGTTCAGATCAAGGCGCGGTCAAACGACTGCAAGCCGAAACAAGGTGGGGTCTTTGCTGCTCTTGAGATTCGCAATCCGCGCCGCGGCTTCTTCTTCATCTTCTACTCTGAGCGTGCTCAACACTACTGGATCATTCCGTCTTTGGATATCCCGAAGCTCGCGTACAGGAACAAGAGCGGCAAGAACAAGGGCAAGTTCCGACTACAGTTGGCCACGCTGAATTCAAAGGGAGACCTCAGGCCGAGGCCTCGGTTCACGGCCTACGAAGACAACTTTGATCTGCTGAAGACGGGCCGCTAGCCGGGCGATAATCCATGGGGATGTGGTTGTCTTCCCCCAATCTGGTTTGACTGGACATTCAGATCGCGCCGTTGTTGGTAGGCTTGGCGAATGCTGCATCTGCTATTCGTTGCCTCGGCTTTAGCCGCCGCACTCTTCGAGCCCCCCACTCCCGCCAAGGCACCAGCGGCCCTGGCGAGTTTGCCCACCGCGCCGGCCGTTGCTCCCGCGCCGAAGTTCACGCCCAACATCACCTACACGTCGTATCCGCGCGAGGGTGCGCCGCCGCTCGAGCTCATGCTCAACCTGGCGCAGCCCGCGGACCTGAAGCCCGGCGAGGCACGACCGTGCATCGTCGCGATCCACGGCGGAGGCTGGGCCGCGGGAAGGCGCGAGGACCTCAACTTCCTCATCAGCGAGGCCGCCAAGCAGGGCTTCGTCGCGGCGACGGTGTCGTACCGCTTCACGCCGGGATTCCGATTCCCGGCCCAGATCGAGGACTGCGCCGCCGCCGTGCGATTCCTGAAGCAGAACGCGGAGAAGTACGGGCTCGACCCGGACCGCATCGGCGCGATCGGTTTTTCCGCGGGCGCACACCTGGCGATGCTCTTGGCGGTGGGCGGCGAGAACGACGGGCTCGGGATGAAGGCCGCGGATTCGCCCCTGACCGGCCGCGTGCGTGCGAGCGTCGCGTTCTTTGGGCCGACCGATCTCTCGAGCAGGGACTTTGCGCCGACGACGACGCAGATCCTGAACGGCCTGATCGGCGCGGACGACGCGATCGATGGCGTGTCAAAGGTGGATCGCGCCAAGAAGGCGTCGCCCGTGACGTACGTCACGAAGGACGATTCGCCGATCCTGATGTTCTTTGGCACCAAGGACCCGCTCGTGCCGCACACCCAGGCGTATGGAATGCTCGACGCGATGACGCGGGCCGGCGTGAACGGGCGCGCGGAGATCATCGCCAACGAGGGGCACGGCTTCAAGATGCCCGAGATGACGCGGACGCTCAAAGATGCGTCGGAGTTCCTGCTGGAGAGCATGACCGAACGCAAAGCAACGGCGCCCGCGACAAAGGTGCCGGCGAAGAAGTAGGCGCGACGCGGGGTGACAATCGCGTGTCGAGGGGTCTACTTCTTGGGGGCGGGTTCGGCCTTCTGCGGCTTGGTTTCCGCGTCCTTCTTCTCGCCGAGCAGCTTGGCGACATCGTCCTCGATCGCCTCGGCCCAGCGCTTGTAACCCTCGGCGGTGAGGTGCAGGTAGTCGGGCATGATGTCCTTGGTCAGCTCGCCGTTGTCGTTGAAGAAGGCCGAGGCGATGTCCTTGTAGAAGACCTGCTTGTTATCGGCGTAGCCCTTGATGATCTCGTTGATCGCGATGTTCAGCTTGCGGTGCGGGTGGTCGGCGGTCTCGCTGCGGGGGAAGACGCCGAGCAAGAGGACCTTGGTCTTGGGGCATTTCTTCTCGATGCGGTCGATGATCGCCTTGATGCCCGCGGCGGTGTCCTCGGGCTTGTCCTGGCGATGGCCGGTGTTGTTGGTGCCGATCATGATGACGACCAGGTCGGGCGACAGTCCGTCGAAGTTGCCGTGATCGAGACGCCACAGCACGTGCTCGGTGCGATCGCCGCTGATGCCGAAGTTGGCGGCGTGGCGCGTGGCGTAAAACTTCTCCCACACCTCGCGCCCGGGGCCTTCCCACGCCTCGGTGATCGAATCACCGACGAAGACGAGCTTGGCCTTGCCCTCCTTGGAGATTTCGTTGAAGCGGTCGTGGCGCTTCTGCGTGCCATCGTGGAACTCGGGCGTGGTCGCCTTGATCTCGGCCTTGCTTGGCTGGGTCACGGGGGCGGGGTCCTTCTTGTCGCCGGGCTTCTCGGCGGGTTTGGTGTTCTGAGCCAGGGCGGAGAACGCAATCGCGAGCGATCCAGCGGCGGCGACAAGCAGGCGAGCGGTCTTCATGAGCATCCCTTCGAGCCTAGAGCGGGCGGGTGTGCGAGGTGAAAGCGACAGCGTATCACCGCTTGGCCGGGCGTGGCGTGGCGTGTCAGCGGACGAGGCGGGCAAGTTCGCGGGCCTGGGACTCATCAAATCGCCCGTGGACGCGGCAGGAGGAGTGAACCCAGGCACCGGAAGCGTTCGCGAATTCTCGGGCATTCGAGGATCGCACGCCGCCACAGGCGACGATTCCGACGCGAGAGGCGGCGAGATCGCGTGCCCGAGCGAGCGAGGCCAACCGATCGGGCATCGATCGGGCCGAATGATCGAGGCCAGGCACGCCGGCGCAGAGCGTGTGGGAGACGCCAAGGGCGGCGATGGCGTCGATCGCGGCGCGAGTGTCGCATGCGTCGTCAAAGGCGCGATGGAACGCGACCTGGACACCGGCGCGGCTTGCTCGGGCGGCGTCGATAATCTCGCGGCAAGCGGGCACGTCGATTTCGCCGCGGCGGGTGAGCACGCCAATCACGATGCCGGTCGCGCCTGCAAGAGCAGCACGCCGAGCGCTCTCGATCAGCGCACCGAGCGTGGCGCGATCC
The DNA here is from genome assembly GCA_020853815.1 of Phycisphaerales bacterium. GTDB lineage: Bacteria > Planctomycetota > Phycisphaerae > Phycisphaerales > UBA1924 > JABWBC01. The sequence goes on from JADYYE010000129.1 coordinate 28,138, forward strand.
GCGATGTAACCGTCGCTCTCCCGGATCAGGGCGAAGAGGGGGATGGTGACGCTGGCGACGACATCCAAGACGAGTTCGTCGCTCGGAGTCATGCCGTGGCGATCGAGTTCGGCGCAGAGCTCCAGCCGATCCGCGTGCCGGGCGGCGAGGACGGCCTCGGAGAGATTGTCGACGGCGATTTCGAGGGGCATGTGGCGCGAGCGAGAGGCAACGTGCGGACGCGATCAGAAATTCGGCGTGGGCGGACGGAAGTCCTCGAAGTTCAGCGTGCGGAAGTACTCGATGGTCTTCTTCAGCCCGTCCCGGAGCGCGATGCGCGGCTCCCAATTCAGGCGGGTTCGCGCGAGGGTGATGTCCGGGCAGCGTCGCGACGGATCATCCGCCGGGAGCGGCTTATTGACCACGCGCGACTTTGAGCCCGTCAGCTCGATCACCATCTCCGCGAGCTGCCTCATCGAGACCTCGCCGGGATTGCCGAGATTGACCGGGCCGATGAGGTCGTCGGGGGCGTCCATCATGCGCACGAAGCCATCGATGAGGTCGTCGACGAAGCAGAACGAGCGGCTCTGGTTGCCGTCGCCGAAGAGCGTGATGTCCTCGTTTCGCAGAGCCTGGCGGATGAAGTTGGAGACGACGCGTCCGTCGAAGGGGTGCATGCGCGGGCCGTAGGTGTTGAAGATGCGCACGACGCGGATGTTCACGCGGTTCATGCGGTGGTAATCGAAGAAGAGGGTTTCGGCGGCGCGTTTGCCCTCGTCGTAGCAGGCGCGGGGTCCGATGGGGTTGACGTTGCCGCGGTAGGTCTCGCGCTGGGGGTGCTCGGCAGGATCGCCGTAGACCTCGCTGGTGGAGGCCTGGAAGACCTTGGCGCGACAGCGCTTGGCCATTCCCAGCACGTTGATCGCGCCGAGGACGGAGGTCTTCATCGTCTTGATCGGGTTGTACTGGTAGTGCCCCGGGGCGGCGGGGCAGGCGAGGTTGTAGATCTCGTCGACCTCGAGCCAGATGTCGTGGGTGATGTCGTGGCGGATCAATTCGAAGTTGGGCTTGCCGAGCAGGTGCGCGACGTTGCTCTTCTGGCTGGTGAAGAAGTTGTCGAGGCAGATGACGTCGTGCCCGAGCGAGACGAGACGGTCGCAGAGGTGCGAGCCGAGAAAGCCGGCGCCGCCGGTGACGAGAATCCGCTTGACCTTGAGGGAGTTGGACATTCGGGAGCTCCGGGTGTGGGAGGAAGGATAGCGGAGGCCAAGCCTGACGCTAGCGCCGAAACAGCAGGACGAGCGCGCCCATACCGACCAGAACCGTGGCGCCGGCGGCCAGAAGCCACGCTAATACAACTGCAGGCACATACCACCAGCCTCGCTCGGCGACTCGGCCTGGGACATATGCGTTCCTGACCGCCACAGCCGCTCGCAGCGAATACCGTAATCCAATCGCGAGAGTCGCCAGGATCACAAATCCGCAGATGAACAATGCGAACTGTTCCGACGCTCGGATAGACGCCTGAAGGCACCCGGCAATTCCCGCAATCTCGACGCACAGCGCGCCTCCCGCTAATACAGCAGGGAGGAAAACAGCGATGAGGTGATCCGAGAGCGGCTTTGGTTGGCTGAGAAATGGGCCGAGCGTCGTGTCGATCTCAGTTCCGCATTCGGGGCATGTGTACTTGCCCTGCGCGGCGATGCCATGGGTGTCGTAGCCGCAGAAGGCGCATCGACGCGAAGATGGCGGCTTTTCGCTCATGGGCTGCCGTCTATTCGCCCGCCGCGGCCCGGCAGTTTGCCGCCAGGTGCATGTGGCTTGAAGTACCCACGATCACGCTCGAGACGCCGGGCGTTCCGATCGCAAAGCGAATCGTCTCGGCCACTGGGTCGGCGCCTTGAGCAGTTGCCCCAGCGCTCATGCCCCCCACCGCCGCGTGCCCGCTGGCCAGGGCCTTCTTGATGAGCACGCCCTTGTTCCGCTTTTTCGCCTCGGCGATAACCGCAAGGTCGTCCTTGGCGCCGGGGTTCAGTGTCACCATCACGACATCGCATCGATCGAGCGCCCGCAGGCCGCCCGGGACGGTCTTGGTCGACGCGCCGAACGAGCGGATGAGCCCGCGCGATTTGAGGCGATCGAGTTCGTCGATGGTCCCCTCGAGTTCGGGCGCATTCTCGACCAGGCCGTCGGAATGGATGAGCACGCACTCGACTCGATCAGTGCGGAGTCTCGTGAGGCTTCGTTCGACGCTGGCCCGCACGGCGGGCGCCCTGAAATCGAATCGCGACAGGCCGTTCTCGAACTCTTCGCCGACCTTGGTGACGATGGCCCAGCGATCGCGTTGGCCCGCGAGGAGCGAGCCGAGGCGCGACTCGCTCGTGCCGTAGGCCGGGGCGGTGTCGATGAGCGTGATGCCGAGGTCCGCGGCGGTAGAAATGAGCGTCTTGGCCTCGTCGTCGCTGGGAATTCGTGCGCCGCCGGGGTACTTCACGCCCTGGTCGCGCCCGAGCTTGACGGTGCCAAGTCCGAGGACGCTGACGGCCAGGCCCGTGGAACCCAGCGGCCTCAGCTCCATCTCACGCCTCCCTCGTTCCAAGGGAGCAGCGCGCGTGCGAGCGACGATTCGCCGGCGTCGAACACGCCGGTCGGGCGTATGTTTGCGGTTTCGAGGAGGTCGAAGACGCGACCGGCGGCCGCGGGCGCGAGCGCGAGCTTGGTTGGCCAGACCGCGAGCGTGTGACCCGCGGCTGCGATGTGAGACACGATCGGCGTGTCGGGTCGCTTGCCGCTGGGAGTTCGCCCTTCGGCGCGATCGACGCGGAGCGTCGCCCAAGTCGCACGCGAGAGATCGATCCAGGGCACGCACTCTCTCACAGCGAGCTTGGCCGCCTCGACCTGCGCTGGTCCGTCACGCGACACGCCGTCTTCCGCCAATGCGCCGCCCAGGTACCACACGAAGGAATCGGCGTCGCGGGCGGAGGTGACCGTGAGGCGGGGCTTGTCCGAGAGTTCCCGGATGCAGTGGCCGAAGAGGTCGCACGGGGCGCCGCGCATCATCACCATGTGGAGCGGGCGGCGCTGGGCGACAAGCCGAGCGGCGGCGGCGGCTCCCGAGCCATGTCGATCGCCCACGAGCGACGCGATGAGGGATTCGTTGCCAACCCCGGCGCAGAGCACGGCGGCGGACGCGTGGGTCGTGTGCGATTGTCCGCTCACGTCGCTCCACGAGAGGACATTGGGCTTCATCCAGCGCGGACGGGCATCGGCCGAAAGGCGGGCCATGGGTCCCCGGGCGCTGCGGCTAAGTTCGCGGAGGAGCGATCGCGAATCGACGACCTTCTCATCGATCTCCCAGACGCCGACGGCCTTGGGCGCGGCCTTGAACACCGCGGGACGGTGTTCACTTCCGAGCCTGCGCACATCGGACTTGAGCAAGCCCGCGGCGACCGCACCCGTGAAGCGGGAAAGGAAGCTCTCGCTGGTCCACATGACGGTGGTCGGCGAGAGGACGGCTACGCCGCGGAGGTCCGGGCCGTCCGTGCCCGCAAGGGCGCGGGCCCACACTTCCTGGGCGAGTTGAAGTTCGACGGAGGCCTGGGCGACGTCCTTGCCAAAGGCGTATTTCGTGCCGCGGTGCAGGATGCCCTGGGAAGCGATTGTCTGGCCGTTCCCGAGCGAGGATTGCTCGAGGAGGAGCGTCGAGTAGCCGGCGTGTTCGAGCCGCCAGCGGGCCCACAGGCCGGCGACGCCGCCGCCGAAGATGACGGCGTCGACGCGATCGGGGATGGATGGTTTCGAGTTCATGCCTTGGCCCGGTGCAGGCTATTCCGATTTCGGCTTGGGCGGGATGTTGAGCGTTTGGCCTACGCGGAGCGATTCCGGCGAGGAGAGCCGATCTCGGTTGGCCTGGAAGATGAGATCGGCGTGCTTCATCGAGCCGAAGAGCCTTTGGCTGATGCCGGAAAGCGTGTCGCCCGACTGCACGACATAGACCGAGGCGTGGCCCTCCTCGCCCTTGGCGGGCGGCGCGACGGGCTTGCCCTGGATATTCGCGGGGTCCTTGGGAACGCGGATCGTTCGCCCGGGCATCAGGCGGCGCGGGTCCATGAGCGGATTGGCGCGAACGATCGCCTGGGCGTGGACCGGCGTGCCGAAGAAGCGCGTCGAGATCGCGGCGAACGTGTCGCCCTTCTGAACGACGTAGTCCTCAAACTCCGGCGCGATGACGGCGGGCTGAGGCTGCGTTGATTCCGCCTTGTCCGGCGGGTCCTTCAGCACCGGCTCGGTGGTCTTGTCCACCTTGATGGGACCGAGGGTGCCCGTGTCGATCTTTGGCGGCGCGGCACCGACGCCCTGATCGAAGCGAGGCGGTTGGAGCTGGTCCGTGGTCGGAGGCGAAGGGATTGTGCCGCTCGTCTCCGCAATCATGTCGTCCGGGCCATGTCCGAACGAAATCTCTGGGCGATTGGGCTCCCAGAGCCAATAGACGGCGATCCACAGTCCGACCAGGAACAACAAACCCGCGGCGACCTTTTCGGGCCTCTGCACCACGGCGTTCCTCCCGCGGGATTCCATTCCCGCGCCAACAAGCCGCCACGCTCACGGCCAGCTTCAGGCCCCGGCGGACTCCTTGTCGTACTTCTTCGCCCACACCAGCGGCGCGCCCAGCGCGATCGACGAAATCGTGCCGATGATGACGCCCAGCCCAAGCGAGTACGCGAACGAACGAACCGCCTCGCCTCCCACCAGATACAGAATCAGCGTCGAGAGGATGGTCGTCGAACCGGTCATCAGCGTGCGGCTCATGGTCTGGTTGATCGAGTCGTTGATGGTCTTGCGGCTGGCGAACGGGAGCTTGCCGCGGTTCTCGCGGATGCGGTCGAGCACGACGATTTTGTCGTTGATCGAATACCCCAGGATCGTCAGGATCGCCGCGATGACCGTCAGGTCGATCTTGAAGGGGAGGAGCCCGAGCGACTGCGCCAGACCGGGGCTGGCGTCGTAGATGATCTCCGCCAGCGCGATGAGCCCTATCGCGGCGAAGCAGTCGATGAGCGTGGGTACGATCGAGGCGATCGAGTATCGCACCGAGTTGAATCGCACCCACACATAGATCACAACCAAGAGCGTGGAGAGCGCCAGCGCCACGATCGCCTGGGCCGTGAATTGGTCCGCCACCGCCGGGCCGATGGTCTGCACGTTGAGGAAGGTCGTTGACTCGGCCGCGGCCTGGACGAGCACGCCCCATTCCGTGTCGCGCAGATCGCTGGCCCAGATCCCTTCGCCGCTGAAGTAGTTGATGTTCTCGTCACGGACCAGCAACACGGCGGACTTCACCTGCTCTTCCGTGCCCTCGATAACCCGCAGATCGTGGGTACGTCCCAGGGTTGTTGCGAACTCAGGCTCCGCCCTGGTCTGGTCGAGGCGATCACGGAGCGCTCCGAGCGACACCGGCGGGTCGATGTTTTCGATCACGATCGCAAGGCCGCCGATGAAATCCTGCACGGGTGTGCGGATTCCCGGGCGGTCGATGCTCTGCCCGAGCACCGGCGAAAGAATCGGATACGTCGGGGCCTCGCGGGGCGTAATCGCGCCGCTCCCGGAGAATCGCAAACGCGGACGCGCGTCGACCACGTCGGCGAAAACCTCTGACAGCGCGCCCGAGATCGCCTTGGAGTCCGTCAGAGACGTTTTGATCGTGAACGTGTGCGACGTCACGCCGTCCGCCTCGGGGTTCACCACCTGCACGTCGGCGTTGCGAAGCGCCAGCAGGTCTGGGTGCTTGTCGGCGGCCTTTGACAGGCGATCGGCGACGTCCTGTCGCTTCAGGGCCTTGGGCTTTCCGGCCTCGTCGGCGCCGGTGCGGAGCGTCGCCGCCGTCCCGCCCACGAACTCCGTGTCGAGCATCTTGACGCCGCGCGTTACGATCATGGTCGCCGACAGCCCGATCAGCCCCGCGAAAATCACGTAGAACACGCCGCGGAACTTCATCCAGTCGACGTTGAGCGTGAAGGCCCGTTGCACGGCCGGGACCGCCAGGGGGAGCATCGTGGTCTTGCGCCAGCCGAACTTCTCGACCATCACGTCGAAGATGAGGCGGGTGAAGGTAAGCTGCGAGAAGAGCGTGGTGAGCACGCCGATTCCCATGGTGATGGCGAAGCCCTTGATCTCGGGAGTTCCCACAAAGCCAAGCACCAGGCACACGATGAGGTTGGTCAGGTTGCCGTCGATGATCGCGGAGAGCGCCTTGGAGTAACCCAGCCGGACGGCGGTGCGGAGGTCCGCGCCGCGCCCGCTGATCTCCTCTCGCATTCGCTCAAAAACCAGCACGTTTGAATCGACCGCCATCGCAAAGGTGAGGATCACGCCCGCGATGCCGGGGAGTGTGAACGCCGCACGGTTGAGCGCCATCGCGCCCAGCAGCAGCAGGCAGTTGACCAGCAAGCCCATGAGGGCGATCCCGCCGCAGGTGAAGTAATAGACGATCAGGAAACCGGCGCACACGACGAACGAATACAGGCCGGCCTTCAGCCCGAGCTTCAGGTTGTCGAGGCCCATGTCGGGGCCCAGCACGCTGACGCTCATGGGCTCGGGCGAGAGCTTGGCCTGGAGCGAGCCGGCCGCCAGCGTGCGGATCACGTACTGACGCTCGCGCTGGTCGAAGTCGCCCGTGATCTGCCCGCTCTTGGAGATCGCCGATTGCAGCGTCGGCGCCGTGTAGATCTGATCGTCGAGCAGCACGGCCATCGGCTGCTTCACATGGTCCTTGGTCAGTTCGCCCAGCAGCACGCCGCCCCGCGGGTCCATCTCAAACGCGATGCAGGGGCGCCCCAACTCGTCTCGGCTCTCATAGGCGCGGCTCACCTTCCACGCGCCCTCCGCCGTGGTCAGTCGCGTTTTCCGCGTGTCCCAGCAGAGCAGGTAGTACTCGCCGTTGTGCTCGGCCCCGACGTATCCCCGCCCGCGGAAGAAACCCGCGGGGTCCTGGTCGAGCGTCTTCATCTCGGCGGTCGAGTTGTACCAGGTCGAGATGTCGTTGATCTTGTACCAGCGGGCCTCGCTGGAGCGGATGTTCCGCGGGCCGCGGTCGATCAGCTCCTGTCGCAGGCGCATCTCTTCGGCGGGGCTCCAGCCGGGCTGGATCGTGATGCGGAACGAGAGCACGCCCGCGCCGCGCAACATGCGGATCAGGTCCTGGGGGTCGTCGAGCGAGCGGCGCTGCTTGGTGTAGGTGTCGTACGAGCGGATCACGCCGTCGAGGTCGCTCGAAATCTCCGGGTGCCCGTCGCGGATCTTCTTGATGGCGCGGTCTCGGGCGCTCCCGAGCGAGACGACCGTTCCCGTCTCTTGGTCGCGGAGCGTTCGCTCGCGCCCGGAGAGAAGCAAGGCCCGACGGACCTCCTCGGGCGAAACCGCCGCACGCAGCACCGCGGCCGACGCATCGTCCGCCGCCTTCTCCGCCGTCGCCGCCGCGTCGACCAGGACGTCGAGTTCGTCGCCGGCCTTGCCCGCCGCCTTGGCCGCGTCGAGTTCGGCGCGTTTCGCGATCGCCGCGTCCCACGCGATCGAGGCCGCTCGCAGCAGATCGACACGCTTGGCATCACCGCCCGCGAGTTTCTGGATTTCCGCGTCGCGCTGCTCGGCCGGCAGGCGCAGCAACTGGTCAAGGCGCTCGCCCCGCACCGCGCCGCGCCCGATCTTGGCGAGCTCGTCCTCAAAGGCCTTCTTGAGCGCCTTCACCTCGTCGTTGGGGAGCGGCATCGTGATCTCGATCCGGTCCCGCCCCTGCGGCACCATCGAGATTTCCATCAATCCGTCCGGGTCGACGCGTTTGCGCAGGACATCGATGGTTTCTGCCAGCACCGCCTTGGCGTCCTCTCCGCTCTTGATCTGAACGGAGTAGACGAGGCTCGCCCCGCCGCGCAGGTCCTTGCCCAGGCGGAGTTTTTCCTTGGGAGGGATGATCGCCCAGATGGCGACGCCGAGGAAGACAAGAGTGATGATCGCGGTCCGCAGAATCGGTCGCATAGGGAAAGCAAACTCCGGAAAGTTCGATCAGGCCGTGGTCTTTTCGCGCGAAGTCGTCTTCACCTCAAGCTCGCCCGCGCCGCCGCCCTTGGCGTGCTCGCGCGAGGGAACGATCGACTGGATCGCGGCCTTGGAAACACGCATCCGCCCATCCTCGAGACGAATCACGACCGAGTCGTCGCCGATCTCGGCCACGTCGCCGATGATCCCGCCCATCGTCACGACCTTGTCCCCCTTGGACAGGCCCGTCATGAGCGCCTCGCGGCGCTTCTTGTCCTTGCGCCCCATGAAAATCTGCATGCCGATGATGAACACGAACACAAGGACGAGCGGCATGAAGAAAGACAGGCCGCCCGACGGCGACGCCGGGGAGGTTCCGCCCGTCGCCGGAGTGCCCGTGCCGCCCGCCGGCTGTTGAACCGCGCCCTTGGCGGCCGCTTCGTTTTCCATGCCGGGCATCGGCACGGCGTTGCCCTTCGCGGGCTGGTCCTGCGCCATCACAGTCCAAGCCGCGAACGCCACTTCAGTGCTCTGCGTCATGCTCATGGGTTCCAATCGGCGCGGCGGTGATCCCGCCCGCGCATGAGGTTACTCGATCCCTTGGGCGGCTACCGGCCAATTCCGAACCAGCCCCAACCAACCATCATTCTGAATCGCCCGGCGGATGTCCAACATCAGCCGCTGGAAGTGCCGCACATTGTGCAAACTGACCAGAATAGGCCCCAACATTTCCCCCACCATGAAGAGATGGCGGAGGTACCCCCGGCTGAACGGCCCCGGGCCGACGCTTCCGCCGTGCCGGGCGGGGTCGCAGGCCAGGCAGTCGCACCCCTCCTCGATCGCCCCCTGGTCCTCGGCAAACTTGGCGTTGCGAAGCCTGATCTGCCCGGTCCGCGTGAAGGCGTTGGCGTTCCGCCCGTTGCGCGTCGGAAGCACGCAATCGAACATGTCCACGCCCGCCCGGATCGCGGCAACGAGGTCGCGCTCATAGCCCACGCCCATCAAATAGCGGGGCTTGTTTTCGGGCAACAGCGGCGCGGTGTGGCGCACGACACGGGAAATCTCTTCAAACGGCTCCCCCACCGCCACGCCGCCGATCGCATAGCCGGGCAGGTCGATCGCCGCGATACGCTCCGCACACCAGGCCCGCCGATCCAGATCGGTGCCGCCCTGCACGATTCCGAAGAGAGATTGATCGTGCGGACGAGCGTGGGCGGCCTTGCACCGCTCCAGCCAGCGGACGGTCCGCTCATTAGCGACCGCGAGCCGGGCGGCGTGGTCGTAGCCCTTCTTTCTGGTGTCGCGCCGGATCGCGCTCCGCAGGCGCGGGTCCGTCCTTTGCTCGCCATCATCTCTCGATTCCCTCTGCTCTCCCCCTTCCCCCTGCCTCGCGGTCTCGCTGCCTCGCTGTCTTGCTTCTTCCGACGGCGGACAGTCATCGAACGCCATGATGATGTCGGCCCCGAGCTGGTTCTGCACCTCGATCGCTCGCTCCGGCGTGAGGCGAACCTCCGAGCCGTCGATGATGGATTTGAACGTCACGCCGTCGTCGTCGACCCTGTTGGTCTCCGAGAGCGAATAGGCCTGATATCCGCCGGAATCGGTGAGTATCGGGCGGTTCCAACGCATGAACGCGTGGACGCCACCCATGCGGCGCACGAGTTCCGAGCCCGGGCGGAGCATGAGGTGGTAGGTGTTGTTGAGCAGAATCTGAGCGCCGGTTGCCTCGACCATCCCCGGGAGCAGGCCCTTGACGCTGGCACGCGTGCCGACCGGCATGAACGCCGGGGTGTCGAACGAGCCGTGCGCCGTGGTGACGCGACCGACGCGGGCCTTGCTGACACCCGAGCGATGCAGGATCTCAAAGTCCAGTGCGGGCCCGGTTTTCACGAGGCGACAGGATAGGAAGCGCCGGATACACGCGCCCCGCCGGGCTTGGGTATCGTGCCCCGCCACCCAGCGATTCTCCCTCGCTTCCTCGAATCGCTCGCGGCGAAAACCGCCCTCCTCTCCTCCTTTTTCAGCTCGCCCACGCCCGCGCACCTTGGCCTCGACGGGGTTGCCTCTGGTCGGGACCAATCGGCCCCTACGCCTGTTCGATTCATCGCTTCGCTTCCATCCGCGCCAGCACGTCCTTCTCGTCGTTGTGGACATACACGCGCGACACCTCGACCCAACCCACCTGCGTGTACGGATGCCTCATCATCGCGTTCTCGATCAGACGGCTCGCCGGGTCATTGTCCTCGATCAGCATCACGCGCGGCCTGTGCTTGGCAAGGTCGAAGCCATCGAGCAGGTCCACCTCGCCGCCCTCCACGTCGATCACCGCCACGTCGATCCGTCCCGCGTGGTCTTTCAGCAGTTCATCCATCGTCGTCAGCGGCACGGTCACCGCCCTCCGCACCTGCTTGTCGTTGTTGAGCATCCGCAGGTGCTGCTCCGTCGTCGTGTGATACGAGAGCATCCCGCCGTGCTGGTCCTC
>JADYYE010000130.1 GCA_020853815.1 Phycisphaerales bacterium
AAACTTCAACCGTCGCCTCGCCCCGCGCCGTCGCCCGCTCCGCCAGCGCCACGCCGAGCCGCTCGCCCGCATCGCGCCCGCTGTTCCGCGCGCGGCTCCGCTCCATCACCTGGGCCGTCGCCACCGCCGCTACCAGCATCACCACACCCAACCGCGCCGGCCCGCCCAGCATGAGACCGCGCGCGATCCGCCGCCGCCCCTCTCCGAATCCGCCCAGTGCGCCCCACACCACATACCCCAGCGTCGGCGGCACAAGCGTCAGCACCGGCATCGCGTAGCGCGGATTCGTCACGCCCGACAGCATCAATGCGCCAACACCCAGCAGCGCGCCGAGCGTGAGCACTCGGGCGGCGTCATGCGCGATGCTCGCTTCCCGGCCCGCGTCGCGTTCCGCCCGCGCCTCGCGCCCGAACACAAAGAGCATCGCCACGCCCGCAGGCATCACGCTCGCCAGCGTCGCGAGCGGAAACACCGCCAGCTTCGCGGGCCAGCCCGGACCATACAGAAAATCTCCCACGCTCTGGCGGACCACCGGCGCGACCGGATCGATCGCCATCGCCGCGATCGCGCGCTCCGCCATGAACGCCCACGCCCCGAACGCCGCGACTCCCAGCACCAGCCCCGCCACCACGCTCGGGCGGAACGCCGCCCGCGCCGAGCGCGTGACCACCAAGCCCGCCATGAGCGCCGCACCGATCGCGCTGACACACGCCGGCCCTTTCACGAGCAGCGCTCCGCCCGCACACAGCGCGACGCCGAGCAAGGAGGCCATCTTCGATGTCGCACCCGTTGCGCCCGCGCCATCGGTGTCAGAATCATGCCCGCCCTCGCGCCGGCGCACCATCGCATCGACGACCAGCAAGCACGCCGCCTGCGTGAGCGCGTTGTTCAGCGCCTCGATCTCCGCGCTCCGCCCCACCGACCACCAGAGCGGCGTAAGTGCCTGCGCCATTCCCGCCGCCAATCCGCCCGCGCCGCCGAACCATCGCCTCGTCACGAAGAACACCACCAGCGCCGACACCGTCATCGCCGTCGCCGACACCGCCCGGGCCGAGAGCTCCGTCTCCCCCAGCACCTTCGCCGATGCCGCAACCGCCCAGAACATGCCGGGCGGCTTGCGCACATACACCCGCTCGAACATCCGCGGCACGAGCCACTCGCCACTCCGCGCCATCTCCCAGCCCGGGATCGCCCGGTGCCCCTCGCTCATCGACAAGCCGTTGGCGCCCAAGCCCACCCAATACACCGCCGAACACACCGCCACGATCAGCAGCGCCGCCCACCGCCCGCGCCGCCGCCATTCGCGGCCTCGCGCGGGTTCCAGCCCACCAATCTCCAGATTGCCCGGATTCACGCCGGATGGTACGGACGATCGCCGGCAACCCCCGAACTCCCCGCCTTTGGGGGTCCAAGGTCCGATCAATGCACACCGTCCACAGGCCGTCCACAAGCATCGACGCCCGGCGCGCGCAATTTGGGCAACCTACCTCGGGAACCCCCGCGTATCCCTTGGTCCAAGCCTCGCCCGCCGATATGGTGGTGGTCGGGGTGCGCCCGCGCCGAACCCGGCGGAGTACCCCCGTGGGGTTGGCTGAACGCCAAAGGGAGTGAAGAAATGACCACGCGCCGGACTATTCAGACCTTGCTTTTCGCCGCCCTCGTCACCGCCTCTCCCGCGCTGGCCCAGCACGACCCTTGCACCGATCCCGCCTGCTCCAAGGCCCGCCACCTCAAGCACCTCTGGCACGAAGGCCTCAACCCCGACGGCTCGCCCATCGTCCTGGGCGACCACGGAAACAACGGCACGCGCGAGGCCTCCGACGCCACCGACGTCCTCCACAACAACCTCGACATCGAGCTCTTCACCTCCACCAGCGTCATCACCGGCACCAACACCATCACCGTCAAGAGCAACGTCAACAACCTCACCCAGTTCACCATCCGACTCCGCTCAAACTTCACCATCACCTCGCTCAAGGTCGACAACGTCAACGCCACCGCCTCCGCCGTCGGCTCCTACGGCAGGCAGATCACCCTCCCCCGTGTCTACAACGCCGGCGAGGTCTTCACCGTCGCGATCGCCTACACCGGCACCGCCGTCTCGCGCGGCTTCGGCTCCATCGAGTTCACCACCCTGGGCGGACAGCCCGCCGTCTTCACCCTCAGCGAGGCCTACTTCGCCGCCACCTGGTGGCCCACCAAGGACGGCGACTTCGGCGCTTCGGGCGACAACGGCGACAAGTTCACCATGGACCTGGCCGTCACCGCCCAGAACACCCTCACCACCGCGTCCAACGGCGTGCTCCAGGGCGTCGACTCCCTCTCCGGCAACCGCTCCAAGTACCGCTGGAAGACCAACTACCAGATCGCGCCGTACCTGGTCTCCTTCGGCACCGCCAAGTACAACACCTGGTCCAAAACCTACAACTACGGCACGGGAACCATGCCCGTCACCTTCTACGTCTCACCCGGCAATGACAACGCCGGAAACCGCGCCGCCTGGGAAAAGTGCATCCCCATGATGGAGACCTACAGGACCGTCTACGGCCTGTACCCCTTCATCAACGAGAAATACGGCATCTATGAGTTCACCTTTGGCGGCGGCATGGAACACCAGACCATGACAGGCCAAAGCGGTTTCGGCGAATCCCTCACCGCCCACGAGCTCGCCCACCAGTGGTGGGGAGATATGGTCACCTGCAAGACCTGGAACAACATCTGGCTCAACGAGGGCTTTGCCACCTTCTCCGAGTGCCTCTGGGAAGAACGCAAGACCGGCACCATCAACTCCGCCGCCTACAAGTCCGCGCTCAACGCTCGCCGCCCCGGCGATATGTCCGGTACGGTCTATGTCACCAACGTCGGCGACATGAACGTCATCTTTGACTACAACAACTCCTACGCCAAGGGCGCGTGGGTCCAGCACATGCTCCGCGGCGTGATGGGCGACACCGACTTCTTCAACGGGCTGGCCGCCTACCGCGCCGCCTACGAAGGCTCCGCCGCCACCACCGACAACTACGCCGCCATCATGTCGGGCGTCGAGGGCGAGGACCTCACCTATTTCTTCCAGCAGTGGGTCTACGAGAACGGCGCGCCCAAGTACCAGTACGCCTATCAAAACGTCGCCATCAACGGGCAGAACTACCTCCGCCTCTACCTCAAGCAGAACCAGGTCGCGTCCTACGGCGTGTTCAACATGCCCGTCCCCGTCCGCGTCAACCACTCCGGCGGCCCGACCAACACCAAGGTCCGCAACGACTCGCTCACCGAGCACTTCCTCATCCCCATCCCCGCCAGCGCCACCTCGATCTCGATCGACCCCGACGACTGGATTCTCAACGAAGGCAAGACCACGACGACGTATGTCCAGGGTCCGGCCAAGGTCGCGCAGGCCGCCCCGGCGCTCGGCTCGTCCACGCCCGACTCTTCCGCGCCCTCCGCGATCACCATCTACTTCAGCGACAACGTGACGATCTCCGGCGCCGACGTCTCGGTGACTCGCAACGGCTCTCCGTTCCCCGTCACGCTCTCGTACAACTCGGGAACCCTTGCCGCCACGCTCGACGCGGGCACGTCGCTCCCCGCGGGTGAATACGTCGTCACCGTCTCCGACAACGTGAAGACCGCGACCGGCGCGATCAAGCTCGACGGCGAGATCGCCGACGCCGGCAACCCCTCGTCCCTCCCCTCGGGCGACGGGCTCGCCAATGGCAACGCCGTCTGGGCCTTCACCATCACCCAGACCTGCCCCGCCGATTTCAACAACGACGGCTTCGTCAACGGCGACGACTACGACGCCTTCGCCAGCGCCTTCGACAACGCCGCGAACGCCGCCGACATCAACAACGACGGCTTCATCAACGGCGACGACTACGACGCCTTCGCCTCCCACTTCGACGCGGGGTGCTGAACCACGAACGCTCGGGGCGCGGAGGCTCGGCGACAGCAGCCCCGCGGCGGGGCCAGTGAGAGAGAGGCGTCGGAAAGATCGCAATACAAGCTTGATTTGTCCTCAATGATGGGATGAGGTGCCCTAGGCATTTCCTTCAAGGAGGAAACAGCATGAAAGCTCGCTCGAACCGTTGGCAATTCGCGTCGCGCCGGGGTATGTCTTCTGGGATGTCGCTCGGACTGTCAATCGTTGCGATCGCGGGGAGCGCGCTGGCCGCGCCGCCCCCGCCGTATGTCGTGGGACCGGCGGTCCAGGCGAATCCAACCGGAATCCTGTGGAAAGAGTGCGCCGTTACCAGCAACTACATGAACGACAGCGAGGTTGTGGTGTGCGCAATTGCTCCTGGCGGCGTGGCGACCGCTGTTTCGCTGAACGCGGGTGCATCGTTCATCTCAAGCGCGATGGTTCTCGGCGCTGGTGATCCAAGCCTGACCAATGTTCCGGGAAGCGGGCGAATTTGGCTGTGCGTCAAGGCGAGCGCGGACACGTTCGTGACCTACAAGGAGGCGAATGAGACTCAGGTGTGGGCGACGCCTTTCTCGGTTGGCAACGCGTACGACAAGCCTTGGATCGCCGTCGGACCTAAGGCCGGTGACCCCGGAACTCTTCGCTTTTACTCCGGTTATCTGAGGCGACACACGAGCACCTGCACCGGAAACTACGCAAGCTTTGCAAACTGGTTCGCGATCTCGGATGATCCTGATCAGGGATCGAGCGCCTGGACCGTCACGAAGGCGAGCCCCGTCGGCGGCGTGCCATGCGACTACAGCGGCTGGGGCACAATGCCCGTCGTGCTCGACGACGGACGTGTCGTGGTGGTGACCGGCGACGCGATCAATCTGGAAGACAACGGCAAGAAGCCCTATGTGTACCGCTCGATCGACAATGGGACGACGTGGCTTCCTGAGGGCGGGCAAGGCATTAGGATTGCGCCACAACAAAGCATCCAGGCTATTCAGGTGGGCTACGACGGCGCCGTGGCCGACGTTCCCAAAAAGATTGACAGGCGGAATTGCGCACCAACCATCGCCGTCGATCGAACCCGTACTCCGAACTGGGTCTATGTCGCTTTTTACGCAAGGGCGGTACCCGGAGACGAGACTCAGGACCTCAACACCGACCTGTACATCTGCCGGAGCACGGACGGAGGCGCGAGCTTCGATGCGCCGGTTGCGATCACCGACTCCATGCTTGGGCTTGTGGCGCAAACCCACGGGCCAGACCAATTCGTTCCCGGACTCGCCGTGGATTGCACCGGGTCGCTCGTGGTCACGTTCTACGACAATCGCAACGACTCGGACCTCTCGCCCGGCGAGCCGTACTTGGGCGAGATGTACGACGTGTATCTCGCCCGCATCACCAATTTCGGGCTCGCCAACATGGCGATCTCGCAGGTCCGGCTCACGCCGCAAACATTTCCGCTCGCCGACCTGCCGACCTTTGATTACCTCGGCGACTACCAGACCATCTCGCCCGGCGGTGCGACAGCCAAATGTCTGTACGCCGCGTACATCGCGCCGGCGTTCGATTCGCAGACCCAGACCTGGAGCGTGCCGAACTGCTTTGTTCGGAAGATCACGATCGGCCCGTGCCTGGCCGACCTGAATCTGAACTCGATCGCCGACCCGGGCGATTTCGATGTGTTCGTGGATGCGTTCCTCGCCGAGGACTTGCAGGCCGACATCAACGAGAACCTGATGATTGATGAGGACGACTACGAGTCGTTTGTGGAGTCATACGATGCACTAGAACACCTGTAGAGCGGGCGACGGACGGTGGTCCTTGCTTCCGTGCGCTGTCGTCGCTCTCGCCGGCGCGGGATCAGGTCGTGGGAGGCAGGTCCGCTCTTCCCCTTCCCCTGCTCTTACTCCACCTTCTTGATCACGCTCACCGCTGCATACAGCGCCGCCACCTGCTCCCGCTTCACCAGCCGCGGCGGGTACGCGCTGTTCAACGGCTGCAACCTCACCAATTCATTCCCCTCCGCGTCGGTCTCGAAATACACCCGCTTCAGCGTCGTCTCGTGGTCCGGCTCCAGGCGCGCAAAGCAATCGCTCCCGTTCTTCACCACCTTCAGCGGGCTGAACACCACGATGTCCCCCTCGCGATACACCGGCTCCATCGAGTCACCCACCACCCGCGCCGCGAACGCGTCCGCGTCCCGCACGTCCGGGCAACGCACATACTGATCCGCCACCCGCGCCGGATACCCAAGGTCCGTGAACTCACGCGGATACCCCGCCGCCACGCTGTTGATCAGCGGCACCTCCAACGCCAGACTCGCCGGCGCCAGCTCGCGCGACCCGCCACCCGCCTCCGCCGCGCCCCCCACTCCCGCCGCCGCCGCGCTCTCCGGCGGCGCGATCCGATCCACCAGCCGCGACAGCTCCCCCGAGCGGTACGTCTCGTCCAGCGCGCCGCGCACCCGCCCATCCGACCCCACCGCGCTCCCACGCACGATCTCGATCAGCCGCGCCGCCAGCTTCCGACGGCTCTCCTGCGTCGAACGCAGCGACTCCATCTCCCGCTTCACCATCGCCGGCGTCTCGTCCCAACGCGCCGCGCGGATCAGCACGCCCTCGTCCATCGACAACGCCGCCGCCAGCTCGCGCAGCACCGCGTCGGGTGGCACACGCCGCTCGTTCTCCACGCCCCACACATAGCTCTTCACCTTCCCGATCCGCTCCGCCAGTTCGTCCAGCGTCAGATCAAGCTCCAGCCTCCGACGACGCACCAGCATCCCCACCCCTTCCGTCGTCCGCGCTACGCCTTGCTCATGCACCATGTTCCACCCCCGAACAATCCCCACCCCCCCCGACTCGGGTTGCCAAACCCCGCGCGCATCACCGCTTTGGTGCGCAATTTCGCGGTGATACCATACATTTTCCGTCCTAACACAGTCAACCCTCTTGCAATCAGTTCTCGAACTGGTACAAATCTGTCTCGTGTTCATTGAATCGAGAACACGAGACCGTGTCAAGTGCTGTTCACTGAACACAGAATTGTGCCAGGAGGGACCGATGGACCGCCACGCCGCCCGATTCGCACTGGAACTCCCGTCCCCGCAAAGACTTGAGAACGCCGCTGAGGTCGCCGATTCCGTCCGCGACGACCTCTTCGACCCGTCGCTGGACCTCGCGTTCGACCCGGAGAATGAACAGATCGCGGCGACTCCCGGAGACCCCGCCGACCTCCGCCGAAAACGCCGCCGCGCCTTCGCCGACCGAATGCTCGAACGGGCCATCCACCTCCAGGCACCCGACCGCACCCTCATCGAAGCCTCCTTCCGCGACTCCCTCCGCGTCGTCGAGCTGGCGGCCCTGATCCACTCCCGCGCCCCCACCGACACCCAAGTCCGCGCCATGCGACGACGCATCCGCGCGCTCGTCCGCCGACTCCTCCATCCTCGCTTCGACTTTGTCGTCCGCGCCCTGGCCAACGCCGAGGGCATCCCCCGTGCCCCGTGGTCACCGCTCCGCGCCCGCGTCGCGCGCGAGTTCTTCCTCCAGGGACGCACCATGCGCGCCATCGCCGCCGACACCCGCCAGTCCTTCTACCTCGTCCGCCGCCATCGAGACGCCGTCGAAGCCCTCTTCGACATGCACGCCAAGCGGAGCCACGCCCATGCCTGAAGCCACGCCCAAACCAACCCGCAACTCCGGCCTCGTCCGCGTCATCCCCACCCGCGCCGCGCCCTCCGCCAATCTCCTCCGCGCCTGCGCGCCCTTCGGGTTGGCGCTCGAGCAATCCCGCGCCCGCCCGGGCCGCGAACTCATCAACCGCGCCGCCCGCGCCGTCCTCTATCGAAGCAAACCCGGCACGATCGCGCTCATCACCGGCCCATCGGGCTGCGGCAAGTCCTCCATCCTCCGCGCGCTGGCTCGCCTCACCCCCTGCACCCGCGCGCCCGCGTCCATCCCCGCTCGCCTCGCGGCCCGCGCCGTCGTCGACGTGCTCTCCGGCCCGCTCGAAGCGCGTCTCTCCGCGCTCTCCCGCGCCGGGCTCGCCGACGCCGCCCTCCTGGCCCGCACGCCCCACGAACTCTCCGAGGGTGAGCGCCATCGCCTGCTTCTGGCGCTCACGCTCGCCCGCGCCCGCCGCGGCCAACTCATCCTCATCGACGAGTTCACCTCGCCGCTCGACCGCGCCACCGCTCGCTCCGTCGCGCTCACGCTGTCGCGCTGGGCACGGCACACCAAGCTGAAACTGGTCATCGCCTCGCCCCACTCCGACCTCCTCGAATCCCTGAACCCCGACGCCCTCCTTGAGCCGGCGCTGGACGCCTCGCGCGTCCGACTCCGCTGGCGGCAGGGAGCCACGCTTGGAGACATCACCCTGGTCGACCCGTAAGCCACCGCGCCTCTCCATCACGCAGGGCACGCCCGACGACTACCACGCGCTGGCGCACCGGCACTATCGCGCCGGCACGCCCGCGACCATCGCGCTCGTCCTGGTCGCGCGCGTCCTCGTCGCGCTCGCGGACGAACATCCCGAATCGCCGCCCGCCGGCGTGCTCGTCGTCTCCATGCCCACGCTCAACGCGGGCTGGCGCGACACGGCGTTCCCCGCGCTGCGCGGCCTGTCGCGCGCCGAGCGCGCCCGCTGGATCAACGAGAACATCCGTGTCATCTCGCGCGTGATCGTCGATCCAGCGCAACGCGGCACGGGGGTCGCGACGGCCCTCGTCCGCGCGTACCTCGCCCATCCGCTCACGCGTTACACCGAGGCGATCGCCGCCATGGCGCGCTGGTCGCCGTTCTTCCGCCACGCCGGCATGAAGGAACTCGCGACCCCGGTCTGCAAGCGCGACGCGGCGCTGTCGCGCGAGCTGGCGGCACTCGGCGTGCGCGCCTGGCGCTTGATCGACGCCAAGGCCGCGAGGCGCGCCGTGCGCGACGCCGAGGTGCGCCGCGCGATCGAGCGCTGGGCGCGCGGGAGCAAGGCGACCCGCGGCGTCGTCGGCCCGGCGTGGCAACTCGCGGTGATCGCGGCCCAGCGGCTGGCCGCCCCGCCGCGCGTGTTCGTGCATGACTCCAAAGGCAAGCTCAACCCGGAGGGCAAGTGATGGAAGCGATGAACCCGAAGGACATGAAAGCGGGAACGCAGAGGAAGCCAGTGTGGCTTGGAGGAGAGGAAGAAGTTTCAACGCAGAGGCCGCAGAGTTCGCAGAGAGAGCGCAGAAACGAAGAGGGGAATGGGGAGTCAGGAGTGGGAAGTGGTGAAGCGAAGACGTTGAACTCGAAGGGCTCGAAGAGATCGAAGCGCACAAAGAGAAAGCGGGAGATGGCGTCGGACGCGCCGCTGGATTCGTTGGTCGAGCCCGCGTGGGACTTTCCCGCGGATCGCGAAGCACTGGCGCGATGGCTCCACGATGTGCTGGGCGTGAACATCTCGGGCGAACCGCTGGTGCGCGGGCACGCCGCCCCGCTCGACTATGTCGCGCACTCGTTCTTCGAGGGAACTTCGTCGCTGGCCGAGGCGCTGGCGGCCGGCACGCCCGCGACCTCGACTCCGCCGTCCGATCGCGTCGTCGACGTCGTCGTGTGGGCCAACCGCGGCGGCGGCAAGACGTTTCTCGGGGCCGTCGCCACGCTGCTCGACATGATCTTCAAGCCCGGGATCGAGGTGCGCATCCTGGGCGGCTCGATGGAGCAATCGCGCCGCATGCACGAGCACCTCCGCCGGTTGCTGGCGCGCGAGGCGATGGCGGCCCTCGTCAAGGGGCGCATCACCGAGCGGCGCGTGCGGCTGGTCAACGGTTCGGAGGTTGAGCTCTTGGCGCAGTCGCAGGCCGCGGTGCGAGGAACGCGCGTGCAGAAACTCCGCTGCGACGAGGTGGAGCTGTTCGACCCCGAGGTCTTCGAGGCCGCCCAGCTCACCACGCGCTCGCGCGAAGTCACGATCATGGGCGGAAGGTCGCTCGTGGTGCGCGGCGCGGTGGAGTGCCTGTCCACGATGCATGTGCCGCACGGCGTGATGCACCGGCTGGTGGAGGAGTGCCACGACGGACGGCGGAAGCTCTTGCGCTGGGGCGTGCTCGATGTGCTGGAGCGCTGCGACGAGCGTCACGCGTGCGAAGCGCCGGGCGAGGGCGGCGACACGAAGAAGTGCCCGCTGCTCGACGAATGCAGGTCGCGATTGAAGGAACGGGCGGCGATCCACGCCGGGCACGTCTCGATCGACGACGCGATCGGGATGAAGCGGCGCGTCGGGCTCTCGACGTGGAACGCGGAGATGCTGTCGCTGCGCCCCAAGCGGAGCGACGCGGTGCTCCCCGAGTTCGACCCCGCGGTGCACGTGGTCGATTCGCTCCCGTGGGAGCTGGAGGGCGGGCCGATCACGCGCGAGTCGCTGCTCTTTGCGCTGGGCATGGACTTTGGCTATCGCGCGCCGACCGTCGTGCTGCTGGGCGCGCAGGACGCGATGGATCGCCTGTGGATCATCGACGAGCGCGTCGCCAGCGAGCGCGTGCTCTCCGAGCACATCGCGCGGATCCGGGGAGCGGCGTGGCCGTCGTTCGAGTGGATCGGCGTCGACCCCGCGGGCAACCAGACCGACGGGCAGACGGGCAAGAGCGCGGTGCAGGTGCTGCGCCAGGAAGGGTTCGCGGTGCGCGATCGCAAGCTTCGGCTGCTGGAGGGCGTGGACATGATCCGCGGGCGGCTGCGTCCCGCGAGCGAGACCGGGGCGCGGTTGTATGTGCATCGTCGCTGCGCGACCTTGATCTCGTCGATGGAGCGGTACCACTTCCCGATGGACAAGCCCGAGAGCAAGGAGCCGGAGAAGGACGGGAGCGACCACGCGGTGGACGCGCTGCGGTACTTGGTGCAGAACCTGGATCGGCCGGGGGCGAGGCGGCGGAGCTGGGTGTAAGGAGAGAGGTCAAATCGCCAAAGTTCAAATCGCCAAAGCGCGAAATCAGGAGGAGGGGGCGGAGTGGGCGTGACAGCACATGGCCACATGGCACTGGAGCACATGGCACAAACGGAGAGGCGGAGTGGCGAAATGAAGAGGCGCAAGAGCGGAGGCGAGGCGGATTTGGCGGTCGGCCGCTACGATGCTCGCCGCATGTTGTTCCGTCGCCAGAGCAGCCGATCGCGTTACGCCGAGTACATGGAGCGGCGGAAGGACCCGGCGTGGTCGTCGATGGACAAGGGCGAGGCCGCGGCGGCGGAATTGGCGCGGTCGAAGAAGCCGGGGAAGGACGACGCCAAGAAGGCGGCGAAGCTCAAGCGGACGCGCGGGTTTGCGCTCTTGTTCCGCGAGTTCTGGAGGCTTCTGGGCGGGCACCACCACATGCTGGTGCTGGCGTTGTGCACGCTGAGTTTTTCGACGGGCGTCGGGCTGATCATGCCGGCGTCGACGAAGATCACGATCGACTACATCCTGACGGACAACCCGGGGCCCACGGGCCTGCCGCGCTGGCTGACGCTGGGGCGGAGCTTCACCAGCGACGATCGGCTGAACGTGCTGTGGCTGCTGGGCGGGGCCATGGTGGCGATCACGCTGGTGAACATCGTGGTGGCGACGTGGGGTCGCTGGCAGATGACGCGCCTGACCAAGCGGGTGCAGGCGGACATGCGACGGAAGGCGTTTGACCACGCGGTGCAGCTGCCGCTGCACCAGGTGCATCACTACAAGAGCGGCGGGGTGACGAGCATCCTGCGAGAGGACGCGGGGCAGGCGGCCGAGCTGCTCTTTTCGATGATCTACAACCCGTGGCGCGCGGTGGTGCAGCTGCTGGGGACGCTCGTAATCCTGGCGTTCGTGGATTGGCGGATGCTGCTGGGGGCGGCGGCGCTGCTGCCGGCGGTGTGGGTGAGCCAGAAGACGTGGGTGGGACGGATCAGGCCGGTCTATCGCGACATCAAGCTGACGAGGCAGCAGGTGGACGCGCACACGACCGAGGCGTTCGGCGGGATGCGGGTGGTGCGCGGCTTCGGGCGCGGGCACGGCGAGGCGACGCGCTTCACGCTGGGGCACCACTACCTGGCGCGCCAGGAGATCCTGGTGTGGTGGTGGTCGCGGATCCTCGAGATCGTGTGGGCGCTGCTCATCCCGTGCGCGTCGGTGGGCGTCTTGCTGTACGGCGGGTCGCAGGTGATCAAGCAGAGCCTGACGATCGGCGACGTGATGATGTTCTCGACCTACCTGCTCATGCTGCTCTCGCCCCTGGAGACGCTGACGTCGACGGCGGCGAACATCCAGAGCAACCTGGCGGGGTTCGATCGCGTGCTGGACCTGCTGGAAGAGCCGGTGGAGTTCGCGGACAGCAAGGACGGCAAGGTCGTAACGCGCGAGAACACGCGCGGGCGGATCACGATCAAGGGCGTGGAGTTCACGTACCCCAAGGTGACGAAGACGGACGCGAAGGGGAAGGAAGTCAAGGACGAGGTGGAACGCGGGGCGGTGCTCTCCGATGTGACGCTGGACGTGCGCGAGGGGGAGACGATCGCGCTGGTGGGCCCGAGCGGGTCGGGGAAAACGACGCTGTGCAACCTCGTCGCGCGGTTCTATGACCCGACGGCCGGGAAGGTGATGCTCGACGGCACGGACCTGCGCGAGGTCGAGATCGCGTCGTACCGGAGGTTGCTGGGCATCGTGGAGCAGGACGTGTTCCTGTTCGACGGCACGATCGCGGAGAACATCGGGTACGGGCGGCGCGACGCGACGATGGAGCAGATCGTCGAGGCGGCGCGGGTCGCCAACGCGGACGGGTTCGTGCGCGAGCTGGAGAACGGGTACGACACGGTGATCGGCGAGCGCGGCGTGCGCCTGTCGGGCGGGCAGAAGCAGCGGATCGCGATCGCAAGGGCGGTGCTGGCGGACCCGGTGGTGCTGATCCTGGACGAGGCGACGAGCAACCTGGACACCGAGAGCGAGGCGCTGATCCAGCGGAGCCTGACGCGGCTGATGCACGGGAGGACGTGCTTTGTGATCGCGCACCGATTGAGCACGATCAGGCACGCGAGCCGCATCGTGGTGCTGGAGGGCGGCCGGATCGTCGAGGTTGGGTCTCACGACGAGCTGATCGCCAAGAGCGGGCGGTACGCGGCGCTGCTGCGCTTGCAGGTGGAGGGCGATCCGTGGGCGGACGAGGGCGGGGAGCAGGCGCCGAGCGTGGCGTGAAAGAGCTGGGATGGGGAGTGGGGAAGAGATGATCGTGCAACGCGGACGGCGCAGAGGGCGCGGTGGAAGGGTGGCGACGGGGGCGCGCAATTGACGGGTTGCCTGCGCGGCGCGGAGCGGATGCTGATTGGGTGAAATGGCGACGGAGCGAAGGGCGATTCGGATCACTTGCTCGCTGGCGTGACGCGCTGGACGAGCGAGTTGCGTTCGGCCGCGTGCGCATCGTCGGTGTAGACGTCCGGCGCGGCGGCGGCGAGGGGCGCGAGGGATTGTGCTGGCGCGCCGGAGGATGCAAGCGTGTCAAAGGATTGCGTGAGGATCGCCGCGGCGCGGGCGCGGGCGCGTGCGCCGGCGAGTTGGTCCGCGTTGGCGGACGACGCGGTTGCGACGATCGCGCGGGCGAGTTCGGCGGCGGCGCTGGCGGCGTGTTCCTTGCCGTCCGGGAGCAGCGTGCTCCGGCACAATTCGTCGAGTTCTTTCGCGGCCGAATCGAAGATCGGCGCGGCGTTCGCGGGGTCCGCCTTGGCCCGCGCGGCGGCGAGGGTGATCCGCTTGGCCCGCGCGATCTGGTGATAGCGGTCGGCGGGCGGCTTGTCGCGCATCACGTCGTTCAGCAGCGACTGGGCCGCGTCGAACTCCCTGAGATCGATGCGGCAATTGGCGAGGTTCAGGCGCGAGGCGTTGACGTTGTCGTGGGTGGGCGCGAGGGCGCGCGAGCGGGCGGCGAGGTTGGTGGCGTGAAGTTCGGCGGCGCGGGCGAGGCCGTGTGTGCGGCGCGTCGCGTCCTTTTCCGCGCGGGCGAGGCGCCAGAGGTGGGTGGCGTACTTGTTCACGCTCGCGGCGCGGTAAGGATGGGCGGCGTCGAGCCGGAGCGCATCGCACTGCGACAGGGCGCTCTCGAAGAGCTGCGTGATGCGGGCGTCGTTCTGGCCGCGGGTCGATTCGGATTGGCTGAGGTAGGACGCGAGCGATTGATAGCCGCCGATGAGCGCCAGCGGCCGCTTGCCCGGGTTGGAGAGGTGGATGTTGATGGCTTTTTCGATGTGGTCGATCGCGCCGGCGAGGTCGCGTCGGTCGTGGGCGAGTTCGGCGAGGTCGGCGTGGGCCGCGGCGACGAGCGTCGGGTCGGCGCCCCGGGCGGCGTCCCGCGTTCGTGCGTCGAGGACTTGCGTGTAGAGCTTGAGCGCCTCGTCGTGGCGCGCCTGGAGCTTGCGGGCGTAGGCACGCACGCGGGTCGCTTCGATGGAAAGGTCCGATTCCTCGGGTGAAGGGTTCGCGGCGGAGGCCGCACTGATGATCGAATCCGCGAGCGCCGCGGCCTCGTCAAGATCGGTGGGGAGGCGGCGCTCGCACAACGCGGCGGCGAGGTTGAGGCGGGCGCGCCGCGTCTCTGGATGAGATTCGCCGAGCGCATCCGTGCGCGTGGAAAGAGCGCGGCGGAGAAGGTCGGCGGCCTGGGTAAGGTCGCCCAGCTTGGCGTAGGTCGTGCCGCGGAACTCGTCGATCGCGGCGCGGGCGAGCGGCTGCTGCGCGAAGCGCTCCGCGGCCTTCTGGTCGACATCGCGGAGAAGCTCGCGGAGGAGCGTGGTGTCAAGGCCGCGCGCGATCTCGGGGTCCAGCGAGGTGATGAGCTCTCCCGCGAAGCTCGTGGCGGAATCGGCGACGGCCTGGACCTTCACGGTCTCGGCGAGGGCCTGCTGCGCGATGGTCTTCTGGTGCTCGGCGCCGCGCCAGAACGCGGCGGAGACGACGCCCCCGGCGATGATGGCGGCCAGCGAGACGAGCGCCGCGAGGGTGGCGGCCTTGTGACGCTGGAGAACCTTGCGGATCGCGTAGACCTGGCTGTCGCGCTTGGCCTCGATGGGATCGCCCGCGAGGTAGTTGCGGATGTCGCGCGCCAGTTCGCCGGCATTTTGGTAGCGCCGCTCGCGCTCTTTGCTCAGGCACTTGAGGACGATGGTTTCGACCTCGTCGTTGATGCCGCGCTTGATGGTGCTGGGGCGCTTCGGCACTTCGTGCAGGATGCGGTCGAGCGCTTCGCGGAAGTTGCCCAGGACGTCGTAGGGGAATCGGCCCGTCAAGAGTTGGTAGAGAATCACGCCGAGCGAATAGACGTCGGTGCGCACGTCGATCTTGTCGGGGGCGCGCTCGGCCTGCTCCGGGCTCGACCAGGGGAGCGAGCCCAGGAAGTCGCCGGTCGCGGTCATCACCTGCAATTGCTCACCCTCGATGATGTCGGTGCCCGCGCCCTTGGCCAGGCCGAAGTCCAGGATGTGCGGCTCGCCCGAGGCGTCGACGCGGATGTTGGCGGGCTTGAGGTCGCGGTGAACGATGCCGCGGAGGTGCGCCGCGTTGACGGCGTCGCAGATCTTGTGGAAGAGGGCGAGGGTGTCCTCGATGGTGCGGTCGGCGTCGCGGATGTAGTTGTCGAGGGTGTGGCCGGAGATGTAGTCCATCACGAAATAGTGCAGGCCGCCGGCGACGCCGGAGTCTTGCACCGCGACGATGTTGGGGTGGTTGAGCTGCGAGAGAACGTCGATCTCGCGCTCGAAGCGGATGCGGTCGCGCACGCCGACGAAGGGGCCTTCGCGGAGAACCTTGATGGCGACCTTTCGTTTGGTGGACTTGGAGAGAGCCTGGTAGACGACGCCCTGCCCGCCGCGCGAGATTTCGCGGAGGATCTGGTAGCCCGGGAAGATGTCGGGCGGCGGGGCGATGGGGATGGGGGCGGGCTTCTTGCCGCGGGCGCGGGCCTGGTTGAGGGCGTCCATGACCAGGGCGTCGTCGCTGGGATCGGATGGCGGATTGGAGCTGGGCGCGTCGGGGGATGGGGCGGAGGACGGCGGCGGGCCGATGGCGTCAGGCCCACCCGAGTTCGGCCCGCTTGCGCCGCGGCCTGCCGCGCCGGAGTCACCAAGTCCCGACGAATGCGGATCGGGAGGGGTGGACGGATCGGGGTTGGAGTCGGGCGGGTTCATCTCGGGCGATCAGGCGTGCGTCGGCCAGGCGATCGACGGCGGGAATGCGGGCCGTGGCGTGGTCCGATTGTGAAGCGACGGGGGCGAGAGCGCGTCACGGGGAATCACGACATCCGCGAAAAATACCGCGATTCCGAGCCCAGCAGTTCCCGGAGGCGGTCGTGGGCCCTCGCCCGCAGCATGTGGGTGGCACCGACCGTGCGACCCAGCGCTTCGGCGGCCTGGGCCGGGGCCTTGCCCTCCAGGTCCAGCATCCGGATGACCTGCTCATAGGCGGGCGGGAGCTGCGACAGCACGGCGTCGAGCGCGGTGTGTACCTCACCGCGGGCCGCCGCACGCGAGGGCGTGGTGCTCGTGTAGCCCAGGAGTTCGACGAGCGCGACGTAGGAATCGTCGTCGCCGCGGGCGTGGACCTGCTTGCGGGGGTCGGGGCGTTTGGCGCGTTCGAGCGCCTTGATCGCGTCGCGGAGGTTGTTGTCGGCGATGTGGGAGAGCCAGGCGAGGAACGAGCCCTCGCCCCGATCGGTGAAGCCCTCGATCTGGAGGAACGCCTCGACGAACGTGACC
The DNA here is from genome assembly GCA_020853815.1 of Phycisphaerales bacterium. Classification (GTDB taxonomy): domain Bacteria; phylum Planctomycetota; class Phycisphaerae; order Phycisphaerales; family UBA1924; genus JABWBC01. The sequence continues at coordinate 16,630 of JADYYE010000130.1, forward strand.
TGCAGCACGTCGTCGGCGTCGAGCGACCCCTGCCACACGGGCGAGATCTTGGAAGCGACGCGTCCGCGGAGCTGCGGCGTGATGTCCTTGAGGAGCTGCGCGAGGGCTTTCTCATCGCCGCGAACGGCGGCGCGGAGCAGGTCATGCTCGCGCTGCCGTGGATCGCCGGGGGATGGGGGGGGTTGATTCGACACGGGATTACGGCGTGGCCGCGCCGGAGCCAAAGAGTCCGATCGCCGTCGCGGTCATGGCGATGACGGCCTTGATGAGCGATTCGCCCGCGATGCAGCCCGACGCGAGCGAAACCGCGTACTTGTCCGCGTGCTTGCGGTTCAGCAGCTCCCACAGCCAGATGATGAGGGCGCCGGTCATGAAGCCGACGGCGTTGCTATAGAAGACGACCCAGGAGAGGCCCAAGCCCATCGCGCTGGGGAGGTACCTGCGCATTTTGGCGGGCGTCACTCGCTCAATCAGCGGGAGCAGGATGCCGACCAGGCCACCGATCAAGATGGCCCAGCGTGCGGAGACGGGAAGGAACTCGATGCCCTTGGTAAGAACGCGTGCGACGGCCTCCCAGGTGCGGGTGGCGGGGGCGGCGAACTTTTCCAGGTGCGCCTTGGAGGGCACCATGAGGAACCAGATCGGCACGATCGCCAGCGTGCCGAAGAACACGCCGAAAAACTGCGCGAGGAACTGACGGCGCGGGTTCGCGCCCAGGAGATAGCCCGACTTGAGGTCCGTCAACAGGTCGGCGGAGGAGGACGCCGAGTTGGCGGCGATGCCCGCCGAAGCGAGATTTGGCACGATCTGGCCGGGGTGGAAGACCGCGAAGACCAGCTGCATCACCTTGCCCATCGCGCCGATGGGCGTGGTGTCGGTTTCGCCCGTGGCGCGGCAGGCGACGAGCGAAAGGACGAACGACATGGCGATGGCGATGAGGCCCGCCCACCACGAGATGTTGAACGCGACGATCTGAACCACGAGCATGGCGATCGAGATGGGGATCAGCCCGATGATCATCCAGCGCACCGGAACCTCGATGCTCGAGTCCGTGCCGCCCGATCCGCCGCCCACGTTGGAGAAGGCGCGTCCGATGGTGCGCCACTGCATGGCGACCGCGGTAAGGCTGGCCATGACCATCAGGGCCGTCCCGCCCCACAGCGACCAGGTGGTGATGCGGAGGTGAGTGCCCGGGCCGTTGAGCTCGACGTTTTTGATGACGTTTTCGGCGGCTTGGGCCCGGTCGAAGGCGACCACGCCGTCGGGCCCGGTGATCCAGCCGCTCCCGGCGGTGGCGATGTCCTGGTGGACGAGCCAGGGGACGACCAGGAAGTGAAGGATCGAGGCGCCGATGAACATCGAGAGGCAGACGCGCATGCGCGTGATGATGCCGGCGGCGATGAGCAGGACGCTGGGCTCAAAGCCGAAGGCGGGAACTTCCTTGCCCGCGATCTTGCCCAGGCCGTCGTGCGGCAGCATCTCGGGCAGGCGCCAGGGGAGAATCTTGTCGAGGAACGGCAGGGTGCCCTTGGGCGTGTTGAGGATGCCGACGCTGGCGCCGACGATGATGCCGCCGATCAGGGAATAGGCCTTTTCGAGCGCCTCGCGTCCCTGGGCGTACAGGCTTCGGAGAGTTTCCGCCGCCGCCACGCCGGAGGGGAATCGCAGCTGCTCGTGATTGATCATCTGGCGCTTGAGCGGGATGGCCAGGAAGACGCCCATAAGCCCGGTGCAGAGGGTGAAAACAGCGACGACCCAGACGGGGGAGATATCCCAGGTCTTGACGGTGGCCGAGTCCTGTCCGTCGCCGGAGAGGAGGAGCAGCGCGCCGAACATGGTGGCGATGGTGGAGCCGGTGGAGTAGCCCGCCGCCGATGCGGTGGACTGCATGCAGTTGTTCTCGAGGATGGACATCTGCGAAAGACGCCCGCCGGTCAGGCCGCGGGCGGCGTTCCAGATCACGAACGACATGACGCACGCCGTGATCGCCACGCCGAACGCCCAGCCGATGGCGAGCGTGGTGTAGAGGTTTGACGCCGCCATCAGCATGCCCAGGATGCCGCCCATCACCACCGCGCGAAAGGTCAGCTGGGGCATCTTGTCGCCCTGGTAGACATGCTTCAGCCAGTGCGCGTCCTTTTCCTCCGGCGTCGCGCCCTCGTGCAGCGGCGGAACCGAGGAATCAAAGCCGGTCGGTGTCGTGTCAAGGGTTTCGGCGTCGTTGGAAGGTCCGGCCATGATCGATGCTCCGAAACGGGGGCGCGGCCGAGGCCCGTGCCGCCGATTGCCGCGGGGGTATGAACAGCACAACGTAGTTGATGCAGCGCCTTCCCGCAAGACTAGGCGCGATTCGTTTGAGTTCTGTTTGTGCCCGGCCGCACCAAGTCAATCCGCGGGCACGCAGCGCTCGAGTGCCCACTCGCGCAGCTCGGCGACCTTCTCGGCCATGGTGACCGAGAGCGGCGGCGAGCGGCGCAGGGCGGCTTCGAGGCGCGGGGCGTCGAGCGCGTTCTGCTCGCCGCGGTCTTTGGCGTCGAAGGCGTCGTGGAGCGCGCTGATCACGCCCTGTTCGAGCTCGGCGCCGCTGTAGCCCTCCGACGCCGCGATCGCGCCGGAGAGATCGATTTTCGCGGGATCGACGCCGCGCCGCTTGAGGTGGATCGAGAGGATCTGCCGACGCGCCGCGGGCGAGGGGAGGTCGACGAAGAAGATCTCGTCGAAGCGCCCCTTGCGCAAAAGCTCGGGCGGCAGCGCCTCGATGTCGTTGGCGGTCGCGACCAGGAAGACCGGCGCGGCGTGTTCCTGCATCCAGGTCAGGAGCGAACCGAACATGCGGCGCGAGAGCCCGCCGTCGGTCGACGTGCTGGCGGCTGAGGCGAAGGCCTTTTCGATCTCGTCGATCCAGAGCACGACCGGCGACATGGACTCGGACTGCTCGAGCGCCTCGCGCAGGCGGCGCTCGCTCTCGCCGATGTAGCGGTCGTAGAGTGCGCCGGCGTCGAGGCGGACCAGCAGGCGTCGCCAGGCCGACGCCACGCCCTTGGCGGCCAGCGACTTGCCCGCGCCCTGCACGCCAAGGAGCAGCACGCCGCGCGGTTGCGGCAGGCCGGCCTTGGCGCCCTCGTCGGTCATGGCGCGGGCCCGCTGGCGCAGCCAGCCCTTGAAGCGATCGAGCCCGCCCACGTCATCGAGCGACGGCGGGCTGTCCACGAACTCCAGCACGCCCTCGGCCTGGATCATCGCGCGCTTGGCCGTCAACAGGCGCGGCAGGTCCTCGGCGTCGAAGCGGTTGTCGGACGAGACCACGTCGCGCACCGCCTGGGCGATCTGGCGGCGCGACAGCCCGCGGAGATTCGCCCGGACCGCCTCGAACTGACGCTTGGAAATGTCGACCTTCAGCGGCGCGCGCCGGTTCGCGTCGCGCAGCGTGCGGCGCACGGTTTCCTCGATCTCCTCCTCGCCGGGCAGTTCGAGTGAGAGCGTCGCGACGCGCGCCAGGATGACCTTGGGGAGCGAGTCGTGATGATCGACGAGGATCACGCAGCCGCGCTGACGCTCCTGGTGGTCGATCAGCTCGCGCAGGGCGCGGAGCGTTCGCGGATCGGAGAGGTGATCCGCAAGGTCGAGCAGCACCAGCATCGCGGGCTGGTTCAGCGTGCGCATCCAGTGGAACATCGCGGCCGCGGCGTTCTCGGTGTGCGGCTCGGCGCCAGACTCGATCCGCGCGTCGGTGATGCCGAGCACGGCGCTCCATCGCTGCGCTGGGAGATTGAGATCGACCGCGCACGCGAACGCCAGGTCGAGCGCGTCCCGCTCTTCGCTGGTCGAGATGAACACCGCGGCGTGCCCGGCGTCGATCAGTGCTTTCAGGCGCGGGAGATCATGCTCGGGCATCGGCAACTCCGGTCGAGGCGTGTGTATTGCATGGTATCGCAAGGATTCCGCAACAAAAAAATGCGTGACAAAATCGTGACGGGTGCTGCAACCTCGGACGCGGGCCGCCCGTAGCGACTGGCGATCTGAAATTCAACGGTGCGTTCAGCACAAGTGGTGCAGGAAACGAAGAGACAATCGAAGAAGGCAAGGAAACGAGAGAGCGGACGGTGCTGTGTGCTCGCACCGTGTTGCCCGGCATGATCTGCGAAGCCCCGCGGCGTTGTGTGCTCGCGCGCGTGTGTGCCCGGATCATCTCCCGGGGACGGGCCTGGGCGGGAGGAGAGCCCAGGCTCCCGTCTTTTTTGCGGAACCTATCGTTCCCCGATGAGCGCCACGCCCACGGCCGAGGTCCCGCCCGACGGTGCGCCCAACGCCGCGCCCCAATCAACACAAAGCGATCCGCAGAGCGGCGGCCCGTGGCACGCCCTGCGCCACGCCCTCGCCGACATCAAGCTCGCACACTCGATCTTTGCGCTTCCCTTCGCCATCCTCGCGGCGGTGGCGGCCCGACCCGCCGGCGGATCGTGGACTTCCTTCGCCGGGCAACTCGCCATCGTCGTCGCCTGCATGGTGCTCGCGCGCACCTGGGCCATGATGATCAACCGCATCGTCGATCGAGAGTTCGACGCCAAGAACGTGCGAACGGCCCGGCGTGCTTTGGCCGCAGGACGGATCTCGCCGACGCAGGCCTGGATCATCACGCTGGCGTGCGCCGCGATGTTCGTCGCGGCGGCGTCGCTCTTCTGGGTCTTCTTTGCGAACCCGTGGCCGACGCTCCTGTCGATCCCCGTGCTCGCGTGGATCGCGTTCTACAGCTTTACCAAGCGCTTCACATGGCTCTGTCATGTGTTCCTGGGCGGGGCGCTGGCGGCTTCGCCCCTGGCGGCCGCGATCGCGATTGATCCCGCGTCGCTCTCGCGCACTCCCATGCTCTGGTACCTCGCGGGCATGGTGGTGCTGTGGGTCGCGGGCTTCGACGTGATCTACGCGATCCAGGACCTCGAGTTCGACCGGCGCGAGGGGCTCTCGAGCATCCCGGCGCGCCTGGGCCTGCGCGGCGCGGTGTGGACCAGCCGCGTGCTGCACGCGGGCGCGTTCACGATGCTCGTCGTTGCCTGGCGCGGCGAATCTCGCCTGGGCTGGCTCTTCGGCGTCGCGGTGGGGCTTGTGGCGGCGCTGCTCGTGCTGGAGCACCTCGTGCTCGCCCGGCGCGGCAAGGCCGGGCTCGACATGGCCTTCTTCACGCTCAACGGCGTCGTGAGCTGCGTGCTGGGCGCGGCCGGTGTCGCGGATTGGCTGAGGTGACGCTGGCTTTTGAGCGGCCACGCGGGCGCGTCGGCTTCTCCTGAGGGCCCGATCCGCGTTACCATTCGCGTGTGCAGGCGATCATCGATTGGATCGGCGGGTTGTATGAGCTGGCGCGGCTGGCGGTGATCACGCGCGGGCGGCTCGGCGGCGCGTACGGGCAGTGGCGTCTTCACACGGCGTTCGGGCGCGGTTACCCGCCACGGGGCGAGATGATCCGCGCGGTGCTGGCGTATGGGCGGTGGGTGTATCGGATGCGGCGCGGACGCTAGGCTTGTGGCGTGCGCGGCGGGGCGTCGCGCGGGTCGGCTTTTTCGTGGGAGCGCGGACATGGGCGAGCAGGCGAATGGTTCCTCTAACGGCGTGAGCGGTTCGTATATGCGGGCGTTCCTGCCGGGGCTGGTGATCGGGCTGGTGGCGGGCGGGTTCGGCGGGGCGTACCTGGTGCCGATGATGTCGAGCCCGGACACGACGCCGAACGCGCATCCCGGGCCGCGGCCCGGCGCGGTGACGCCGACGGACCAGGATCGCATTCAGGAGCGGCCCGAGCAGCCCGCGACGGGCGAGGCCACGCCCGAAGAGAAGCCCACGGACAAGAAGGAAGAAGCGAAGCCCGAAGAGAAGCCCGCGGAGAAGCCCGGCGACAAGCCGGTCGAGCCGCCGAAGTAGGGGCACGGACCCGGAGCACCGCTCTGAAGAGCGGTGCCACAACGAGACGGCCCCTGCTGTTGGGGCTCGTCGGGATCGCGGAGCACCGACCGCGAAGACGCGGTCGGTGGCACGAAGAGCGGGCGGTTGCACAAGAGCGGAGAGTGGGTGATGGACACGACGAAGCTGCGGGCGATCGCGGCCCAGCACGCGGAGACGGCGCGCCTTCTGGGCGTGGACTTTGTGCCCATGTATCGCGCGGGCGGGCCGCGAGCGGGCGAGCCGGCTCCGGCGCGGACAACCGGCACGGGAGAGGGCGTCGCGGCGCGGGCCACGGTGCGAGAGGCCGGTGCGCGCGAGGCGACGGCACGGAGTTCGGCGGTGGTTGAGGTCGAGGTGAAGGAGCCGCGGGCGAGCGCCACGCGCGACGCGGATGTGATGGAGTCGGCGGGCGCGAAGGGCGTGCCGGTGGCGGGTGGTGGGGCGGGCTTGTGCGGGGAGGGCGAGCGTGATCGGGCGGCGGCGCAGCGCGAGCTGGACGAGATCCGGGCGCGGTACGAGAAGGACGCGCCGCACAAGGCGTTTGTCACGCACTTCAACAACATCGTGTTCGGCGAGGGCGATCCGTGTGCGCGGCTGATGTTCATCGGCGAGGCGCCGGGCGAGGAAGAGGACAAGACCGGGCGGCCGTTCGTGGGGCGCGCGGGGAAGCTGCTGAGCGACATGATCGTGGCGATGGGGTTGACGCGTGAGGGCGTGTACATCGCGAACGTGCTGAAGACCAGGCCGCCCAACAACGCGACGCCGACGGGCGAGGAATGCAAGCTGTGCAAGCCTTACCTGTTCGAGCAGGTGGCGGCGATCAAGCCGGAGGCGATCGTGACGCTGGGTCTGCCGGCGACGCGGACGGTGCTGGACACGACGGAGGCGATGGGGAAGCTGCGCGGGCGGTGGGCGGAGTTCCGCGATCCGCGCGGGCGGGTGGTGCCGGTGATGCCAACGTATCACCCGGCGTATCTCTTGCGGAACTACACGCCCGAGGAGCGCCGGAAGGTGTGGTCGGACTTGAAGATGGTGATGGAGAGGCTGGGGGCCAGGCCATAGGCGCTGGGCACAGGGGGGAGTCGGGAAGGGGAGTAGAGACGGAGCGACGAGGTGCGGGCGGCGGGTTCGTTGCCGAAGTGCGAGTCGTCGCAAGGCTCAGCCGGACGAATGGAACCTCTGATCAGTTCGAACCCTGGCGCGAAGATCATCTCTCTTGGCCCGGAAGGCCCGCCTCGGAGAGGCGGGCCACCAAATACGCAGAGGTTTCGACCGACGGCTGAATCGGGTGGGTGAATGGCCGTCCGGGCGAGTTCTGGGGTTGGGGCGGTGGGGGCACGAGGTTGAGAATTTGGTGTGTGATGGAACCGCGGCGCGGATGGCGGCGAATAGCAGTGCGTCCACGCGGCCCCAAGAACCGCAATAAGGCGGTTCAGCGAGAAATTGGGGAAGATGCGCAAGGACGGCAGGGACTGAGACGGGCTTCCGAGCGACGCGAACCGGAGAGCCGAAGCGCGGAGTTGAGCCCGCGGCGTCCGGCCTGAACATGACCCCCACGAGACCCGGTGCTTGGGTTGTCCTGAGTGCCGGGTTTTTCATTTTTGGCACTGAACAATCGGAGTTTGGCTTTGGTCGCGGGACCGGGAACAGGGCGGGACTGGGGTGCCCTGGACGGCGGTCGGGGTTCGGAAGGTCAAGCGTCGGTCGGTGGCAAAGTTTGGCCGGTTGATCGTGACTTCTCGCTGACAGGGTGTTGGGCGTGCCGGAACTGTTCGGCGGCCCGGTCGCACACACCTGTTTCGAGGAGAGCATCGATGAACCGCACACTTTCGGCCGCCCTGGTGCTGGCCACCCTGTCGGGGACCGCCGCCGCCCAATGCAGTTCGTGGCGTTACGGCGTCCCGGACTTTGACCAGCGTCGCAGCGCGTTGGCGAGCAACGGCAACAACTACTGCGTCCCCACGGCGCTGTTGAACTGGATGGGGTACTTCGCCAATCACGGGCTCCCCAACGCGATGGGATATTCGAGCTCGAACTGGGCCGCGTCTTCGAACTACAGCACGGTGACGAGCCGCCTGTCGTCGATGGGCAACTACTGCGACACGGACCCGGACGGCGGCACGAGCCTGGGGGACGCGGTGGAGGGGTGCGTGGACTATCTCGACGCGCGAAACGTCGGGTACCCCTTCTTCGTGTACGGGTATGCGGCGAACGACGAGTGGACGCCCTCGCCCAAGAAGATGGCGGCGTGGATGAACATCCATGCTTTCGTGAACATGCACTACGGGCACTGGGAGTGGGACGGCGGTGAATGGGAGCGCAACGGCGGGCACGCGACCACGCTCGTGGGCGTCTTCTCCTATTGCGGGAGCGACCCGATCGTCGGCTTCAACGATCCCTGGACGAAGAACGACGACTCGAACACGACGCAGTCGGCGTTCAAGGTCAAGTACTGGGCGCCGGAGAAACTGTTCGCCGATTACGACGGCGACGTGATGCACCGCTGGATCAAGCGCACCGACGACCCCAACAAGATCAAGGTGCTCGACAAGTACATCGTGATCTTTCCGATCGTCGCGCTAACCAACGACACGGTGGCGCACCAGGTCGACTTCTACGCCCCCAGCACGCTGAACACCACGCCCGATTTCAATCTCAACATGAACATTGTGTCGCCCACGGGCGGCGCGATCCTCGACGCCCTGCTGCACCCCGCCGACGCGCGGGTCGTGATCGGCGTGGGCTCGGGGAGCGCGCTCCCGGCGGGGTTGTTCGCCTACGACCCTTCCGACCAGGCCACGGTGAAACTCGTCGATCTTCCCTGGGAGCCCAAGATGGTGAAGAACGACCGGCACGGGAACATCCTCGTGCTGGGCGACGGGAGCGTCCGCAAGTATCGCGTGCTGGCGGACGGGAGCGTGAGCCTGATGCAGGAACTGGCGACGCGCACGCCCTATGACGCGATGTGCGTCGACCCTTCCAACGACGACATCTACCTGCTGGACGTGGGCGGGCGCCGGCTCAAGCGATTCGACGGGGGCGACCTGCTCGGCACGCCGTACAACGGCCTGCTCCCCAGCAACATCACGATTACGGGCCTGCCATCGATCGACGTGAGCGCGGTGCAGCACAAGCCCTTCATCACCTGGTCGGGCGGGACGCAGATCCACCGGCTCGCGCCCCTGGCGACGACGGCGGCGTGGACCATCGACACCTCGATCAGCGCCGGGCCCAACCCGCGCGCCCTCAACGTGATCGACGGCGATCGCATCACCTACTCCGCCAACGGCGTGGTTCGCGAGCTGGAGCTCGACCCCAACAACCGCTACGTGCCGACGACCAACCCCCTTCTCAACGGGATGCCGGCCGGCGACTTCCTCTTCGTGCCGCGCTCGCAGACCAACTTCGATCCCGACAAGCACACGCTCCCGGGCTGGGTGAGCAACCCCGATCCGCAGGACGACACGCCGGAGGTTGAGCTGTGCGTCGCCGATTACAACATCGACGGGTTCGTCAACGGCGACGACTACGACCTCTTCGCCAGCGACTTCGACGCGGGGCGCTACACCGCCGACCTCAACGCCGACGGATTCTTGAACGGCGACGACTACGACATCTTCGCGTCGCACTTTGAAGAGGGATGCTGATCAACGGCACTTGAATCACGCTCGCGCGGCCGGGTCCACACGACCCGGTCGCGTTTTCATCGGGCGGGCCCGTCGGGGCGCAACTCGATCGCGTCGAGCCCGAAGTTGAACGCGCTCGCCAGCGGGTGCTTGGCGATCACGGTGAACGAGACTTCGTGCGTGCCCTTGGTCAGCCTCTGCCTTCCCAGCGAGATCGGCCCGGAGGGGAGCACGATCGAGTCCGCCCACAGATCGAACGGCTGGCCCACCCGCCTCCCCGCGATCATCGCCTGCACCTGCCCATAGTCCGGCGCCAGCGTCGCGTACACGATCACGTCGTACCAGCCCTCGCGCGGCACATCGAGCTTGAAAGCGAGCGTGGCGTTCTTCTCGGCGCGGCAATAAAGCTGCGCGTGTTGGCTGAAGCCGTACCATGAGAACCCGAGCATGTCCTGGGGCGACGCATTGACCCTGGTCGCCTCGGCGATGGGGAGGGTCTCAAACTCCGCGATGATCGAGCCTGATTTGGCGTCGGCCCCGGGCGGGCCCGCCGGACCGGACGCGGGACCGGCTCCCCCCGCGTCCTGTGCACCCTCGCGCGGCGCCTCGGGGCGCGGCGGGTCGATGCGCCCGGGCGTGTTCTGCGGCGCGGTCATGTCGAACCGCGACCGGCGCTCCAGCATCCACTTCACCGTCCTCACCTGGCGCGGCGAGAGCGTCTTGGTCGGCGAGTCGTAGTACGACATGATGTTGTCGCGGCAGATCGGCACGTCCCGCTCGCCCAGGCGCACGGCCCTGGTGTCGAGGCACGCGATCTCGCTGATCATGGGGTCGGGCGGCGTGTCGTCGAAGGGATCGCCCGCGAAGATCAGGGGGTTGTTGTTCGCTGCCAGGAGTGCGGCGGCGGCGTCCGCGACCGTCTGGTACGAGCCCGCGAAGGTGTGGGCAAGCCCGACGTAGTGCCCCATCTCGTGGGCAAGAAGGCTGATGTTCTGGTGCCCGCACACGCCGGTCGACGCGAAGCCGCACCCCACGACGTAGTTGAGATCGCCGGACGAAAAGGAATTTCCCGTGGGTGTCGAGGCGTTCCCCCAGCGGAAGAACACGACGAGCGTTTTCGGATAGCCCGCGGCGATGCGGCGCATGTCGAGCGAGACATCGGTGAGGTCGGCGCGCTTGTCAACCCCGGCCGGCATGGTGTTGTTGATCCGCGTCGACTTCAGGTCGTGAAAGTCCTTCTCGGGGTCGAAGACAAAGCGCATTCCCGCGGGCTTGTAGACCAAATCGGCGAACTGCAGCCAGCGCGAAACCTCGTCGGGCGAGACGGGGGTCTGCCGCCGCCCGTCGTCGTCGCTGACGCGCACGGCGGTGACGCGGACGGGGGTGAGGGCGCGGGTGAGGACGTGGGTTGCGGGCGCGGCGGGCTTGCTCAGGCCGTCGGCGGGCCACGCCAACGCAGCGCCCGCGCCGAAGCCCGCGGCGGTCATGCTCGCGCACAGAGTCAGAGGGGCGAGGACTCTCATGCCGCGAGACTACCACGCGGCCGAGCCGACGCCAGGCCGATCGCCCCCTTCCCCATCCCTAGAATCGCGACCGGAGACCACTTCATGCCCGACGAACCTCGCCACTTCCTCGAACAGATCATCGACGCCGACAACGCCTCTGGAAAGTGGGGGCAGTGGTCGCCCGCCGAATGCACGAGCGGCCAGACGCCCGGCACGTCCCGTGTCCACACCCGCTTCCCCCCGGAACCCAACGGATACCTCCACATCGGGCACGCCAAGAGCATCTGCCTGAACTACGGGCTGGCGGAAGAGTTCGGCGGGAAATTCAACCTCCGCTTCGACGACACCAACCCCAGCAAGGAAGAACAGGAATACGTCGACGCGATCAAGGAGGATGTCGCGTGGCTGGGCGGCGCCTATGAGGGCGCGTTCGGCGGCGGAATCTTCTGGGCCAGCGACTACTTTGGGCAGATGTACGCATGGGCCGAGGAGCTGGTGCAGAAGGGGCTCGCGTATGTCTGCGACCTCAACGCCGAGCAGATGAGCCAGATGCGCGGCGACCTCAAGACGCCCGCGCGCAGCCCCCATCGCGAGCGCAGCCCGCAGGAGAGCCTCGATCTCCTCCGGCGCATGAAGGCCGGCGAGTTTCCCGACGGCTCCAGGACGCTGCGCGCCAAGATTGATCTGAACTCGCCCAACTTCGTGCTGCGCGATCCCGTGATGTACCGCATCGTCCACGCGCCCCACCACAACACGGGCGACGCCTGGTGCATCTATCCGATGTACGACTGGGCCCATTGCCTTGAGGACTCGCTCGAGGGGATCACGCACTCGATCTGCACGCTCGAGTTCCGCAACAACAGGCCGCTGTATGACTGGTTCATCAACGCGATCAACCAGGGGCGGAACGCGGACGGATCGGGCAAGTATGGAAAGCTCGTTCATCACCCGCAGCAGATCGAGTTCGCCAAGCTCAAGCTCACCTACACCGTCATGAGCAAGCGATTCCTGCTCCAGATCGTCAAGGACGGAAAGGTTTCGGGCTGGGACGATCCGCGCATGCCCACGCTCCGCGGGATGCGCCGGCGCGGCTACACCGCCGCCTCGATCCGCCAGCTCTGCAAGGACGTGGGCGTCACCACGCAGGACAGCGTGATCGACGTCGGGCGTCTTGAAAACTGCCTGCGCGACGAGCTGAACAAGGTCGCGCCGCGGCGGATGGGCGTGCTGCGCCCGCTCAGGCTCCGCATCGTGAACTGGGGAGAGGGCGGAGCCGCGGATCGCGTGGAGATGATGAACGCGATCAACAACCCCGAGGACGCAAGCGCCGGCACGCGCCCCGTCGCGTTCACGGGCGAGCTCTTCATCGAGCGCGACGACTTCATGGAGAACCCGCCCAAGAAGTTCTTCCGCCTCGCGCCCGGCGCGGAGGTGCGGCTGCGCTATGGCTACTGGGTCCGTTGCGTCGACGTCGTGAAGGACGGCGCGGGCAACGTCACGGAGGTGCTCTGCACCTACGACCCGCAGACCAGGGGCGGGGACGATCCGCCCCCCGGGCCGGACGGCACGGTCCGCAAGGTCAAGGGCACGATCCACTGGGTCTCCGCCACGCGGAACGCCAAGGCCGAGGTGCGCGTCTTCGACCGGCTCTTCAGCGCCGAAACACCCGGCGAGCGCACGGGCAGCTTCTTCGACGACCTCAACCCCAATTCGCTCGAGGTGTTGCGCGACGCGGTGCTGGAAGAAAGCCTGGCGCACGCCGAACACGGCGAGCGGTTCCAGTTCGAGCGCCTCGGCTACTTCTGCGTCGACCAGGACAGCCGCCCCGGCGCGGTCGTCTTCAACCGGAGCGTGACGCTTAAGGACACATGGGCCAAGGAGTCGGCCAAGGACGCCGGCAAGCCCGGCACCCCGGCGCCGCGGGGGACGCAGGGGCCGCAGGGGCCGCAGGGGCCGCAGGCGGGCGCGAAGAAGTAAGCGGAACCGCGATCAGAACTGGAAGTAGATGAAGGCGGCGTTGGCGGCGGGCCAGAGGAAATAGAAGACGATCGCCAGGAGCAGGTAGATCAGCGGAAGTTTCCGCGGCGTGGTGCGGTCGAGGCGATCGTGGACGCGCCCGCGTGCGAAGCTGAGCGAGTGCAGGATGGCGAATCCGAGGAGCAGGATGGCGACCAGGGCGGGGTTGCCCGACCCGAGGCCCAGGGAGGAGAGCCCCATTCGGCCGTCGACGAGCACGAACTTCTTCACGCAGTATTCGAGCTTTGAGAAGTCGGTGATGCGGAAGATGAGCCAGCCGAGCATGACGAAGTACATGGTGACGAACCAGCGGAGCACAGTGCCGGGCTTTGACTTGAGGGCGGCGTCGAGGGCGGGGGTGCGTTCGCAGAACCAGCGGACGAGGCGGTTGATGCAGAGGAGCGCGCCCTGGTAGGCGCCCCAGATGGCGAAGTTCCAGGACGCGCCGTGCCAGAGCCCGCCGAGCACCATGGTGGTCATGAGGTTGGCGTAGACGCGCCAGGGCCTGGCGCGCCCGCCGCCGAGCGGGATGTAGAGGTAATCGCGGAGCCAGGTGGAGAGGGAGAGGTGCCAGCGGCGCCAGAAGTCGATGATGGAGGTGGAGAAGTATGGGTAGTCGAAATTGAGGGGGAGTTCCACGCCGAACATACGGCTCACGCCGCGCGCGATGTCGCTGTACCCGCTGAAGTCGCAGTAGATTTGGACGGCGAAGACGACGGTGGCGATCCAGACGACGAGGGTGGATTGCCCGGCGGGGTCGCCCAGGACGACGTCGACGAGGGGGGCGATGTTGTCGGCGACGAGGACTTTCTTGACGAAGCCGTTGAGGCAGAGGTGGAGCCCGCTGAGCATGTTGGCGCCGCGGAGGGTCCAGGGCTTGCTCAGGGTGGGGAGGAAGTTGTCGGGTCGGATGATGGGCCCGGCGACGAGGTGGGGGTAGTAGCAGACGAAGAGCGCGAAGCGGAGGAAGGAGCGTTCGGCCTGGAAGTGCTTGCGGTACACGTCGATGGTGTAGCTCATCGACACGAAGGTGTAGAAGCTGATGCCGACGGGGAGGAGCACGTCCAGGTGGGGGAGCGTGGCGTCGACCCCGAGGGCGGCCCCGAGGCCGTGCAGGCTCCCCGAGAAGAAGTTGTAGTACTTGAAGAAGCCGAGCACGGCGAGGTTGGCGACCACGCTGGTCCAGAGAAAGGCGCGGCGTCGGCGTTCCGGGTCCTTGATCCGGAAATAGAACTCATAGAAAACGGGGGCAAGAACGGCGAACGCGCTGCACGCGCCGATCGAACCCCACACGCCGGACCACTTGGGGTCCAGAAGTTCGGCCCAGGAGAACTCCTCGGTCTGGTGCTGCACCATCGGCCAGTTGAGGCCGAGGGTGAAGAACGACCCCGCGACCACGATCGCCGCGAGTTTCAGTCGCTGGGTCCAAGTGACCTTGATCCCGTCCATGCCCTGGGCGGCGACGAAGTCCACCTGAGACGTGACCAGGAGCAGGCTGACAAAGCGCACGTCCCACCAGGCATAGAAGAGGTAGCTGAGGGCGCCCATGAAGACGTGCTGGTGGCGGGCGCGTTTGAGCAGGGCGATGCCCGCGAGGCTCGTGAGGAAGAGGACCAGGAACTCCGGGGTCTGGAAGAGCACGGATCAACGGCCTTTGCTGGGGGCGGGGTGTGGCGGCGGGAGTTGTTTCCCGATGAACTCGCTGAGCTTGGCGCGTCCGGCGGCGGCGGGGTGTTGGCCGTCGGCGAAATCCTGGGCGTCGAGAAGGGCGGAGGTGTCGAGGAACAGGGCGTTGGTTGACGCCGCGAGTTCGGTCGCGAACTTCGTGAACTCCGCGGTGTCGGAATCGAACCAACCACGCGCGCGGATGTGTGGGTGGATGGGGGCCAGGACGATGACGGGGCGCGCGCCGGCGTCGGCGAGATGTCGGACGATGCGCTGGTAGGAGTCGGGGAATCGCCCGCGTGCCAGGCGGTCTTCGTGCTCACGCTTGATCGCCTCGATGTGGCGTTCCAATCGATCCCCGGCGATCGACGCAACCATCTGGTAGGGCGCGATCCAGTCGCCGGCGGCGGTGGAGCGGATGTTCCCGCGGCGCAGATTGTTCCGCAAGCGCTGGTAGCTTGCGTTGATGAGCCAGGTGTGGAAGTGGGCCCGCGCCATCCACTCCGAGCCGTCGAGCGTCGCATAGAGGCCGGAGGAGAGGCCGTCCGAGCGGGCGCTCAACCAGCCCTGCGGCCAGTCGCGGGGGAAATCGCCCACGCGGTACGCGGCGGCGCGATCGGCGTGCAGGTTTGCCTTGGCCGCGCCCAACTGCATGGGGCGCGAGAGCCACACGACGAGAGCGGGGCGGGCCTTGGCCAGCGACGGGGTCATGATCTCCTGGTCGATGCGGTCGCCGAAGTTCAAGGCGGCGTTGAGGACGCGCCAGCCCGGGGCGGCGGCCGCCACCGCCGACGCGTCGATCCCCTCGACGGTCAGCGAATCACCGATGAAGACAACGGTCGGCTCGTCGGAAAGGCCTTGGTCGTAGAGCTTGGCCAGTTCGATGCACCGATCGAGGTCGGACGAGCCGGTGCCGAACTTCGGGAGCAGGAAGCCCAGCTGGAATGCGGCGGAGAATGCAAGACCGATGAGGGTGGGGATGGCCCAGAACAGAAAAGTGCGCCACGCCCCCTTGGACTCGGCCCACGCGGCGGCGACGTGGTGGGGCATTGTGCTCTCGGCGTTGGCGTGATGCACGGCCGCGCACTCCTGTTCGGTCGCTCTCGGCGGAACACCGCCCGGTCCCACCGGTTCGACTTTGCGGGCCACCAGCGCCGGCGACGAACATCCTACCAAGCGATCCGCTTTGGCATCGATGCGATTTTTTCGGTTGCGGCTCGTTGCGGGCACGAACAGGGGCCGTGCGGGGAATCGGGGTGTCCCATGCCGGGCGCCCGCCGGCACCGCGCGCCAGGCCGTGGCGAGGCGCGACGCGTCTCCTTTGTGCGCCGTCGGCCCGCCGCGCCGATAATCAGTCCATGCTGCGCCCCGGCCAGGTTGTCGCTCTGTGCGTGATCGCCCTTCTGACGGTCGGGGTGGTCATGGTCAACTCCGCGGGCATGACCGTGCTGGCCGAGGGCGTATCACCGAGGGCCCTGCTCCTTTCGCGCGCCACCATCTACATGGTCCTGGCGGTTGCGGCGATGTTCGCGGCGTCTCGGTTGCCCCTTCGTCGCCTGGCGGGCTATTTCGGCGAGCCCGACCCCGCCTTGGCCCGCCCCGGCGCGCCGCTTTTCTCCGGCCTTTCGTTTCTCATTTCGCCGGCGGTTTTGTTCGTCGTTTTGCTGGGGTTGGTCTATGCCCCGGTGATCGGGAAAGAGGTCAACGGCGCCAATCGGTGGATCCGCCTGCCGGTGCCGGGCCTGGGCGACGCGTTGTCGGTGCAGCCGAGCGAGATCGTGAAGTGGGGCATGATCGGCGCGATCGCGTGGTATTGCTGCCGTCGAGCGCCGGTGTTGTCCCAGTTCTGGCGCGGGCTGTTCCCGGCGCTGGCGTTCACGGGCGCGATGGCGATCTTCATCGTGGTGGAGGACCTGGGCACGGGGGTGCTGGTGGTGGCCGGCTCGTGCGTCATTCTGCTGGCGGCGGGGGCGCGGTTCTGGCACTTCATGATGTTTGTGCCGCTGGGCCTGGCGGGGCTTGGGCTTGCGATCTTCAAGAGCCCGTACCGCGTGCAGCGCGTGCTGGCGTTCATGAACCCCTACGGCGACGCGGAAGGCTCCGGCTATCACATGATCCAGTCCATGGCCGCCGTCGCGGGCGGCGAGGTCTTCGGGCGCGGGCTGGGGCACGGGCAGCAGAAGTTCGGCTATTTGCCGGAGGATGAGACGGACTTCCTGTTCGCCATCGTGTGCGAGGAGCTTGGCGTCGCGGGGGCGGCGGCGGTCATCGGCGTGCTGCTGCTCTTGATCTGGACCGGGCTTGGGATCGTGAAGCGCGAGCGCGATTCGTTCCTCCGCCTGATGGGGCTTGGCATCATCGCGACGGTCGGGATTCAGGCGATCATCAACCTCGCGGTCGTCACGGGCATGGCGCCGACCAAGGGCATCGCGCTCCCGCTGGTCAGCCGCGGCGGATCGGGATGGATTCTGACGGCGTTTTCGCTGGGCCTGCTCTGGGCGATCGATCGCACGCAGTCGCGCTCGCTGTTGGCGGGCGATGAAGAGGGTGTGATCGAGACTCCGAGCGTGCCGCCAACGCCGGCCGCGTGATGACTGGCGATCAATCCAACCGAGCCTTTGTCTTCGCCGGCGGCGGAACCGGCGGGCACATCTTTCCCAACCTCGCGATCGCGGAGCAACTCGAATCGCTGCTTGGCCGGCGTCCGCGCTGCGTCTTTGCGGTGTCGGCACGCCCGCTCGACGCGCAGATCCTCAGGGATGAATCGCGCGCGTTTGAGGTGATCCCCGCCGAGCCCTTCGTGCTCAGGCCGCGCGGATTCCTGAAGTTTCTGAACTCGTGGGGAAGGTCGGTGCGGGCGGCGCGCGTGCTACTCCAGAAGCTCAAGCGCGAGCACGGGCGGGTTGATGTGGTCGCCACGGGCGGGTTTGTTTCCGCGCCGGTGGCCCAGGCGGCCCGGGTGGAGCGCGTGCCCGTCACGCTCGTGAATCTCGACGCGACGCCGGGGCGCGCCAATCGCTGGATTGCGCGTCACGCGGTACGGGTGTTCACGGCGGCGGAGGCGCCGGGGGTTGATTGGCCGGTGATCCGGCCGCTGGTTCGCGCGGCGGCGACGGCGCCGGGAGATGCCCGCGCGTGCCGCGCCAGGCTCGGGCTCGATCCCGATCGCCCGGTGCTGTTCGTCACGGGCGCGAGCCAGGGCGCGGGAACGATCAACAAGCTCCTCGTCGCGCTGATCGAACGGCACGCGCCGGATTTCGTCGCCCGCGGCTGGCAGGTGATCCATCAGACCGGGCCGCGGACGGATGCCAAGGACATCGAGAACTCGCGCGGCGCGATGAAATCGGCGGGGATCCTCGCGATCGTCGAGGCTTTTTTCCGCGAGATGGGCGTGGCGTGGGGGGCGGCGGACCTTGCGATCAGCCGCTCGGGCGCGGGGAGCGTCGCCGAGGCGTGGGCCAACGCCACGCCGAGCGTCTTCCTGCCGTACCCATACCACAAGGACCAGCACCAGCGGGCGAACGCGGCGGCTCTGGTTCGCGCGGGCGCGTGCGTGGTCGAGGACGACCTGATCGACCCCGAAAAGAACGCGGGGCGCGCGGGCGCAACGCTGCTTGAACTCATGCGCGACGACGCGAAGCGCGAGGCGATGCGGGCGGCGCTGAAGTCTCTCGGCCCGGCGGACGGCGCGAACACCGTGGCGCGGGCGCTGGTGGGCGAGCGGTAACTCGTCAACGTTTTTTCCCATTACACTCTTCGTCATGTCCACGCCCGACGAGCACGACCTTGCCGCACTGCGTGCGTATCTCGCCGAGCGCGACGTCGCGTGCCCCTCGTGCGGCTACAACCTGCGCGGCCTGCAATCGCCCGCGTGCCCGGAGTGCAACCAGGCGCTCAAGCTCCAGGTCGGATTGGCCGAGCCGCGGCTCGGACATTTCATCGCCGGGCTCGTCGGTCTGGCGATGGGGTTTGGGTTCTGCCTGATCGTGGGAGCGTGGGGGCTGTTTGAGGCGCCGCGGACCGCGATGCTCATTCCGCTGGGCGCGGGCGTGATCGTGCTGGGTCCTGCGCTGCTGATCTGGGTTCGGTGGCGGGGCAAGCTGCGCCGCGCGACCGATGCCGCGCGTACCACAACGGTGATCGCGGCGTATGTGCTCTCGGCGGTCTTCGTTTCGTGGTTCTTGGCGCAGGCGAAATGAAACACGGGCCCTTGCGAGCCCGTGTGTTCTGTGTCGCTTGTTCGTTCTCGCTCGCTTACCCGCGCCGTCTGCGCGAGAAGCCCATCGCCACGACGCCGAGCACGATCGCGCCCGGCGCGGGAACGCCTTGCACGCCCACGATCAGCCCAGCGCCGTAGTTCAGCTGCGTGTAGTTCGGGTCGAACAGCACGTCGTCGTCGGTCGCGAGGCGGAACGAATCGCCGGACGCGAGCGTGAAATTCACCGCGACCTCCGGCAGCCCGTCGTTCATCGCGATGAACTGCACGAGCTGCGAGTCCGTCAGCGGCAGTTCCAGCATGCCGCCGATCGTGGTGGAGGGGATCAGGAAATCACCCAGGTCGATCCCGCCCAGCGTGATGCGCACGGGCGAATCGGGCGCGAAGGTCGACTCGGAGTACGAGACATAGAACCTCGGTTGCACCGCCCGGACCTGGTTGGGGTCGTCGATGACGAGGTCCTCCTTCAGGTCGCGCCAGTAGTCGTTGTCCATGAGCAGCCCGAGCGAGGTCGCCCCGCCGTTCGTGATGAGTTCGCCCTGCTTGGGCGTGTTGGGGATGGCGTTGACCTGGTACTTGAAGTCCTTGGTGTCGCGCACGCCGTGGGTCTCGAGGAAGATCGACGCGGTCTGTTTTCCCTTGTCGGCGCCCATGGCGGTCTTGTAGCCCTCGAGTTCGCTCTTGAAGTTCTCGTAGGTTCCGTTGCCCGCGAAGTCGATGCCGTCAAATGTCTGGGCCTTGGTGTTGTGCTGGTAGAGCTTGAGGCTGTCATAGCCCTTGCCCTTCATGGCGAGCCACATCTCCTCGACGGGGCGCGTGTAGAGTTTCGACAAGTCGCCGCCGAACACCAGCGCGTGCTTCTTGTTGGTGCCCGCGTTGATCTTGAGCTGGTCGTCGGCGCCGTTGCCCTTGGCGGACTGCGGCTTCTCGTTGTACAGGCGGGCCGGGTCCTTCTCCACGTCGGCCTTGGCCTTGTCGTGCAGGTCCTTCACCTTCGGATCGCCGGCGCGGAGCTGCTTCACGAGATACGGCGTGTAGCCGCCGAAGTAATAGTCCTTCTTGGAGTGCTTGAGACGCCCGGGCGGATCGGCGTCCTTGCTGGACCCGATGTCGGTGGACTTGGTCTTGCCGTCGTCGGAGGTGCCGAGGAAATAGGGGATGGTCAGCTTGAATTTCGGGTCGGTCGCCAGGTCGATCATCGCGCCGGAATAGCAGGCGTCGAGGAAGAAGTTGACCTGCTGCGCATCGCCCAGGTTGTCGTTGAGAAGCTTGTTGAGCTTGATCGCCGAGAGCACGTCGTTGCCCTCCGCGCGCTTGTTCCAGAACATGTAGCCGGTCGTGATCGCCTTCTGCTGCGCGTGGGCACGGCCCGCCAAGCAGAGCAGCGCGCACGCCACCGCCGCAACGTTTCGCGTCGTCCTCATGGTCGCTCTCCTGATTCACCAACCGATCGAGGCGGCGTCCGAATCGACACCGAAGGGGAGGCCGCGTCGCAGAAACACCGATCAGCCCCGGTCCGTCGCGCCAGTCTACCGGACGCGTCGCGCAGAAGAAAGACAAGACGCGAGCTTCGCGCGCATCGTCCCACGGATTTCATGTTTTTTCACGGACACCGGAGTGCGGGATCGGGATTGGCGCGGACATCCGCAGGTCACGGAGATTACTCGCGCTTCAAGCCCTGCGCGCCCGCCAGCAGTCCGCGAACATAGCGGTGAACCTGCCTGAATTTCTGACGCCGCAGCTCGTTCTCAACACCCTCTGCGCCAAGAGAGAACGCGCCTCCCTGAAGGTACCGGGCCTTCATGGATTCGTTCTGAAGTCGGTGGTATGGCTGCCAAAGCGCGCGGTGACGCTCTTTGATGTAGAGCTCTCTCTGCTGATGGGTGTTGTTGTGGCGTCCTTCGGCCTCGAAAGCCGCTTCCACAACATGAAGCGCCGAATAGAAGAGCGCAACGGAAGCCCAATCCGGAAACTGGTGTCGCAGATGCCGGTAGGCTTCCAGGTGCCGGAGCGCCGCCGCGATGTGCTGCTTACGCGTCGGCACGGTAAATCGTCCGCGCGGTCGCCGGATCGATAAACGCCGCGAGCCCGTCTGATTCCGTCGCCCGGAGCAAGAGCCACGACAGCCTGAGGCCGTTCTTCTCGAATGACTCGATATCCAGTTCCGACATCGCGTCGTGGAGCGAGCCTCCTCGATCTTCGTCCCTGGCGGTCACCAGGACCATGATGTCGTCCATTCGCGGCGACACCACACATGACGCGACCCGATGATCCTCGCACCAGCGACGCAGTCGGTAAACCCAGCTCGCGATATCTTCACCGATCTCGCGTTCCCGATCCTGTCCTTGAACGAATCGTTTCGCCGCAGCGGTCGCCTGAGATTGGGTCAGAATGAAAACCCCAAAGTCGTCGGCCGAGAACTTGACCGGGAGCGAAGAGCCCGAGCTGATGTGCAGCATGGGTTCCTTGCGCGACTCCATGGACTTTCCTTCCGACACCATGAATCAGTATAGGTGCTCCGGCGCGAACCCGCGTCTTACTGATCGTGCCCGGCGTATTCGGGCATCTTGTGCCCGGCGTCGCGCAGGGTCTTCTCGCGCTTCGCGATCTCAAGGTCGTTGTCGACCATCATGGCCGCCAGCTGCTCGACGGTGGTCGTGGGCACCCAGCCGAGCTTGGCCTTGGCCTTGGCGGGATCGCCCAGGAGCAGGTCGACCTCCGCGGGGCGCAGATAGCGCTGGTCGAACGCGACGAAGTCCTTGTAATCCAGCCCGACGTGGCTGAAGGCCAGCTCGCAGAACTCGCGCACGCTGATCGTCTTCCCGGTCGCGATGACGTAGTCGTCAGGCTTTTCCTGCTGGAGCATCATCCACATCATCTTG
The DNA here is from genome assembly GCA_020853815.1 of Phycisphaerales bacterium. Taxonomy (GTDB): domain Bacteria; phylum Planctomycetota; class Phycisphaerae; order Phycisphaerales; family UBA1924; genus JABWBC01. Next base: position 38,471 of record JADYYE010000130.1, read on the forward strand.
ACGTAGTCGCCCGCGAAACCCCAGTCGCGCTTGCTGTCGAGGTTGCCGAGGAAGATCTTGTCCTGCAGGCCCAGCTTGATGCGTCCCACGGCCCGCGTGATCTTGCGGGTGACGAACGTCTCGCCGCGGCGCGGGCTCTCGTGGTTGAACAGGATGCCGCACGACGCGTGCATCCCGTAGCTCTCGCGATAGTTCACGGTCGCCCAGTGGGCCATCATCTTCGCACAGGCGTAGGGCGAGCGCGGGTAGAACGGCGTGGTTTCCTTCTGCGGCGTCTCGACCACCTTGCCGTACTGCTCCGAGCTCGACGCCTGGTAATAGCGGACCTGCTGCCCACTCTCGTGGCTGAACTCGCGCACCGCCTCCAGCAGCTTCAGCGCACCCATCGCGACGGTCTCCGCGGTGTAGATCGGCAGGTCGAACGACACGCGCACGTGCGACTGCGCGCCGAGGTTGTACACCTCGTGCGGGCGGACCTCGCGCATGAGCTTCGAGAGGTTGTTGGCGTCGCACAGGTCGCCGTAGTGCAGCTTCAGCTTGCCGCCCTTGACGTGGGGGTCGAGGTAGATGTGGTCGATGCGCCCGGTGTTGAAGCTCGAGCTGCGCCGGATGATGCCGTGGACCTCGTAGCCCTTCTCGATGAGGAACTCGGCGAGGTAGGAGCCGTCCTGACCGGTGATGCCCGTGATCAATGCACGCTTGGGGGTCGCCATGACGCTTGCCTTTCGTTCGTCGCACCCACGGGCCGAAGAGACCGCATGGTCAGGTTTCCGTCCGGGGCCGCTCGCGCCGCCCCGCCGGAATTTCCGCTTGCTGAACCGAAATCCTAGGGCTCGACTTTCGTCGGCCCGGGTCCGGCCCAACCGAGGAACTCCGGGACTCGCTCTATCGACCCAAGACGCCCTCAAGTTCGGCGAAAGCCGCGCCGATGCCGGTTATTCCCGGACTTCCGGGCGCGAGTCGGACGATCTTGGGTCCGGTTGCGAAGCGCGGGCCGGCCGGTCAATCCCGGAGGCCAGTCGATTCCTTCCAAAATCCGTACTACTTGACAAGCGCTCGGCCCGATCATTTCCTCTGCCTTCCGACAGGACCCTTGCATGGCGAAACGAGCCTCTTCACGTTCAGCGAAATCGGCCGCCCAGGCGGGCGAGAACACCCCATCCAAGGTGGAAGCGCCCGCCGCGCCAGCATCGCGCGGCCGAGGTCGATCGCGCGGTCCTTCACGCGGGCTGGGCTATGTCGCCGGCGCCGCCAAGGGCAAGTCATTGGTCATCGTCGAGTCGCCCAGCAAGGCCAAGACGATCAACAAGTATCTCGGGCGCGACTATGTCGTGCTCGCCAGCGTGGGCCACGTCCGCGACCTTCCGAGCAAGAACCCCAAGGGTGTCAAGAGCCCGGTTCCGGGGGTTGATCTTGAGCACAAGTTCCGCCCGACCTATGAGATTCTGCCCGGCAAGGAGAAGGTGATCGCGGACCTGAAGCGGGCCGCCAAGGACGCCGACCAGGTCTGGTTCGCCACCGACTTGGACCGCGAGGGCGAGGCGATCGCGTGGCACCTGGCGCAGGAACTGCAGATCCCCAGCGACAAGGCGCGGCGGGTGATGTTCGCCGCCATCACCAAGTCAGAGATCGATCGCGCGTTCGGCAATCCGCACCCGATCGACGAAGACCGCGTCAACGCGCAGCAGGCGCGCCGAATCCTGGACCGCATCGTGGGCTACCAGGTGTCGCCCATGCTGTGGAAGAAGGTGGCGCGCGGGCTGTCGGCCGGGCGCGTGCAGTCCGTCGCCGTCCGATTGGTCGTCGAGCGCGAGCGTGAGATTCGCGCCTTCATCCCCGACGAAAACTGGGAAATCCACGCGGACCTGGCGCTGGGCGAAGCCAAGGCACGCGAGCTTGGGCCGCAGTACGACTCGTTTGCGCAGAGCAAGGACGAGAAGGGCAATACGCCCTCGATCAAGGCGCAGGTTTCGTGGCTGAGCGAGCGCTCGTGCATCCGCGCCGAGCTGGTCGAGGTGGACGAGGCGAAGTTTGACCTCTGCACGCCGGGCCCGGGCGATCAGGCGCGGTTCGCGCGTCCCACGCCCTGGGCGCCGGTCGAGCGCGCGTGCTGGATCGCCACCGCCGCGGGCCTGGTGCAGATCAAGGGCGACATCACGGACGACCCCAAGGGGCGCGGCCCGGCCCGCTGGGTCCGCACGATCCGCGGGAACGCCAATCCCGCCACGGCGTACAGCGTCAAGTCGATCGAGACCGAGCGTCGCTCGCAGCGTCCGCCCGGGCCGTTCATCACCTCGACCCTGCAGCAGGCCGCGTCCAGCCGCCTTGGCTTCGGCGCGCAGCGCACGATGCGGGCCGCCCAGCAGCTGTATGAAGGTGTCGATGTTCCGGGCGAGGGCCCGGTCGGCCTCATCACCTACATGCGTACCGACTCGACGCACCTGTCGGGCGATGCGCTGCAGATGGCCCGCGACTACATCGGCAAGTCCTTCGGGCCCAAGTACCTCCCGGAGAAGCCGAACTTCTTCGCGTCGTCGAACAAGGGCGCGCAGGAGGCCCACGAGGCGATCCGCCCGACCAATCTGAACTATCCGCCGTCGCGCGTCGCAGGTGCCCTCACCCCCGACCAGCTCAGGCTCTACACGCTGATCTGGAACCGCTTTGTCGCGTGCCAGATGGCCAATGCGCAGTGGGACGCGACGACTGTCCTTCTCTCCGCCGGCGGCGGGGCCAACCAGCCCACGCTCACGTTCCGCGCGGGCGGGCGCACGCTCGTGTTCGACGGCTACCTCAAGGTCGCGGGCGTTCCCCATGACGACGACGAACAGACGCTCCCGCCTTTGAAGCAGGGCCAGGTGCTGAACCCGCTGGGCGTGCGCGTGGAGCAGAAGTTCACGTCCCCGCCGCCGCGTTACAGCGAAGCCTCGCTGATCAAGACGCTGGAAAAGGAAGGCATCGGCCGCCCCTCGACCTACGCGTCGATCATCGGCGTGATCCAGGACCGCAAGTACGTCGAGCAGCTCCAGCGACGCTTCCACGCGACCGACCTGGGCGAGGTCGTCACCGACAAGCTCGTCGAGGGCTTCCCCGAGATCATGGACGTCGGATACACGCGCGAGATGGAATCACTCCTCGACAAGATCGAGGAGGACCACCTCGACTGGATCAAGATGCTCCAGGACTTCTACGGCCCGTTCCAGAAGAGCCTGAAGAACGCGCTCACCACGCTCACCCACGCCAAGGCCGAGACCGTCCCCGCGCCCAAGGAATACCGGTGCGCCAAGTGCAACTCCGACCTCGTCTATCGATTCGGCAAGAACGGGCGCTTCCTGTCGTGCAGCCGCTACCCGGATTGTGATTACGCCAGCCCCGTCGATCGCGAGGGCAAGCCGCGCCCCGCGGCCGAGGGCGTCAACGTCGCGTGCCCCAAGTGCGGGAGCGCGATGACCAAGCGCACCGGTCGCTTCGGCGTGTTCCTCTCCTGCACGCGCTACGGCGACAAGTCGAGCCCATGCACGGGCATCCTGAATCTCGACCGCAAGGGCAAGGTGCAGGCGCCCTCGCCGCCGCCGCTCGTCACCGACCTTCCCTGCCCGACGTGTCAATCGCCGATGAACCTGCGCAACGGCGTGCGCGGGCCGTGGCTCGGCTGCTCGCGCTTCCCCAAGTGCCGCGGACGCGGCAAGTGGGCGGAGGTTGCCGAGGCGCGCCGGAAGGAACTCGAGGCGGCCCTGGCCCAGCACGACAAGGCCAACCCCGTCGCGATCATCCGCACGCTCGACGGCAAGGCGCTCACCGACGCCAAGGGCAAGGCGCTGAACGACGCGCCGACGATCGACCAGCTCTCGCAGGACGGGCAGGCGCCGGACGAGGCGTCGCCGGTCGAGGTCGGCGGGAACGACGAGGCGGCGTGATGACCGCGTGCCACCGATGTCGGCCTTGCGACATCGGTGCGTCGTCGTCGACACCGAAGAATCACCGCCAGAGGCGGCGGTGCCCAACGAACCCGCGCCCCGCGCCCGGCGTTGACTCCAACATCACCCCGCTGCTTCCGGTGCTCGCATGAAGACCTCGCACGTCTTTCTCCTCGTCGGCCTCTTTGTCGTGTGCGACGCGATCGTGATCGGCTCGCTCATCGCCTGGATGGGCTCGTGCCTGCGCGAGATCCCCGCGAAGTTTCCGTTCAAGCCGTCGCTCCCCGGCGCGGTGCGTCGGGAGTTCCAGAGCTTTCACATCGACCTGTTCGGCGTGGGCTGGGGCTATCACGTCGAGGTCGACGAGGACCACCTGCACCTCTTTCCCGCCAAGATGGAGCGCTGGCTGGGCGTCACGCCCGCGAGCATCCCGTGGGGCGCGATCAAGCCGGTCTCGACGGGTCGCTGGCGCTGCCGCGTGAAGATCGACAAGTGGGACGTCAGCGGGCCCAAGTGGTGCCTGGAACTTGCGGGCAAGCGCGGAACATAGCCCGCCACCCGCCCAGGGGTGCCCCGAGCACCCGGTGATTCATACGGATTCCGCTTGATATCCGGGCGAAGAGATGGGTAGAAAGCGGAAGGATGGGAAGGCCTCCGGGGGCCGGCGGACCACCCAGGTCGCCCGGATTTCAGTTGGAATCGTTGTCACCCGGCCTTCTCTTCATTTGCCGTTCGAGCGGATTCGCCTGGAGTCAAGCTTCGGGCGGAGCGCCCCGGCGATGGGTGATGAGGAATGGGCGACGGGAAGCCGTGCCGCTCGAATCGAAACCGCTCCTGGCCCCGGGGCTTACACCCGCCCCGCCAGCTCGCGGCACCACTTCACCGTCTCCGCCAGCCCCGCGTCCACCGTCGTGAACGCCTCGTACCCCAGCACCTCGCGCGCCCGCGAAATATCCGCCAGCGAGTCCTTCACATCCCCCGTCCGCGACGGCTCAAACACCGGCGTCACGCCCTCCATCCCGCACAACGCCGCCAGCTTTTGCGACAGCTCCAGAATCGACACCCGCGCCCCGCCCCCGATGTTCATCACCTCGCCCTTGAGCACCCGCTCGCACGCACCCGCCAGAAGCGTCCCCAAAACCGCGTTCCCGACATAGGTCATGTCGCGCGTCTGGCGGCCATCCCCATAGATCACCGGAGGCATGCCCTCCAGCAGCCGCTTGATCATCGCCGGCACCACCGCCGCGTACTGGCTCTCGGCGCTCTGCCGCGCCCCGAACACGTTGAAGTATCGCAGGCTCGCCGTCGACAGCCCGTAGCTGTGCGCCCACGACGCCATCAGGTGCTCGCCCGCCAGCTTCGAAGCCGCGTAAGGCGACAAGGGCGACGCCACCATCGTCTCGACCTTCGACGCTCCGCGCTGATCCCCATACGCCGACGAGCTCGCCGCGAACACCACCCGCGCCGAACCCGCGTTCCGCGCCGCCTCCAAAACCCGCAGCGTCCCCGTCGCGTTCACCGACCACGTCCGCTGCGGCTCCTTGATGCTCCGCGGCACGCTCCCGATCGCCGCCAGGTGAAACACCGTCGCCGCCGCCGGCGCATCGTCACGCCCCGAGATCGCGTCGCGCAGCGCGTCATCGTCCAGGATCGAACCGTGGACAAACCGAACCCGCCTGGGCTCAAGGTCGATCAGCTCCGCCACGTGCCCCACATCCGAGCTCGACAGATCATCGATCACCGTGATCGACGCCCCCAGCGAGAGCAACGCGTCCAGCAAGTGCCCGCCGATGAACCCCGCCCCGCCCGTCACGCACACAGCGCGGCCCTCATAAAACCGCTTCAACCGCGCCACCGCCTCGCTCGGAAGTTTCATCACACAAACAGAATACCGATCGCCCCTTCAACCACAAGTCCCGACCCGATCCCGAGTATCCAACCCCAACCCCTCAGCACCCCGCGTCAAAGCCGATCGCGAACAGGTCGTAATCCTCGACGTTGACAAGCCCGTCGGAGTTCACGTCCGCCTCCGCCCGCCCCGCGTCAAACGCGTCCGCGAACCCGTCGTAGTCGTTCCCGTTCACGAACCCGTCGCAATCAAAGTCCGCGGCACAGATCCGCAGCACCACCGCCTCGCTGGTCGCCATGCCCCACGGATTGGAGACCACGCAGCGCACACGCAGACCCGGGCTCGCCACCGCGCCGTCGAGCGACAGACGAAGCTCGCCCGTCCCCGCGCCCGCGACATCAACTTCCCCGCCCGCCAGCGCCATCGCGCCGTCCAACAGGTTGACCCACGCGCCCGGCGACGTCTCCATCTGCCAGCGATACACCAGCCTCGCCGTGCCGCCCGCCGCGAGCGAGAACACCGCCGACCCCGTGGGGCACGCCGTGCGCGACACCGGCTGCGCCGTGATCGACGCGCCAGAGACCGGGCCGAAGCACCATGTGCGATCGTCGAGCCGGTTGACCACATTGCCGCCAAAGACGACACACGCCCCGCGCACCGGGTCATACACCATGGCGTGGTAGCACCGACGCGGCGGCGCGACGACCATCCGCTGCGTCCACTGGTCGCCGTCCCACTCCCACAAATCACTCACCGCGTTGAAGGTCGCCGCTCCTCCATAGAGAACGCTCACGTCCCGCGCCGAGTCATACGCCATCGTGAATCCGATGCGCGCTGTCGGACCCTGGCTCGTGCGAAAGAGCCACTCATGACCGTTCCACTCCCATGTATCAACGGGAAAGTCCGGGTACTTCGTGATCCCGCCGAACATCACCATAACACCCCGCGCCGAGTCGTACGCCGCGCCGTGGTTGTAACGCTTGGCCGGCCCGAACTGATCTCGCGGCTCCCACGTGTTCCCGTCCCACTCCCAAGTATCTTCCTTCGCCGAAAGACCATCCACCCCACCAAACAGCACCACGCATCCGCGCCGAGTGTCGTACACCAGAGTCGTCAACCATCGCCGTGGTGGCCCGTCGTTTGAACGAAGCGTCCATGCCGCGCCGTTCCACTCCCAAGTCTCCGCGCTGGTATTGCCGGACGCGTTGTTGCCGCCAAAGAGCACGGTCACATTCCGAGTGGTGTCGTACGCCATGACATGTCCGAAACGCCCGGACGGCCCCGTCACCTCGCGATTCGACCAACTCTCCCCGTCCCATTCCCAGGTGTCGGCCGCCTGGTGAGCAAGGCCACCCACCTCCCCCCCAAACAACACCGTCACGCCCCGCGAAGAGTCGAAGGCCATCGCCGATTGGTCGCGCGCCGACGGAGCGGTCGTCCTTCTCTGGGTCCATGCCGCCCCGCTCCATTCCCACGTCTCGTCCGTGGAGTCGGTCCTCGTCGCGCCCGCGGTCATCAAAACGACGCCACGCCGTGCGTCAAACGTCAGTGAGTGCATCCACCTTCCTTCGGGAACTCCCGTCGCAACCAAGGACCACCCACCCCCCTTCCACTCCCACGTCTCCCCGTCCGGCGCACCGTCGTGCCCGCCAAACAACACCGTCACGCCCCGCGCCGCGTCGTACGCCATCGCGTGATTCCAGCGCGCCGTCGGGCCAAGCGTCGCACTCAGAACCCACTCGCTCCCGTTCCACTCCCACGTCTCCCCGTTCCGCCCCGCCGTCGTCTCGCCGCCGAACAGCACCGTCACGCCACGCGCCGCGTCATACGCCATCGCGTGCCGATCACGCGCCGACGGCCCGCTCGCCACCCGCTGCCGCCACGTCTCTCCATCCCATTCCCATGTTTCATCGTGCAGTGTGTACAGCCCCGAGCGCCCTCCGAAGAGCACCGTCACTCCCCGCGCCGAGTCGTACACCATCGCGTGATACGCGCGCCCGCTCGGCCCGGCCACCATCCGCCGCGTCCACACCACCCCGTCCCATTCCCACGTCTCGTCGCTCCACCCTCCCGACGACGTCGTCGCGCCGCCGAACAACACCGTGACGTGCCGCGCCTCGTCATACGCCATCGCGTGCGCCGCCCGCGGCGACGGACCCGGGCCCGCCCAACGCAGCGTCCAGTCCCGTCCGTCCCACTCCCAGGTCTCGCCGTTGTAGCCGTCCAGCGTCGACCCGCCGAAAAGCACAAGCACGCCCCGCGCCGAGTCATACGCCGTCGCGTGCAACGTCCGCGCCGTGATCCCGTACATGCAACGCCAGGCCAGTGTCTGCCCGAACACCGGCGTCGGCACAAGCATCAGCCACACCGCCGCCAACACCATCCCGATGCGGACCGCACGTCCAAACAGCGCATTCATCATGGCTTGGGCCTCCCGATCCGCGCGCCGCCAAGTCCCACCAACCACTCACCGCCGAGCGAGCGCGATCCTCTTCCCCCCACATCGGACCTTCACGTCTACCCCCATGAAAGTGCGACGACGGGTAATCACCCGATCCCCGCCGCCGTTCTCAACTCCTCACACCCGCACGCTCCCTTCCCGCGCCCCTTCCCCAAAAACACAACCGGGCCCCTCGCGGAGCCCGGCTGGAATCATCGCTGATCGCGATCAACTTATTTGGCCTTGGCCAGGGCCGCGCTCTTCGCGTCGGCGCCCATCGCCTCGAACTTGCCCACGCAGCCGGCGCAGCAGAAGCCGACCGACTGGCCGTTGAAGCTCACGGTCTTGGCGTCGGCCGGAAGGGCCTCGCCGCTCACCGGGCACTTGGTGTTCACCGGCGCCGCGCCGCCGCCCTGCTTGGCCGCCTTGGCCTTGCACGCGTCGCACATCTTGCCGTCCTTGCAGTCCGGGCAAGCCTTGTCCGTGCACGCCGCCGTGTCCTTGCACTCCGCGCCGTCTTTGCACTCGCCCTTGTTGCTGTTCACCGAGCACGCCGCCAGGCTCATCGCGCTGACCGCGGCCAACATCGCAAAGATCTTCTTCATTCGCGTTCCTTCCAGGTCTTCTAGATGCGTCCGCCGGCCCGCACGAGCCGGTCAATTCCCACAATCAGCATTCTACGCCGCCGCACCGACCTTTGTTCGCACACCCCGCCCCAGCCAACCTCACCCCGACCACCTCGGCTTCATCGGCCGCCTCGCGTTTGATCGTGATTTGTTCGGCCTCTCAAATCCGTCTCTATATCTCTCCGCCTTGCGCGTTGTTTGTCGTGCGCTTGGTCTCCGTCGAGCAAGCTGGGGCACGAGTCGAAGCGCGGCGGGTCGCCCGCGACAGCAGTGCTCCTCGCACACGCGCCACCCCGCACGCCCCCTCAACTCGTGTGCTCAACGCGCCTCTTCAGCGCGCCCACTCCGCGCGCCCGCGCCTCGCCGCATTCCGGGCAGCGCTCGATCGCGGCCGCGCCGAACTCATACCCGCACGCGACACATTGCCCGCGCGCGATGCGCCGGGCCGCACGCCGCCGCCACGCGCCGATCGTGACCGACGGCAGGGCGTTGAGTGTGATCGCAAGAACGCCGAGCGAGAGCGCGTTGTGGAGAAAACCCCATGGATACACCAGCGTCTTCGTCCATTCGTCGAGCGGCAAGGGCCGCGTACCGAACTTTTCGTTGGCCGTCTCGTTCCACAGCCGCACACAATCGAGCGCGGCGCGCTTCGTCGCTCCGTCAACCGGCGCACCCGAGAGCTCGCCAGGCCGCAGGAGTTCCACTCGCACCCACTCGGTTCGGGATCTCCACGTTGGCGCGTACGTCCATCGTGATGACCAATCGGTCCCGCTTAGGACGCGAAAGCAAGTGTTCTCTTCGTCCTTGACCGCCGCCAGAATGTCGCCCCAGCTCGAGACCTCCACATGCATGACTTCGAGCGGTGACCCATCCCGGTGGTCGACCACAAACGCCTCTCTCATGTAGATCTGAGGATTCTTGCCAAGGTCGATCAACAGAAAGTAACGGATCGCCTGTCCGACAGCGGACGATCTCGCGTCCCGTCTCCCCGCGATACACCACAAGTCACCCGCGAAATACAACAGCCCCACCAACACAACCCACGGCCTGCGCGCCGCCCGGAGCCCGCGTGCGAGCCGTGCCGCGATGCGCGAAACAAGTTTGGTTCCTCGCTCGTTCATGCGTGCTCGCCCGGCTGTTCTCGACTCGGTTGCTCGGTCGCCGCCGTGATTGCGTCGCACGGGATGAACTCGCCGCACTCCGGGCACGACTCCTGTTGCAATCCCGCGATCGAGTATTCGCACTTCGGACACACGCCGCGCCGAAGCCGTTCGATCCACGCGCGCTCGCGTGCCGCGGCGCGAGCCTCGTAGACAAAGCGCACGATCGAAAGCGGCACTGTCACGATCAGCAGGAGAAGCAGCGCGTTGAACGCCACTCCCGGCCACGAGATGTGCCAGTCCATGTGCGGGTCGGAGATCATGCCGACATGGCCCGTGTTCAGGCTCCACTGATACAACGCCTCTTGGATCTCGGCAAGGTCCTTCGCCGAGGCCGGGGCCATTCCGGGAAAGACGTACGCCGAGATTCTGGTCTGCCTCCGCTCGACGAATGTCCCGGGTGCAACCTCAGAGCCCCGACCTCGAATCACGTTCACCGAAAAGACACGCGACGATGGCGTCGTGCCCAGCGACTCCGCGACGCTCCAATTTGGATCAGCGAGCGTGAACGCGACTAACAGCGACCCGTTCTGCTCATACACCATGAAGGGCAGCGGCGTTGGGCCGGTGCGGCCACGACCCGGAGCGCCCAGCACCATGAGATAAAACAACACAATCGCCGCCACGATGCCCCAGCCGGGCCGCGGCAACCACCTCACCCACCTTGGCATCTTCGCGTCCATGGCCTCACCGGATCGCCAGCCTACACGTTGTACGCGTCCGGCGCGGGGAGGTTGCTCCGCCCCGCGTACCATCCCGCCGATGCACGAGCACCCCATCTCCATCGAGCATGTCCGGAAGATCGCCGCCCTCTCGCGCCTGGCGATCACCGACGACGAGGCCGCGGCGTATCAGCACGACCTCGCCAAGGTGCTGGGATACATCGATCGCCTGAGCCGGCTCGATCTCTCGGGCGTGGAGCCCCTGGTCAACGTCGGCGACGTGCGCGACCGCACCCGCGCCGACGAGCCGGGCCCGACGCTCCCCACGCGCTCGCTCTTGGACATGGCGCCCGAATCGTTCGAGGGCTTCGTCAAGATTCCCAAGGTGCAGGGCGACGGGGGTGGCGCGTGAGGTCGGCCCGCGACATCGCCCGCGCCGTCGCGGCACGGGAGATCACCGCCGAGAGCGTGACGCGCGAATCGCTGGGCGTCATCGACCGCGACAACGCGCGCCTCAACGCGTTCACCCAGGTCTTTCACGATTTCGCGCTCGCGCAGGCGCGGCGCGTCGACGCCGACATCGCGTCGGGCAAGCCGGCCGGCCCGCTCGCCGGCGTTCCGATCGCGCTCAAGGACAACATCTGCCTCTCGCACGGCAAGACGACCTGCGCCTCGCGCCTGCTCGAGCACTACCACAGCCCATTCGACGCGACCGCGGCACGAAAACTCATCGACGCCGGCGCGGTGATCGTCGGCAAAGCCAACCTCGACGAATACGCGATGGGCTCGAGCACGGAGCACTCGATCTTCGGCCCGACGCGCAACCCGCACGACCTGTCGCGCGTGCCCGGCGGAAGCTCGGGCGGTTCCGCCGCCGCCGTCGCCGGCGGGATGGTGCCCATCGCTATCGGCTCCGACACCGGCGGCTCGATCCGCCAGCCCGCGGCGTTCTGCGGCCTGGTCGGCGTGAAGCCGACCTATGGACGCGTGTCGCGCTTCGGTCTGGTCGCGTACGCGTCGAGCCTCGACCAGATCGGCCCGCTGGCGCGCGACTGCGCCGACGCGGCGCTGGTTCTTGATGTGCTGTGCGGCAAGGACGAGCACGACGCCACCAGCGCCGACCTGCCCGGGCCGAATGCGCTCGGCACGCTCGACGAGCCCGTGCCCGAGCTGGTGCTCGGCGTGCCCACGCAGGCGTGGAGCCCCGCCAACCACGCGGGCGTGACGAGCGCGCTCAAGAACACGATCGCGGCCTGCCAGAAGCTCGGCGCGAAGATCGTCGACATCGACCTGCCGCTCTCGGACTACGCCGTTGCGGCGTACTACATCGTCGCGCCCGCCGAGGCCTCGAGCAATCTCGCGCGGTTCGACGGCGTGCGCTACGGGCGACGCGCCCAGGGCACCAAGGACCTCACCGACATGCTCTGCAAGAGCCGGCGCGAGGGCTTCGGCCCCGAGGTCCGCAAGCGCATCATGCTCGGCACGCATGTGCTCTCGAGCGGCTACTACGACGCGTACTACACCACGGCGCTGAAGGTGCGCCGGCGCGTGAAGGACGATTTCGACACCGCGTTCCGCGCGGGCTGCCACGCGGTGCTGATGCCCACCACGCCCGGGCCGGCGTTCATGATCGGCGAGAAGATCGGCGACGCGCTGGCGATGTACATGGAGGACGTGTACACGGTCGGCATCAACCTCGCCGGTCTCCCGGCGCTCTCGATCCCCGCGGGGAGCGTGGCGGCGGACGGGGACGGAGGGGGCGCGGTGACGCTCCCGATCGGCGTGCAGCTCGTCGGGCAACCCTTCGAAGAGTCCGAACTGATGCGCATCGCGCGGATGCTGGAGTGTTCGCGCGAGTATGCGGCGGGGCGCGCGGGGGGCGTGTGAGCGATGGGCCAACACTCCGCGAGTTGCTCGCGGCGCACGACGTTCCGTGCGACCGCTGCCGGTACAACCTGCGCGGGCAGACGGGCGAGACATGCCCGGAGTGCGGGCGCGCGATCAACGTCGATCGCGTGCGCGCCGTGATCGAGGCCCGCGCCTGGCGCGAGCGGCGCATGCCGGGCGACAGGCTGGTCATGGCCGGGCTGGTCGGCTCGCTGCTCGGGCTCGGCTATGCCGCGGGCGCGATCGGCACGCTGGTGCGCGTGATGATGTCGGAGCTTGCAACGCCGGTGCGCCTGGTGCTGGAGCTCACGCTCTGGCCCCTGGTCGCCGCGTATCCGCTGCTGGCGTGGGTGTACCTGACGCGAACCGCGTGGATCGAGCGGCGCTCGCGCCGCGCGAAGCTCGCGCTGGCGATCGCGGCGTGGAGCCTCGCGCCGCTCGACGTGCTGCTGGTGCTGGCGCCGCTCTTCCTGCTGGTGAGATAAGAGAAGGCGCTGGGCACGAGGCGCTGGTGAAGAGAACACGCAGGGGCGACGAAATGGCATGGGAACAGGGGCTGGCGCGGGTTCGTGTCACACAGCTCGATCATTTCGGCACGCGGGCAAGCACGACCCGGCGCTGATCCTCGTCCAGCACGGCGCACACCTGCAGCAGCAAGCGCTTGTGATCGTCGCCGGAAGGCTGGTGCAGCGTCGCGGTGTCGAACTCTCGCGCGATCTCCGCCAGGCGATCGTCCTGCGAACGGGACAGCACGAGCCCGCTGGTCATGGCGCGCACCAGGAGCGCTCCGCTGTTTCCAAGGCCGTCGACCGCGAGCCGGATTTCCTCGCCCAGCACCGCAAGCCGATGGCGCGCACCGATGATGGTTCTCTCGAGCGTGGTCGGCTCGCGCCCGCCGGTCGCCTGGTGGAACACGGCGTCCCAGTACTCGCGCATCATCGCGTCGAACCGGTCGCGCTCGGCCGCGCCGAGCACGGGCGAGATTTGTTCCCACAGCGACGGGCCTTCGATCGCGGGGCGGAACGCCTGCAGCGCCGCCGCGATGATCCACGCTTGTTCCATGGCGGGCGTGCCGTCACCGGCGCCGCGCGCCCGGAGCACCAGGTCGATGTGGTCGGCGACAAGCCGATCCAGCAGTTCTCGGTGCGCGATGATGATGTGATCGACCTTGCGGCGGGTCGCTTCGTCGAGCGAGAGCTTCGCGACCGCGACGCGCTCGGGCGTGAACTCGACCGGGCGGAGATTGCCCGTCATGTCGCGTTCAACGATCGACGGATGATCGTCGCGGATCGTCGGGCCGGCGAGCGGTTGTGTCGCGGGTGGCTCGTCCGCGAGCCCGGCAGCCGCGTACAGCGCCGCCGCGCACAAGCCTGTCGCGCACAGGGCTGCCGCGCCGAATACAAGAATGTATTTCATCATTCACCCCGGAATCGTTTGATGATGGCGGTGCGCTGCTGCTCGTCGAGGATGCCGAGGATCTTAAGGAACAGGCCCTCGTAGCGCTTGTCGTCTTCCTTGAGCGGGGCCTCGGCCGCCTCGGAGTCGATGATCTCGCGCACGCGGGCCTTCTGCGCGTCGGAGAGGTTCAGGTCCTTGAGCACGAACTCGGCGATGAGGCGGCCCGACTTCACGCCGCGCTCGAACGCGCGCCCGATCTCGCCCACGAACGCCTGCAGCCTTTCGCCCGCGACGATCTCGAACCGCCCGCGCTTCTTGCCGTCTTCGTTGGGGATGTTCTTGCCCTCTTCGACCAGCGCGTTCCAGTAGTTGGTGACGAGACGCTCGAACTCCGCACGCTGGTCCTCGGGGAGCAGCGCCTTGACCTGATCGAAGAGCGTGCCGTCCTTCCACACCGCGTTGAGCTTCTGGAACGCCTCGAGACCGAGCATGAGCTGGTCGCGCTTGTTGTTGGTCTTCCCCGCGGTGTCGAGCTTGGTGAGCAGGTCGAGGTTGCCGGTCACGAACTCCTCGATCGCCTTGCCGCGCCTGGCGAAGAGCGCGTCGACCCGCTCCTTGGCTTCGCCGCTGAGTTTCAGGAGCGCCACGGCCGCCTCCTCGGGCGTGGTTTCAAGACGCCGGACCGTGCCGTTGAAATCGGACGAGACCAGCGACGGCGCTGACTGCGTCGGCGCGTCGATCTTCGGGCCGCCGAGCGGATTGGCGGCGGGTTGCGACGACGGCGGGGTCGGCGGCACCTTGGCGGGTTGTTTGGATGGCGTCTCGGGCAGCGCGTTCTGAGCCAGCGCGTCGGGCACAACGCCCATCGCGGCGGCGGCCACGACGGCGAACAGCGTGATTCCCCGGGAGGGCTTGGCGGTACGTTGGAGGGACGTGCGATCGAGCTTCATGCAGCACCCCGCGTGAATGGACCCATGTGAAGCCTTGGGAACCGCGCCGACGCGATTTCATTGTCCGCTGTGAGGCTCGCGTTCGCAAGGTGAATCGACGCGGGGCACTCACCACGGAGGGACACGGTGGGGCACGGAGGGGACGAGCACCACAACACGCCGGCGCAGACCGCCGGGCCACCCAAGAACCCTCGCTCGCGCTTCGGGCTCGTGGGTCAGAACCTCGTCACCCAGAAGAGCATCGCGCCAAGGACGAGCGCGATCGCCACGACGATCCAGACGGGCGAGCGCTGGTCCGCGGGGTCGCCGATGGCGTGCCCGCACTTCCAGCAGATCTCGACGTCGTCGTGAATCTCCGTGCCGCAGGCCGGGCACGACGTGGTCACGCCCGAGAAGCGATCAATGTCGTCGGTGGATGGTCCGTCGTCGAGGGGTTGTGTGCCACGCCGCCGCGTGTTGCCGGCCATGCGGGAAGTTTACCACGCGGTGTTGCGTGCGCCTAATCAATCGCGGCGGCCCAGCCGAGGGCGTCGGCCTTGATGAGGAGCAGGAGACCCACGCCTCCGGTTATCACACCGACCACCGAGAACCACGCGGCGCGGCGGCGTTCCCGCCCCCGACGCAGCGTCGCGGGGTCCGCCGCAACGTCGGGCAAGGGAACACAGCGGCACGACGCGATCGCGCCGACCAAGTGTCGTGCCGCCAGAACGCCGATGCAGACATAACTCAGCAGGCGCGTTATGCCGAAGGGCGTGGGCGCGATCCAGCAGACAACGGACAGGGCGGCCAGAACAAGGGCGGCTTTCGACCCGGGGAAGGACATTCGTGCCGCCGCGACGCACCCGATGAAGCACGCAGCGGCCCCGGCGAACAATGGCGTGCCAATGCGTTGGTGCTCCGCGGGCGAGTTGTCGAGCGAGGCCAGATGCCGGAAGAGAAACCACAGGCCGACGCCGGAGAGCGCGAGAACGGCGAGCACGCCCGCGGCCAGGCGCGGATCGAAGCGGAAGCCCGGCTTGTCCGCGGGTGACTGGACGCTGGTCATGCACGTCTCCGACGTGTGAGCCTACACGATCATGTGGGCCGGCGGCGGGGTGTCCTCGCTCACGCGCTCCTTCTTCGGGCGATCGTCGGGCTGTTCGAGCGAGACGAGGTACATCTCCTCGTTGATGCGCGCCTGCAGGTGCACCGGACGCCCCCAGAGCAGGCGGAGCGAGCGGAGGACCTCGACGGCCTTGCCCGCGTCGACCTCCAGCCCGCTGAAGCGGTGCGCCAGGAAGAGCTCGCCGCGGTTCAGGTAGTTGGCGTCGACGACGTAGATGAACGGCTGGCCCATGTTGGTCAGGTGGTGGAGCAGCGTGGTCTTGACGCGCTGGAAATCGCGCGACACGACCTTCAGCTCGCCGGTCTGGGGGTCGCGCTTGTGCTGGTACATGCGGTGCTTCTCGACGAACTCGGGCGTGAGGAATTCGTCGATGAAGTTGACGTCGTTGTAGATGCGACGCACCTCGAAGATCTTGTCGCGTCCCTTCATGGACTTGTCGTCGAAGCGCTCCTTGGCGCCGATGGAGTCGAGTCGCTCCCACGCCGGGCCGTGCTGCCCCATGTTCCAGCGGCGTTCGATGTCCTTGTACAGCTCGACGCCGATCTTGTAGGGGTTGAAGCCGCCCGGCGGCATGTGGACAACGCCCGAGTGCTGGTCGGCGTAGTGGACGATCTCTCGGGCCTCCAGGAAGTGCTGGGTCATGAGCTTGGAGTGCCAGTAGGTGGCCCATCCCTCGTTCATGATCTTGGTCATGCCCTGGGGCGAGAAGTAGTACGCCTCGTCGCGGATGATCGAGAGGATGTCCTGCTGCCACTCTTCGAGCGGCGCGTAGCGCAGCAGGAACTGGAGAACGTCGCGCGTCGGCTCCTTGGGGAACTTGGCCTTGGCGGCCTTCTGCTTCTCTTCGTGCTCGCGGCGCTGGCGCTCCATCTCCGCGCGCGGGTTGACGAACGGGTCCATGTAGTCCTTGGCGGGCAGGCGGTCGGGCGTGAAGGCCTCGGGCTCGCGCGCCTTGCCGGCGTACGCCTCGCGCTGCACGAACATCGAGTGCGGGTCGATCAGGTGCTCGATCGTGAGGCACAGGTCAAGGAATCGCTCGACGGTGTCCTGGCCCTGGCGCTCCACGTGGCGGCGCACGCGCGTCGCGTGGTTGGCCATCTGGTCCATCATCTTGCGGTCGGTCTTGCCGAACCAGAAGTTGTTCTTGAAGAAATCGGCGTGTCCATAGACGTGGGCCATCACGAGCTTCTGATCGGTGACGGCGTTGGACTCTTGCAGGTAGGCGTAGCAGGGCTCGTTGTTGATGACCATCTCGTAGATGCGCCCGAGCCCGTAGGCGTCGCGCTTGCTCAGGCGCTCGTACTCCATGCCCCACTTCCAGTGCGGGAAGCGGGTGGGGAAGCCGCCGTACGCGGCAATCTGGTTCATGGTGTCGAAGGGAAGAACCTCGAAGACGACTTCGGGGAAGTCCAGGCCGTATTCGGCGGCCTTGGCCTTGATGCGCTGCATGTGGTCGAGCAGCTCGCGGGAGAGATCGGTGTTGGGGGTGCTGGGCATGGCACACCAGTTATCGGCGCTTCCGGGGGTCTATTCGAGCAAGGCCCGGCCAGAGGTTCGCAAATCGCGCCGCACGTCCTCACCCGGCAGGCCCGAGAAAAGGGGGTCTTCCGCCTCCCGGCACGGTTTTCGCAACCGGCGCGCGTCTGGCCCATAGGATTCCCCGCACTCGAAACGGAGGAATCCCATGCGCACTGGTCGGATGCTGTCGGGCGTGTTGGCGTTGGTCGTGCTGGCGGGAACGGCCACGTTGTCCCTGGCCCAGGAATCCAAAGCCGTCGGCTCGGTCTCGGGCAAGACGGCCCTCAAGAGCGGCTCCCCCACCATCGAGCAGTTCCTGAAGATCCGCACGCCGGGCTCGGCGACGATCGCGGCGGACGGCTCGATGTACGTCCGTGACTGGCCGGACGGCGTGTGGCAGCTCTACCGCGTGCCCGCCGACCAGGTCGGCAAGTCTTCGGTCGGGCAGAAGCTCACGGACTTCAAGGACGGCCTGTCGGGGTACTCGCTCTCGCCCGACGGCAAGGCCGTGCTGCTCTTCCACGCCGTGGGCGGCAACGAGAACACGCAGATCTCGCTGCTGAAGCCCGAGGGCGGCTTCAAGCCGCTGGTCGAGAACCCCAAGGTGCAGTACGCCGTGAACGCGTGGCTGGACGACAGCTCGGGGTTCATCTTCACGGGCAACGACAAGAGCCCGAGCGACTTCTACATCTATCGCTACGACCTGGCGGACGGCAAGGTGACCCAGCTCCTCTCCAAGGAAGGGAGCTGGTCGGCCGGCGACGTGACCAAGGACGCCAAGCGCTACCTGGTGGCGCAGTACCGGTCGATCTCCGACAGCAGCGTTCACGAGCTCGACGCGACCACGGGCAAGCTGACCGAGCTTTCGGTCAAGCCCAAGGAGGGCACGTCGGCCAACGACGTCGTCGGCTACATGCCCGGCGAGAAGAGCGTGCTCCTGCTGACCGACGCCGACGCCGACGTGAAGAAGCTGGTGCTGAAGGACCTTGCGACGGGCGCGGTGAGCGAGCCGATCAAGGAGCTGGCGGGCTTCGAGCTCGACGGCGCGGGGATCGATCACGAGCGGAATCGCCTGATCGTGTCGGTCAATCGCGACGGCTACGGCGAGGCGTCGGTGTACGAACTGCCGAGCTTCAAGAAGATGGCGCTCCCCGACATCCCCAAGGGCGTGGTGTCGATCGGCGACACGCGGAAGGGGCGCCTGAGCTACACCCTGAGCAACGCGCAGACGCCGGGCCTCACCTACACGATCGACAAGGCCGGCGACGCGCCGCGCCAGAACACCTTCACCGACACGCAGGGGATCGACCTCTCGGCGTTCCCGCTGCCCAGGCTGGTCAAGTACACCAGCTTTGACGGGCTGGAGATCCCGTCGTTCCTCTGGACGCCACCGGGCTACAAGGAGGGCACGCCGATCCCGTTCGTCGTGAACTATCACGGCGGCCCGGAAGGCCAGCACCGCCCGACGTTCAGCGCACTCACGCAGTTCCTGCTGAGCCGCGGCTACGGCGTGATGCAGCCCAACGTGCGCGGGAGCACGGGCTACGGGCGCAAGTTCCACATGATGGACGACTACAAGAAGCGCTGGGACAGCGTGAAGGACGGCGTGGAGGCCGCCCGCTGGCTGGTGAAGAACAACTACTCGTCGCCGGGGAGGATCGCGGCGTACGGCGGGAGCTACGGCGGGTTCATGGCGGTCGCCACCATCGTCGATGACGGCGCGTCGAAGGACCGCGTCTTCGGCGCCTCGGTCAACGTCGTCGGCATCGTGAACATGAAGACGTTTCTGGAGCAGACGGCCGGCTATCGGCGCAAGCTGCGCGAGGTCGAGTACGGCCCGCTCTCGGACCCCGAGTTCCTCGCCAGCGTCTCTTCCATCAACCGCATCGACGACATCAAGGTGCCCATGATGATCGCCCACGGCCTGAACGACCCGCGCGTGCCGGTCGGCGAGGCCATGCAGCTGGCGGTCGGCCTCCAGCAGCGCGGCTTCGACCCCGAGCTGGTCTTCTGCCCCGACGAGGGGCACGGCTTCGCCAAGCTCTCCAACCGCCTGCTCTTCAGCGATCGCATGGTCAAGTTCCTCGATCGAACGATCGGGAAGTAGAACGAGGCATCGGGCATCAGGCATCAGGGAAGAGACGGAGAGACGCAGAGACGACGTGAGGAGAAGACGGGAAGTCGCCCGAGGAACGAGCATGTGCGCATGGTTCAAGCCCCCGAGAAATGGGGGGCTTTTTCTTGGCTTGGTGGCGAGTCCCGGGCGCCGAGGGCGGATTCAGTTCAAGCGCCGCACCTTCCCATTGCCCATTGCCCTTTGCCCATTGCCGCCTGCCTTCAGTCCTTCACCACCGACATCACGGAGATAAGGAGTGTGAGGACGGTGGCGTTGTGGAGACAGTGGGCGGTCATGGGGGCCAGGAGCGACCCGCGCCACTCGCGCATCATCGCGAAGTTGAAGCCGAGCGTCATGAGCGGGATCGTGAGCAGCACGGGCACGGGGTGGATGATGCCGAAGACGAAGGCCGAGCCGAGGGCGGCGAGCACAACGCCGACCGTGCCACGCAGGTGACGGAAGAGCACGCCGCGGAAGAGTGATTCCTCGACGATCGGGGCCCAGACGGTGGCCATGAAGAAGAGGATGGCCATCTCGAGGCCGGAGGATTGCCCGATGCGATCAAAGAGCGGGTTGGAGGGCGGGGCGGGCTTGTGCCCGGTCATCTGCGTCACGATCGCCTGCTGAACCACGAGCAGCACCAGCGCCAGAAGCACGCTGACAAAGAACAGGGGCAGGCCCGCGAGGTAGCCGGCGATGCCCGCGCCGACCTCGCGGAACACGCCGCGGCCGGTGTTCCAGCCCATGTCCTGGCGCAGGCCGGCGAAGCTCCGCCCGCGCGTGAGGACATAGAGCGGGACCAGGGCCAGGAGCCAGTGGGCCAGGAGCGACGCGGGCCCGATCCAGTCGGTGTTCGCGCCGCGTGATCTCAGGAACTGCTCCAGGAGCGCGGTGCCCAGCGCGAGCACGAGAAAGGCCAAGAGGAAGAGCGCGAAGGCCTCCAGGTACGCGCTCCCTCCGCGCGCCGGCGCGCGGAACGTGGCGCGGACCGATCGCTTCATGAGCTTGATGATCGCGATGATGAAGAGCGTGATGCCCGCCAGCGCTCCGACAACGAGCACGAGCATGAACGCGCCCATGATGGCCAGGAGACGACCGCCGCCGGAAAGGAGCGGCGCGCGGGCGGGGTCTTCGTCCTTCAGGCCGTGCGTGAGCGCGATCTTGCCGAAAAAGCCGTGGTTCTTGCCCAGCGCGTCGCGTTGCTCCTGCGTGAGTTCCGCGGCCCGCCCTTCGTAGATGAGGTTCAGCGACTGGATGTCCTTGCGCAGCGCGTCCTTGGCCTCGTCGGTTGGTGCGGCGGGATTTGACGCGGGGTTGGGCGCCGGGGTTGTCGCAGGGTCCGGCGGTGCATCGAGTTCGGCGGTGACTTTTTCGAGCCTGGACTTGGCGGCGTCGGTGTTGCTGAGTTCCCCTGCGGCGATTGCGGCCCACACGCGATCGGTCGGCGTGCCGAGCTTGGCCTGCTCGTCGACGAACTCGGCGTACATTTCGACCGGCGCGCCGGGGCTGGCGGCCTTGAAGAACAGCCCGAGCTTTACGAACAGGCGGCCCATGAGGTCGACCTCGTCCGAGCCGTGGATGATCGCGGCGGACTTGGGGTCGGGCGCCGCGGCCGGCGCGTGGTCAAGGCGCTGCACCACCGCGACTGCGATCGTCAGGATCGCGACCAGCAGCAGCGCGACGGAGCGACGACCGGGCGAGCCCGGGTCGGGGAGCCGATCGGTGGCGACGGGCGGCGTGGGGGGCGTGCCGTCGAGGACCGCGGCCGGTGTCGGATGGGAAAACGGGTTGGGCGGGAATTCGGGCATGTTGAATCATCGGCAGGAAGTACTCACGGAACAGAATCGACAGCCCGCTTACGACGCTCGGGGGCCTCTGGGCAGTCAATTCTCGCGACAAAGCTACAAAATGGACCTTGTTCGCGTATCCGGGAGGGGGTTGCGCCGAATAGCTATAGTGTCAATCGAGGGGTACTAGACGTGACGACTCTGCTGGGCACAGGTTCATACGGCGTTCAGGAAGCATCTCGCTTCGCCGAGGTGAATTCGCGCACAGCGAGTCGCTGGCTAGTTGGTGCGGGCAAGGATCGGCGGGGCAAGTTTCTTTCGTCGGACATCCCTACCGTGCGGGGACGATTTGCCCTGTCGTTTTTAGACCTGGTCGACCTGTTGGTCGTTGGGCGATTCCGCGAAGAGGGGGTTTCTCTCCAGACGGTGCGCCAAGTCTATTCTCGCCTGCAAAGGGATCTCGATACACCCCATCCGTTCTGCCATCGTCAACTTCTGACGGACGGGCGGACGGTCTTTATGCACACGTTGACTGGGATGGGCGACCACCACCTCGAAGAGGTGTTGACCGGCCAACGCGCCATGCCTGAAATCCTCGAGCCGTATCTAAGGCAGATCGAGTATTCCAATGACTCGAATACGGCGATGCGATGGAACATCGCGAGAGGCGTTGTACTCGACCCGTCACGCGCATTTGGAAAACCGGTTGTGGCCAGCGAAGGCACGACCACGTTCGCGATTGCTCGCGCCTATTGGGCAAACGCAAAGAACGTCGATTTGGTCGCCGATCTCTTTCGCATCTCGCCGGAATCGGTGAGACTTGCTGTCGATTTCGAACAGAAGTACGCAGCCTGATGGACTTCTTCATCGACCGAAATGTGCCAGAGCGTCTGGCGCGAATGCTCGATTGCTACGACCGCGAGAACACGGTCGTTTATCTTGACGACAAGTTCGACAAGACCACCCCCGATACGGAGTGGCTCCGCGAAATCTCCAAGTGGTCGCCGATACCCGCCGTGATTTCGGGCGACGGTCGCATCCTGAAGAACCCTGCCGAGCTGCAGGTACTTCGAGATTCGCCCCTTTCGTTCTTCCTCTTTGCCGCAAGCTGGAGCGACCTGCCTTGGTCGGAGCGGGCATGGAAAACGGTCAAGGTTTGGCCACACATCGTCTTGGCATCGACTCCGCGTAAACCATCGATCTTTGAGATCCCTGTCTCGGCCTCAAAGGTTGAGCTTGTCTGCACAACTTCGGAATTGGGAAGACAGAAACCCAGAAAATCATAGGGTACCCATCCATTCTACAAACAGGCATCTTGGGGCGTTTTCTTGACCACGGATTGGCATGCCCTATGCTTCTTTCCCTCTTGTCCCGGGCTTCGGATGGCCCGGGCTCTGATGGAAAACATGTCGGCCCCGCGAACACAACCGTGAACGCGAAGGCCGGCCCGCCCCGCCCGGTAGGCGGCGAGCAGCGCGGCGTCGCGTGACCCGGAGCGTGGATTCGCTCGTCTGGGCCGCCCGGCATCGCGGGAACTTCATCGTTCGGTTCGGGCGCTTCGGCGTGTCGGGTCGGGCGAGTGTCGGAGGTGTCGGATGATGCGTCGGGACACATTTTTGGCCAAGCCCGGGACGATGAAGAAGACCTGGCGCGTGGTGAACGCGGAGGGCGTGCCGCTGGGGCGTCTGGCCGCCGAGGTGGCGATCGTGCTGATGGGCAAGCACCGCCCGGACTACACGCCGCACGTTGATTGCAGCGACTTTGTCGTGGTGACCAACGCCACGAAGGTGGGCCTGACGGGTCGCAAGGCCGAGCAGCGGATGAAGCAGCGCTACACGGAGTATCCGGGCGGCCTGAAGATGGAGAGCTACGGCTCGGTGCGTCAGCGCAAGCCGGAGAAGCTGGTGCAGGACGCCGTGCGTCGCATGATGCCCAAGAACCGCATGTCGCGGATGGTGCTCAAGAACCTGATGGTGTATCCGGGCGCGGAGCATCCGCACGCGGACAAGAACCCCGTGGCGATCAAGATCTAACCCGCACAATCCCGCCCCGGCGGCGCTCGCCCCGGGGTGAATGAAGAGGCCATCGATGGATACGACGACTCCCAGCGAGAACACCCGTCCGATCAAGACACCCAAGCCCGCGGACAAGCGCGGCTGGTGGTGGGGCACCGGCCGCCGCAAGACCGCCGTCGCCCGCGTGCGCCTGCGCCCCGTGACGGGCCAGCCGAAGTTCACGATCGTCCGCCCGGACGACAAAACCAAGTCGGTGGAAGAGTTCTTCACCGAGGCCCGCGATCGCGCGGACTGCTACGCCGCCCTCAAGGCGACCGGCGGCGAAGGCCGCTTCGAGGTCATCGCCCGCGTCCACGGCGGCGGGTTCATGGGCCAAGCCCAGGCCATCCGCCTCGGCGTCGCCCGCGCTCTTGTGGCGATGGACCCCGCGCTTGACCCGGTGCTCCGCGACCTTGGCATGCTCACCCGCGACGCCCGCGAGGTCGAGCGCAAGAAGTACGGCCAGGCCGGCGCCCGTCGTCGCTTCCAGTTCTCCAAGCGTTGATGTTGGAGCGGCCAAGCCGCTTCACCTCTCGCTCCGATTTGGAAGGCGCGACAATCTGGATCGATCTCTCAAAGCCCCTCGCGTTGCGGGGGGCTTTTTTGATAGAGTTTCGGGGGAGTTCACCACGGAGGGACACGGAGATTCACGGACGGGTGGATTCAACGCAGAGACACGGAATCACAGAGGACACATACGGGGTGAAGGCAATCGGGAAGCGAGGTCTGGGTGTGTGCCGCACGAAGCCCGATCGCCACTGCCGTCTTCCGCGGTTTGCTCTCCGTGCCCCTCCGTGTTGCTCCGCGGTGAATGATTCTGGCTTTGGGTCTTGGGCGACGTGCTGATGGCGGGGAGCGGGATTCAGGCTGTGTCGGAATCAGACGCCAGGGCGATGGCCCGGCGCGAGTGGTTCATTCGGCGCTGGCAGGGGCTGATCGGGCGTGCCCGCTCGTGGAAACCTCGCCCGCCGCGGATGCCTTCGCCGCGCCTGCGCCGCATCTTCCTGATCGGCGCGACGATTTTCATCTCGCTGGTCGCGGTGCTGGTGCTGCTGGGCATCTCGCTGACCAACGCGCGCCCGCCGTGGTGGCGGAGCGTGAACGCGGGAGATCCGCGGACGATCGCGCTGGCCGAGGAGATCGAGGGGGCGGTGACGCGTCAGCTTTCGCTCCAGCGTGAGACCGACACGTCGCCGGTGGTTCCCGGCGGGCCGCAGTGGCGCAGCCGCGAGTGGAGCGTGGCGATTTCCGCGTCGGACGCGAACGCGTGGCTTAACGCGCGCCTGCCTCAGTGGCTGGCGAACCGCGCCGACGAGATCCGCTGGCCACGCGAGGTCGCGGAGGTGCAGGTCGATTTCAACGACGGCAAGATCGCGGTGGGCGCGCGGGTCGTCGCGTCGGGGCGCGAGCAGGTGCTGTCGGCCACGCTGGTGCCCGAAGTCCGTGCCGACGGAACGCTGTGGACCAACGCGACGTGGCTCCACGCGGGCCAGCTCCCCGTGCCCGCGTCGTGGATCATCGCGCGCCTGCTCGACCCGGCGCGCAGCGTGCTCCCCGAGGAAGTGCGCGATATCCCAGAGGCGCGCGAGATGTTTGCGGCGTTCGACGGACAGGGCCCGCTGATCGCGTCGCCGGTGGTGAAGCTCGGCGACGGGCGGCGCGTGCGCCTGCTCAAGGTCCGGCCGCGCGATGGCCGCCTTGAAATCACCTGCCGAACGGAGTGGAAGTAGACCCGACTGGTCCCGCAAAGCACACGGCCCGAGCGGATGCCCGGGCCGTGCGTGAAATCATGTCATGTCGTGATCGAACGCACGAGGGCGTCGATCGTCGCCATCGAAGACGATCAGCGGCGACGACGGCCGGCGATCAGGCCACCCAGGCCCAGGAGCGCCAGGCTCGAGGGGGCGGGGACTTCGTAGAGGCGGAGCGAGAGGTCCGAGCCGAGGTCGAGCCAGCTGGCGCCCGCGTCGGGCGACCAACGGCCGACGAAGTCGGCGGTCGCGGTGATCCAGGCCCAGTCGCTGCCGAGGCCGGTGGAGTTGGTGATGCTGACCCAGTACTGGGTACCGGCGGCGGCATTGAACGCCGAATTGAGCGTGATCGTCGACTCGTACACGTCGCTCCCGAAGGCATCGACGCCGGTGTCAACGCTGCTGGCGCTGCCACCGACGGAGTGCAACAACGCGCCCGGATAGTTGCCCGAGTCGGCGTAGAAATTGACCGTGTAGTTGTCGATCATGATGTTGTTGGGAAAGTAAACGCCCCACGCGCCGACCTGCCCGATCGCGGTGCCGGTGCCGAGCGTGAAGTTCTCCGCGATACGCTGCAAGGGAGCATTGCCCGCGGAATCAGCGAAGTAGCCGTTGCCATAGTTCGGCAACTGCTCAAACACGACGGCGGCCTGCGCAACACCCGCGGCGCCAACGCAAAGGCCGGCCGCAACAGCAAAAATACCACAACGATTCATACATCTCTCCTGATCTCAAGGGCACCGGGAATCTCGGCCCGGCGCCGGACTTTGGTTGGGAGCAAGAGAAATTCCCGCCCCACGCAGTTCGATGCTAATCGAAACGAGCGGGCGCGGCAACGGAATTCGATGATTGTCGCGATCGCGCGTATGTGAAACTCCAAATGATAGTGATCAGACAGGACTTTGCGTCGCAATTGCTTGGGTTCCGTGTGGCGTGTGATTGGTTATCGGAATCTGGCGGCTGAGTCCAGGCCGAACGCGGGGCCGAGCCCGGTCCCCTACACTGCCAGCCAATCACCTGGGCGGGCGTCCCCCGCCACCACTGGGCTCCCACACCGAATGCCTCAAGAACCAAACCGCCTTCTGCGCGTTCTGATCCCGGCCATCCTGGGCCTTGGCGGGCTGTTCATCGCGATCGCGGTGATGAAGAACGCCGGCAAGCAGCACGCCGCCCCCCCCATCACCGCCAACAACCCGGCCCCGCCCGCCAATCAGCCCGCGGGCCAGCCCACGCTGAATCAGCCTGCGGGCCAACCTGTCGATACCGCGGCTCCGGCCCAGGCCGCGCCCACCGCCCCGATGGCCGGCCTGCACGCCAAGGTCTTTGCGGGCGATCCCCTGGCCGCCAACTTCGCGCCGGTCGGTTCGCTCGACGCGCCGGGAAAGAACCCGAGCGCGCCGCACCTCCGGATTGATTTTGACGATTTCGGCGCGGGGGTGCGCGAGCTGCGTCTCGCCGACCACTACGAGAGCGTCAAGAACGACGCCAACGTGCTGGTGCAGACCACGGTGGAGCACAACGGGGTGCGCCTGGTCCCCTTCGCCGCCCAGTGGCTGTCGATCAACGGGCAGAAGGTCTTCCTCACGCGCGACGCCGCCGGCCCGGTGTGGCGCCAGGTCGCGGCGGACAAGCCGGGCCAGTTCGAGGCGATCATCCTCGACGGCGCGGAGACGCCGATCGCGCGGGTCGAGCGTGCGTATGTGATCCGTCCGAATTCGCACGTCGTGCAGCTCGCGCAGCGCGTGTTCAACCTGTCGCCCGCGCCGATCACGATCTCGCTGGTCACGTACGGGCCGGCGGACCTGCCGCAGGAGCGCGGGGGCTACGGCGGCGACAAGCGAAAGGTCCGGTTCGGGTACCTCCGCAACGCGGGACAGGACCCGTCGCGCAAGCACCCAATCGCCAACGAGTTCATCACGCCGCACGCCACGGCGCTGGGCGGGAGCGAGAACGGGCTGTACGAGCCGGTGCTGCCTCAGTGGCCCAACGAGGTTTCGAACGAGAACGGCTTTGAGCTGACGTGGGCGGGGATGACGAATCGGTATTTTTCGGTCGCCGCCACGCCGTGGTTCGAGGGCGACGCGCCCGTGCCGATGTCGCTCGCCAAGTACGCGCTGGTCGATCGCGTGATGATCGGGAACGCGGTGAGTTTTCAGGACCCCGCGGGGGGCGCGGCCCGGACCAAGGTCACACGCGTCAACGCCTCGGACATGACCACGCCGGAGATGGCGCTGCGCCTGGCCAGCGCGTCCGAGACGCTCGCGCCGGGCGCGAGCAGCGACCTTGGGCTGGCGATCTACGCCGGGCCATTGTCCAAGCCCCAGATCAAGCGCGATCCGGTCGCCGACGCGGCCAACCTCGAGAGCCTGGTGGTGTTCAACTTCGGCGGGATGTGCGGGCCATGCACGTTCCCCTTCATCACCAGCACGCTGCACTCCCTCCTGCTCTTCTTCCACGATTACCTGACGCGCGACTGGGCCCTGGCCATCGCGCTCCTGGTGGTGTGCGTCCGCACGATCCTGCACCCGCTCACGCGCTGGTCGCAGATCAAGATGCAGCGCTTCGCCAAGCAGATGCAGGCGATGGGCCCCAAGCAGAAGGTGATCCAGGAGCGCTACGGCGCCGATCGCCAGAAGCTCCAGCAGGAGATGGCCAAGCTCTGGCGCGAGGAGGGCGTCAGCCCCCTGGGCATGGTCGGCTGCCTCCCCATGTTCCTCGTCACGCCCGTCTGGATCGCGCTCTACGCCATGCTGTATTTCTCGGTCGAGCTGCGCCACGAGCCGGCGTTCTACGGCGTGGTGCAGAAGGTCATCCCGAACTTCCCGAGCTTCATGGGCTGGTTCCTCTCGGACCTCTCCGAGCCCGATCGCTTCTTCCGCTTCGCCTCGTCGGTCAACATCCCCATGATCGGCGAGGTGGACTCGATCAACATCCTGCCGTTCATCCTGGGCGCGGTGTTCTTCGTCCACCAGAAGTACCTGACGCCGCCCAGCGCCACACAGCTGACTCCCGAGCAGGAGATGCAGCAGAAGATGATCAAGTGGATGAGCGTGATCATGTTCCCGGTGTTCATGTACGGCGCGCCGGCGGGGCTCTCGATCTACTTCATCGTGAACTCGACGCTGGCGATCTTCGAGAACAAGTGGATCAAGGCCCACGCGGAGAAGCACGGGCTGCTGGACGTGGACAAGTCCAAGGGCGCCAAGAAGAAGGAAGGCTTCTTCGCCAAGCTCCAGCGGGCGGCCGAGGAGCGAGCCAAGGCAGTCGAGCAGGCGCGCAAGCGGCCGCAACAGAAGAAGCGGTGATCGCCCCCGCACCATCAAGTGACCAATGAAAACAGGCCGGGGCTCGTCGCCTCGGCCTGTTCGTTCATGTGCGTCGTGTTCGCGGCGCGACCAATCCGTGTCGCGCCCGTCGCTCAACACCCCACGTCAAAGTGCGACGCGAAGAAGTCGTAGTCGTCGCCGTTGACGAAGCCGTCGTTGTTGAGATCGGCGCCGGGGTCGGCGATATCAAAGAGCGAGGCGAAGGCGTCGTAGTCGTCGCCGTTCACGAACCCGTCGGCGTTGAAGTCCGCGGGGCAATCGCACTCATCGGGAATGCCGTTGGCGTTCGCGTCGAGGCTGGTGCCGTCGAGGATGTCGCAGGCGTCGTTCTTGCCGTTCTCGTTGCAATCGTCGGCGGGGGCGACGGCGGGGATGATCTTGAAGACCTCGCCGCCGTTCTGATCGCAGATGTAGACCTCGCCATGGGCGTCGGTCCCGAACGAGGTGATGCTGGCGATGTCGAGCCCGCCGCCGGGCGCGAGTTCCGCGGTTCGGTCGGTGAGTTGGGTGACGCTCCCGCCGACGACGCGGAAACTCCAGATGGTGGTGTCGCAGTAATCGGCGAAGAAGTACGTGCCGTCGAGATCGGGGATGGCGCAGCCGCGATAGACCTCGCCGCCGGTGATGGAACAGCCCTCGCTGTGGCTATAGGCGTGGACGGGCATGGTCAGGGCGGTGTCGTTGCAGGTGCAGCCGGTGAGTCCGGTGCAGGCGAAGCCTTCCATGCAGCGCCAGCCGTAGTTCCGCCCCGAGCCGCCGGCGTGGGCCTGGAAGTTGACTTCCTCCCACGCGCCCTGGCCGACGTCGGCGATGTAGAGATCGCCGGTGACGCGGTCGAATGCGTTGCGCCACGGATTTCGAAGTCCGAACGACCAGATCTCGTCGTCGCCCGTGATGCCAACAAAGGGATTGGTCGGGGGGATGCCGTAGTTCTTGGTGGCGTCGGCGGGGAAGTCGTCGCGGTTGACGTCGATGCGGAGCATTTTGCCGAGCAGGTTGTCGGTGATGTCCTGGGCGTTGCCGGTGCCGGCGGTGTGCCCGGTGCCGGTGTCGTTGGAGTTTCCGCCGTCGCCGGTTCCGATGTAGAGCTGGTGATCGGGGCCGAAGGCGATCCACCCGCCGTTGTGATTGGCCTGGGGCTGATCGAACGTGAGCAGCGTGGTGCCGGTGGTGTTGGCGATGTCGGGATTGGCGCTGACGGTGTATTCGGCGACGACCGTGTCGCCCGAGCCCGCGACGGCGGTGTAGTTCACATAAAACTTGCCATTGGTCGCGTAGTCAGGATGGAACGCAAGCCCGAGCAGGCCCTGCTCGCTGCTGACGCTCGTGCCGCCGGTGACGATGGAGTCGATGTCGAGGAACGCCGTGGGCAGGAGCACGCCGTTCTTCAGGATGCGGATTCGTCCCTGCTTTTCGATGATGAAGATGCGCGAGTAGTCGCCCGGGGCGTGGAAGACGCCGATCGGGCGGACCAGGCCGCTGACGACGCGGGTGGTGGTGAGGGGTGTCTGAGCCTGGGCGATCCCGGCGGAAACCGCCAGGCCAACAACCGCGAGCATCGTCGATGTCTTCTTCATGTTCGTTCTCCGTTTCCTTGTCTGTGCTCAGGTTCTACCGGCTCGCCGCCCCGATGAAAAGGCGATTTGCCGTGAATAGGGGAGGATTCGCCGGAATCGCCGGTACGGCGGCCGCGCCGTGCCTGTTGATGGTGCCGGAACTCTCGGGCTCCTTTCCCAAACCAACAGACCGCCGTGTCGTTTGCAACATGGCGCGACTCATCGCCAGATGCCGGGCGGAGAGATTGATCTTGCAGAATTGTCCGACCCGCCGCGCGAAGATTGGCCGCGATGTCGATCGCGGCGAGCGCGGCCCGTGTACACGCC
Organism: Phycisphaerales bacterium; assembly: GCA_020853815.1. Lineage (GTDB taxonomy): Bacteria > Planctomycetota > Phycisphaerae > Phycisphaerales > UBA1924 > JABWBC01. Next base: position 68,897 of record JADYYE010000130.1, read on the forward strand.
CACACAGGCCGGGCTCGCAACGGACAAGTCGCTTGTTGTTCGGGCGAGCTCGATGCTCGCGGCTGATTCAATGCTCAAGAATGATCGGCGCGGCCACGCGCGGCGCCCACGACGAGGGCGGGAGCGTCCACCACAACACCGCGTCCGGATCGATCCGCGGACGAAGCCCCGCGTCCTCGGGCAGTTCCTCGAACGTCACGCGCCCGCCGAGCTCCTCGCGCAGCTTCGCCAGTCCCTGCGCGGTGGCGGCGAACTCGACCACGTATCCCTCGGGGCCCACCACCTCGCGGTCGTACACCGGCATCGCATGATCGCTCGCCCACATGATCTGTTCCGGCGTCGTCGCGCCCTCGAAGACCTGTGCGAGCACGGGGCTCGCCAGTTCGCTTGGCTCAACGCGATCAACGCGATGCGAACCGAGCGACCCGCGGCTGGCCGACGTGGACAGCACATACGCCGCCGACGCGCCCTGCACGCGGACCAACAAACGCCCCTCTTGCGCCAGCTCCGCGGCACGGGTCTCGTCGATCGGAGGCTCGACGGCGCGAGCCAACACCAGCTCGGCGGGAATCGCCGGACCAACCAGTTCGCCTGCTTCGGTGTCGTTCATGGCCAGCGCGCTGGCGCCAACCTCGCCCTGAGTGCCTTCCTTTGCCTCGGCCCGGGCCCCGCCGTTGGATGTGTCTTCGACATTCGCCGCGATTGGCCCAGGGACCACGCCGGTTTCGCCGACTCCCGGCACGGCCGCTTCCTCGCGTGATTTCTCGGCGTTGGCGGCGATCGTCGGCCCTGTGCCTTCGCTCCCGCTCGTCGCGCCCGGGCCTTGCTTGGCGCGGCTCGCGGCGTCCTTCGTTGAGTCGTTGATCGCGATCGGCGCGTTCCCGTTCGGTCCACCGCCGCTGTTTCCGCTCGGCTTGTTGATGTACGGCCAAGCCAGGAACGCCCCGCCGCCGACCAAGAGCAGCAGGCCCGCGGCCAGGGCGAATTGGCGCGACGCGCTCCGCCGCGTTGAGATCGCGATCGGCGCGGGTGCGTACTCGTCGAACTCGTTTTCAACGGCGGCCTGGGCGGCGCCGAGCAGCGCCTCGCGCTCCAGCACGTCGCGCACGCCCGCCGCCACATCAACTTGGCAGAACTCGTCGGGCATCGCGCGCGTGACGGCCCGGTCGTGACGCATCGCCTCGACCAGCCGGCGCAGCTCCGGGCGCTTGATCAGCATGGTCTCCAGGTCGTGACGCCGATCGGCGTCGATCTGGCCCTCGATCAGGTCGGCCAAGTCTCGCTCGTCGATGCCGACCAGCAGATCGTCCAACTTCCGGGATGAAGCGCCCTCGCCGTTCATGATTCCGCTCGATTCACTCCTTCGTTCGTTTCCCTACGCCGAATCCCCCACTGTTCAACGCTCGTCGCCGCCCGATCTTTCACACGCCGTCCTTCGGCCCGTGGCCCGTTCCTGAGTTGGGTTCTCCGCGCGGGGCCGATTCGTCGCTCCGGGCTCCTTCGATCAGCGTTCGCAAGGCCGCCCGCGCCCGGAACAGGCGACTCTTGACCGTGCCGACGGGCACGTTCAAGACCTGCGCGATCTGGTCGTACTCGAGGCCGCGACAGTCGCGGAGAACCAGGATCGCGCGTTGCTCTTCTTCCATTTCACCAAGCGCCCAGAGAACGATGCGACGCTCGTCCCACGGTTCGACGCGGTCCTTGGCGGCGGGTTCCCAGGCGGGCCCCCGGGAGCCCGTTTGTTCCCGAATAGTGTCCAAACTCTGGTGCTTTCGGACCTTCTTGGCCCGCAAGGCCGACAGGCAGACGTTCATGGTGATGCGGATGAGCCAGGTCGACAGGGCGGCCCGGCCGTCGAACCGCTCGAAGGCCTTGACGGCTTTGAGGAACGTCTCCTGGGTCAGTTCGGCCGCGTCATCGCGGTCGTGGACCATGCGGAAGCACACGGTGAACAACCGGTGCTGGTATCGGGTGATGAGGCGGTCCCACGCGGTGGTGTCGCCGCGACGGATGGCGTCGACCAGGTCGCGGTCGGCGTCGCCTTCTTTGGGGCCCCGGTTTGGTGCGGCATCGCCCGCGCGCATCGGAGCGATGGTACCAGAGAAAGAGCGGCACAGGAAAGGGAGCGAGACCGCGAGGCAGGGGAAAGGCAAGGAAGTGGTCGAGTGGTCCGTTAGTCGAGTGGTCAGGAAACGAGCCGCGAAGAAGTCGGAGTGCCCTCCGGAGAGATACGCGTTCTCGACCTGACTCGGGCCTCAGCGCGACGGTTCGGCCCGAGGACTCCGCTCATCGTCGGCGTGGGAACCGCGTGCGATTGAGCGAGGACCCGTATGAGTCCTTCTTCACTCGACCGCCTTGCCGTTCGATCGAGTTCTTTTTTCCCTGCCTCGCCGTGTCGCTGTCTCGCTGCCTCCCTGCTTCGCTGTCTTTCTAGCACCCCTGATCGAAGCGCTCGGCGAAGAAGTCGTAGTCGTCGGCGTTGATGAAGGCATCGTGGTTGAAATCGGCGCCGGGCTCGGCGGCGGCAAAGGCGTTGGTGAAGGCTTCGAAGTCGGCGGTGTTGACGGAGCCGTCATGGTTGAAGTCGGCTGGACAGTCGCAGAAGCGGTAGCGTGCGAAGTTGGCGGAGACTTGGCCGCCGATGGTGACAAAATCACCGGCGACACTGAGGTCGCCGCTGCCGTCGATCGCCAGCGCGTAAACGATTCCTTGCACGCCTTGGCCGACGGGCTTCCACACCTCGCCGTCCCAGACGGCGAGGTTCTCGGTGGGCGTGTCGCCCGAGTAGTTGAACTTGCCGCCGGCGACGATGTATCCGTTCGGAAGTCTGGCGAGGGCGTAGACGTTGCCGTCAAGGCCGTCGCCCATGTCGAGCAGGACCGTGCCGTCCCAGAGCACCACACTCCGGCCCGGGCCGTCGGGCGGACCATCGAACGAGCCGGCGGCGATCAGATTGCCGTTCGGGAGCGTGAGCAGCGCTCGTGCCGACCCGAAGGTGTCGGGTCCGAGCAGCGCCCAGCCCGAGCCGTCCCATCGCATGAGCGCGGATCGGCCGACGCCGGGGTTGATGAAGTTTCCGCCGGCGACGATGGAACCATCGGAAAGGGCGGCGAGGGCGAGAACACCTTCGGAGTGGTACGAACTCGGGAAGCCGTCGCCCATGGGATGCCACGCTGACCCATCCCAGTGCGCGACACTCTGCATTTCCTGGTCGCCATGCGAGCTGAAGTTGCCGCCGATAACGATGTCGCCGTTCTGTGTGGCAGTGATGGAGTTGGTGTCCCAATTGAATGCCGTTCCGAGCTGTTGCCACGAGGAGGTGTCCCACTCAAAGACATGCGGGCTTGAAAGTTCGGTGACAACAAGGTTTCCGTTGGGGCGAGGGGTCATGGCAGAGATACCGCGGCCCGGGCAGTTCAGGTCGAGCCAGTGGGAGCCGTCGAAACGAGCGACGCCCGTCGCAAAGCTTGTGGAGTAAGCGGCCTGGAGATTTCCGCCCGCAACGAGACTGCCGTCGGGGAGGGTGGCTAGCGCCCTGATCCCGAGGATACCGCGGCCGAATGTGTTCCAGCCGGCCGCGGGTCGCCAGCGTGCGATGTTGGTGGCGACGGTGGTGGCGACGCCACTGAAGGAGCCCCCGAGGAAGAACTCGCCGCCCGGGATTTCGCTGGAGCAGAATCCGTTCGTGGCGAGAATTCCGGCGTCGATTCCCGTCCACGCTGACCCATCCCAAAACGCGATGGCCCAGTTCCGCGCGGAGTTCGGGGCTTCGATTTCGCCGCAGACCATCAGGCGTCCGTCGGCGAGGGCTTCGGTGTGATGGATGTGGTGCGCCTTGAGGTTGCCCGGGCGGCTCCACGCCACACCGTCCCAGCGCGCCAAACCGGGGGCGATGACGCCGCCGGCGATGGAGAAGTCTCCACCCGCGATGAGGCTATGGTCGGCGAGGAAGGTGAGCGTGTCGACGGAGCAGTAGTTGCCGTAATCGTTGGTCACACCATCGCCGAGCGGGTGCCAAGCCGAGCCATCCCAGCGAGCGATACTACGTGCCGGCACATCGCCGATCTGGCTGAACAGACCTCCCACGTAGACATCGCCGGAGAGCTGGACGGCAAGGGACATGACCGAGGTGAAATGCTCAGGGTCGGTTCCCTGATCGCCGAACGGCCGCCACTGCGTGCCATCAAAGACGGCAATACCTGAGTGATAGGGTCCAACGACACCGCCGGAGCCGCCGGCGAGAATGTCGCCGTCTGGAAGCTCGGCGAGGGCGGTGACAGAGCGGAGATGCTGGCCGCCGAGGGCCGCCCACGAGATTCCGTCCCAGACCGCCACGTCACCGGGGTCGAGCGCTCCTCCCGCAATCAGCCGCCCGTCGGAATGAACGAAGAGCGCACGCACGCCCGGGCCGTTGTTGTCTGACAGCCCGTCGCCGAACGTGGACCATGTCCCCGTGTCAGGGTTCCACATGGCGATGCTGCGGGCGCGAGTCTTCTCGACGAGCGAGAACGTGCCCCCGATCACCAACCGCGGTCCCAGCGGCCCATCACCATCCGGATCCCACATCACCGACGCGTTCACCTCGCCGTCGGTGCCCGGCACGCCGTCGCCGGGGAGCCAGCCGGGCTGGCAATCCTGAGCCATCGCTCGCGGAGTGGAGGCAAGCAGTGTTGCGGCCGGCGGAATAACGCACAGCACGCTCAGAATGGTGGTTGCCAAAGCCCGGCGCACACACGAAACCGCGATGCTCAACATTCGTCACCTCGTGCTCGCATTATCGGCCCGGCACGCACGGATTGAACAACCGCGCGACGCGATCCGGGTTTGCACCCGGCACGGTGACATCGTGCGGCACGGCTACTTCTCCCGTTCGCCCGTGATCAGGCGCGAGCCGCGCTTGAAGAAGAGATACGCCAGGGCCCAGTCGAGCATCACGACGACGCGGTTGCGGAAGCTGATGAGGTAGAAGACGTGGACGCCGGCCCAGAGGAGCCAGGCGAGCAGGCCGCCGAACTTCATGCCCGAGACGCTGGCGACCGCCTTGGCGCGCCCGATCGTGGCGAGCGAGCCCTTGTCGACGTACTTGAACGGCTCGCATGCTCGGCCCGCGACCAGGCGCGCGACGTTCCGGGCGGCGTGGTCGCCCATCTGCACCGCGGCGGGGCACACGCCGGGGACCATGCCCGCGCTCCCCGGGCCCGCGCTCCACGCGCAGCGCGCCAGGTCGCCGGTGACAAAGACCTCGGCGTGCCCGGGGATCGACAGGTCGGGCGCGACGACGACGCGCCCCGCGTTATCCGTCGGCACGCCCAGCGACGCGCCCAGTGGACTCGCTCGCACGCCCGCGGCCCAGACGATGTTGTGCGCGTCGACCCGCTCGGGCGCGGCGTCCCCCGACGCGGAGAGCAGCACGTGCGGCGGATCGTCCGTGGTTCCCGGCGCGACGTGTGTCACGCGCGTGTTCAATCGCACCTCAACACCCATCGCGCGAAGATCGGCGAGCGCGCGATCGGACAGCTCGCGCGGGAATCCGGCGGGGAGCACCCGGTCCATCGCCTCGACCAGCACGACGCGGGCGCGCGAGGTGTCGATGTGCCGGAAATCGCGGCGGATCACGGTGCGTGCGATCTCCGCGATTGCGCCCGCGGTCTCCACGCCGGTCGGGCCCGCGCCGATGATGACGAAGGTCATGAGCGCCCGGCGCCGGGCATCATTTGCCTCGTTCTCCGCGGCCTCGAACGCGAGCAGGAATCGACGCCTGATTTCCAGCGCGTCGTCGATGGTCTTCAGGCCGCGGGCGCTGGCGGACCAGTCGTCGTGCCCGAAGTAGGAGTGTGTCGCGCCGGTCGCAAGAACGAGGTAGTCGTACGCGATGTCGCCCTGGTCGGTCTCGAGCACGCGCCGCGCGGCGTTGACCCGGCGGGCTTCGGCGAGCACGACCTCGGCGTTCTTCTGGCGGGACAGCACGGCGCGGATGGGCGCGGCAATCTGGGCCGGCGAGAGCGCCGCGGTCGCAACCTGATACAGCAGCGGCTGGAAGAGATGATGGTTCCGCCGATCGACGAGCGTGACGCGCACCGGCGCTCGCTTCAGTCGTTTGGCGGCGGCGAGGCCCGCGAAGCCTCCGCCGACGATGACGACGTGCGGGAGTCGACCACCAAGGCGAGCGGTCGGATTCCCGGCGGTGCTCGTCGAGTCGCCATCCGAAGCGTCAATGGGCGTTGCCTGGTTGTGTGCTGGGTCCGTGCCGTCGCGATCGCGTGCGTCGCTCATGGGGTCTCCGGAGGATGATGCTAGACGCGATCACCGCGATCTCAACAAACGGACACCCGTGGCAAGTTCGGCATTCGCGTCCTTGATCCCGTGCATGTGCCTCTCGCGGCCCCGAATCGTGCGCGGGCCCCCATCAATCGTTCCCGCGGTACACTCGGGCGCGTGAACGAGTTCGGCGTTGACATCGCGCGCGTCTCACACGCCACGCCGCTGAGCGAGCTGAACCTGGGCCCGCGCCGTTCTGCGTGGCGTGACGCCGCGTGGCGCGAGTGGTGCTTCGCGCGGGCGGTCGCCCGCAAGATCGGGCCGAAGTTCGCGATCTTCGCGCTGGTGCTCTTGATCGGCTCGCTGATGTTTCAGCGACTCGGGCCACGCCCGAACCTCTCCATCGTCGAGGGCATGTACAACACCTGGAGCCTGGTATTCGCGCAGCCGCCGATTGACTTTCCAAGCAATCCGTGGCTGCGCGTGCTGTTCTTTGCGATCCCGATCCTGGGCATCGGGTTCATCATCGACACGATCATCGAGCTCCTGCGCCTGCTGCGCGATCGGCGCGGGCTCGAACAATCCTGGTCCAGAATCATGGCGGCATCGATGCAAGACCACATCATCATCGTCGGCATGGGCAAGCTCGGCTTCCGCAGCTTTCAGATCCTGCGTCGCCTGGGGCATCGCGTCATCGCGATCGAGATCGACCCCGGCAAGCAGTTCGTGGACGAGGTGCGGGCCGAGGGCTCGCCGATCCTGATCGGCGACGCGCGGCGCGAGGGCCTCCTGCTCGACGCGGGCGTGGCCAGGGCCCGCGCGATCCTGGTCGCGACCAGCGACGACCTGGCGAACCTCGAGATCGCGCTCGACGCGCGCCGGATCGCGCCGAGCGTCCGCGTCGTGCTCCGCATGTTCGACCAGTCGATGGCGGACAAGGTCGCCGGAGCGGCCGGCATCCACGTCGCCATGTCGCAGTCGTGGATCAGCGCCCCGGCGTTCGCCACCGCGGCGGTCGAGCCCGGCATCGTGGGCAGCATCGTCGTGGGCGATCGATTGATCGCGATGCAGCGATGGACCGTGCGCCGCGGCGGGCCGCTGGAGGGCGTATCAATCGCCGACGCGATGTCACGCCACTCGATCGCGATCATCGAGCTGGTGCGCGCGGGCGGGCGTTCGCCGAGCGAGCCGGGCGACGGCAAGGCCGGCGCGGAGGACTCGCTCTTCCCGCGGGCGGATGCGGTGCTCCGGGCCGGGGACCGCGTGATGGTGCAGGGGCGCTACGACGAGCTTTCGGCCCTTCGCCCCGCGGCGGCGGAGTAGGGCGGCCGCACGCTCGCACGCGCCGCGTCGTACAATCCCGTGATGATCGAACTGGTGCGATCCAACCTCGACGCGATCCGCGAGTTGTGCAAGCAGCACCGCGTCGCTCGCCTGTACCTTGTCGGGTCGGCCGCGACCGGCGAGTTCGACGCGGAGCGCAGCGACATCGACTTCGTCGTGGTGTTCGAGCCGCACGAGCCCCAGGGCTTCGACGATGTGTTCTTTCGGCTTCTCGCCGACCTGGAGTCGCTGCTCCATCGCCCCGTCGATCTGATCGAGGCACACACGCTCCGCAATCCATACCTGATCGCGTCCATCAACCGAACAAAGCGGATGCTCTATGCCGCTTGAGGAGAACGATCTCAAGTACCTGTGGGACATGCTCGCGGCCGCACGCGTGCCCCAAAAAGTCACACGCCCCGTCGTGCGGGGCGTGGATCCCGGAGATGCCATCTCCGGGGCTGCGATAGCATGATAATCGACAAACCGGGTCGTGTCCAGTAGCACATGTGCGAGGATGCGATGACAGAAAGAGTCTTTGCGTACATCGACGGATTCAATCTCTACTTCGGGCTCAAGTCCCAGAACCTGCGCCACCTCTATTGGCTCAACGTCCCCGGCGCGATCCGGCGGCTGCTCGAACGCCGCGAACAACTCGAGGTAACCAAGTACTTCACCTCCCGCGTAAGTGGTCCTCCCGGAAAGGTCCAGCGACAAAACGACTACATCGACGCGCTGGCGTCCTTGCCCAATGTCCGCCTCTACTTCGGTAGCTACCAAACCCACCCTCGCACGTGCGCGTCCTGTGGCGCGGTCTGGGAACAGCACAGCGAGAAACAAACGGACGTGAACATCGCGGTTGAGCTTCTGGTCGACGCCCACCGCGACGCCTTCGACACCGCGGTCCTTGTGACCGCCGACGCCGACCTGGTTCCCGCGGTCGTCGCGCTCAAACAACTCTTCCCGACCAAGCGAATCGTGATGATGTTCCCGCCCGGGCGCGGCTCGGTGCGCCTGGAGCAGGAGGCCCACGGCAAGCGGCGTCTCCGCCCTTGGGTGCTGCAGGCCAACCAACTGCCGGATACTGTCATCGGACTCGACGGGTTTCCACGCTCGCGTCCGCCGGAGTGGCGGTAAGACAACTCAGGGGTCGCTCGCACATGACCAGTTCGCCCACAAGCCCCAACGACACGTACACCTCCCCACTCGCCGAGCGGAACGCCAGCCCGGAGATGCTCCGGCTCTGGTCGCCGCGCCACAAGTTCAACACATGGCGCCGCATCTGGCTCGCCGTCGCCGAGGCCCAGCACGAGATCTCCGCCGGGTGGGGCGGGACCTCCGGGACCGCCTCTTCCGCGCCGCTCGTTACGCGCGAGCAGGTAGAAGAGCTGCGTGCCGTCGTCGAGCGGAAGAACCCGGATGGCAGCGTGGGCATCACCGACGCCGAGATCGAACTCGCCAAGAAGTACGAGCGCGAGCTGCGCCACGACGTGATGAGCCACGTCCACGCGCTGGGCGACGCCTGTCCAAAGGCCAAGGGCATCATCCACCTGGGCATGACGAGCCAGGACGTGGTGTGCAATGCGGATTTCGCTCAGCAGTGCAATTCCTTGACACTGATTCGTACCAAATTGGCTCGTCTGGTTCTTTCGCTTGCTTCCGCCGGACGACGGTGGGCCGCTCTCCCGACCCTTGGATTTACCCATTATCAACCTGCGCAGCCTGTCACCGTTGGGCGTCGCATTGCCATGTGGGCGAGCGACCTGCGACTAGCGGCTGAACGACTCGACGGAACGCATCCATACCACGGCGTACTCGTAGGTTCGCTTTGGGGAATACTCCGGCCTCGTGGAATGCGCGGCGCGACGGGCACTCAGGCATCGTTTGTGTCTCTCCTTGGCGATGGCCAGCGGATCGATCACTTTGAAAAGGCGGTTCTCCACCGTGCGATGCATGGTGTTCTCTGGTCCTTTGATCGGAACAATATTGCTCCACCTCACGCACTAGACGAGTATCCTGCCGGCATCGACGAGCCGACGGCGTGTGTTCCGGCTGATCTCGACGGCTATACATCGAGCGAAGTGAACTTTGATCAATCGCTCGTCACCGGTCAAACCTACCCCCGCGTCATCGACACCTTTATCCTCGCCGACCTCGCCTCCGTCGCCTGCGTCCTTCACAAGATCGCCACCGACATCCGCCTCCTCTGCAACCGCAAGGAGCTCGACGAGCCCTTCGAGGACAAGCAGATCGGCTCCTCGGCCATGCCGTACAAGCGCAACCCGATGCGCTGCGAGCGGATCTGCGGCCTCACGCGCTTCGTCATGAACCTCGTCGGCAACGCCTACGACACCGCCGCCACCCAATGGCTCGAACGCACGCTCGACGACTCGTCGAACCGGCGTCTCTCGCTGCCCGAGGCGTTCCTCGCCCTCGACGGCGCGCTCGACCTCATGCACAACGTCGCGAGCGGCCTGGTGGTTCACGAGGCGACCGTCCGCAAAAACCTGATGGCCGAACTCCCGTTCATGGCGACGGAGAACCTGCTGATGGAGTGCGTGAAGCTGGGCGGCGATCGCCAGGAATATCACGAGCTGATCCGCCGCCACGCGCAGGCCGCGGGAATGCGCGTGAAGCAGGAAGGCCTCGACAACGACCTGATCGACCGGCTGAAGGGCGACAGGCACTTCTGGGGCGCCGCCCGCGGCGGGCCGCTGCGCGATGAACTGAACTGGGACGGCCTGCTCGATCCCATGAAGTACGTGGGGCGGAGCGTGGAGCAGACGGAGCGATTCATCCGCGAGGTCGTTGAGCCGCTGCGCGAGCAGTACGGCGACGCGATCGCAAAGCTCGGCGATAGCGGGCCGAAGGTGTAGTAATCGGTCAACGCGCCGCCCCGCGCCGGTCGGTCGAGTTGTCGGGCCGCCCACGGCGGCGTGCGGCACTCCGTGGCCCACAGCCCGCGGGTACACTCCTCCCAAACGCACACCCAAGGAGCACGTCATGGCCAAGAAGTCAAAGAAGAGCCCCGCCCCAAAGCCTGCAACCAAGAAGTCCGCGAACAAGCCCGCGGCCAAGAAGCCCGCCAAGTCGGGAGCCAAGCCGGGAGCCAAATCGGGCGCGTCAAAGCTCGCGCCCAAGCCGGTGTCCTCGGGCAAGGGCGCGACACCCGCCGAGATCGGCGCCGCGGTCGTCGCCCACCTCAACAGCGGCGCGATGAGCGATACGCCGCTCTGGGACAGGTTCTGGTCCGACGCGATCGAGAGCGTCGAGGGGAGCGGCATGGGCTGGGCCGGGCGCAAGGCGATGGAGGCCAAGTGCGCGGAGTTCATGGGCGAGAACGAGATTCTCGGCTGCCGCGCCAGCGGGCCCTTCGTCGGCGCGACGGGCTTTGCCGTCCACATCGAGATCGAGCTGAAGCCCAAGGGCGGCGAGGTGATGCAGATGAAGGAAGTCGCGGTCTACACCGTGAAGAACGGCAAGGTCGTGCGCGAAGAGTTCATGTACGCCGGGTGCTGAAAAAAGAAGTGGCCAAGTGGCCAAGTGGCCAAGTGGCCAAGTGGCAAAGTGGTCGAGTGGTCGAGTGGTCCAGCGGAAGACCGCCGCGCGTGTCTGTGCGCGTGAGAATCTCTCGCACTGATTGCAAAGCTCTCGCCTTTGGACACCGCACCCGATGAGCCCGCGAGAAAGGTCCGGGTCGATGCTCGTCGGCGCGTGTTCGGGTACCCCCACGCTCCGCGTGGGGCGATATCGTCCGAAGTTTGTCAACCTTCCACGCCCGTGATCGAGCGAGCATCAGCACGGGTCTTGCTCGCCCCGCGCCCCGACCACTCGACCACTCGCCCACCTCTTCCCGCCTCACCCGCCCAGCGCCAGCGAGACCATCATCTCCACGCCGGTCTCGATGGCGTCGTCGTTGAAGTCAAAGTCGGGCTGGTGCAGGCCGGGGAAGCTCGCCGAGTGCTCGGGGCGCAGCCCGAGCAGGAAGAAGCACGCCGGCACGTGCTGTGCGTAATAGCTGAAGTCCTCGCCACCCATCGTCGGATGCTCCGCGAGGCGCACGCGCCCGGCGCCCAGCGCCTTCTTGGCAACCTCGAAGAATCGGGCCGTCGCGTGCTCGTCGTTGAGCGTGACCGGATAGCTCTCGTGCCACTCGATCGCGGCCGAGCATCCGAACGACTGTGTCGTCGCCGTCACGATCTCAAAGAAGCGTTGCTTCACGGACGCGCGAAGCTTGGGAGTCAGCGTGCGCACCGTGCCGATGAACGTCGCGGTCTCCGGGATGATGTTGTTCGCGGTGCCCGCGTAGACCTGGCCGACCGTGAGCACCGACGACTCGAGCGGGCCGGTGTGACGCGAGACGACCGTCTGCAGCGCCGTGATGCAATGGGCGGCGGCGACGATCGGGTCCTTGGCCAGGTGCGGATACGCCGCGTGCCCGCCCACGCCGTGAACCTCGACCTTGAAATCGTCGACCGAGGCCAGGAGCGGGCCGGGGCGCGTCGTCACCATGCCCAGCGGGACCGATGGCCATCCGTGCAGCCCGTAAATCCTCGCGACCGACGTTCCGATTCCTCCTTTGCCATCGCCGAGCAGCGCGCCGTCCTTGCACATCAGGTCGCCGCCGCCGCCGCCTTCTTCCGCGGGCTGAAAGACAAACGTGACGGGATTGGGGCGCTGCTCAAGCTTGGCGAGCACGCGCGCCGCCCCGAGCAGGATCGTCGTGTGCCCGTCGTGCCCGCACGCGTGCATCACGCCCGGATTGCGCGAGGAATACGCCCGCCCTGTCTTTTCGACGATCGGCAGCGCGTCCATGTCGGCGCGCAGCGCGATCGCGGGCCTGGACGCGTTGGCGGGGTCGGTCGACGCCAGGTGCGCCACCACGCCCGTGCCCCGCGCCAGCCCCGCGCGGAACGGGATGCCGAGCGCCGCGAGCTCGCGCTGCACGACCTGGCTGGTGCGCTTCTCTTCGAAGTGCAGTTCGGGGTTCTCGTGCAGATCGCGCCGGAGCGCGACAAGGGCCTCCAGCTCCTGCTTGATCAGCGAGCGGACGTCGGACGCGTGGGTCGTGGGCATGTTGAATCGTAGGGCGATTCCTACTTCATCACGCGATCCGCGATCGCCGCGGCCGCGGGCGCCGCCTTGGAAACCGCCGCCAGGTCGACACTCGCGGGCTCGGGCACGCGCGTCCGCGGGTCCGTCTCCGCCTGGGCCCTGGCGAGGGCGGGCCGCACCGGCACATTCCGCGAATCGCTCTCCGCCAAGATCGTCTCGACCTCGGCGCCTAGCAGAAACTCCGCCAGCGCCCGCGCGTCCTTGGTCACCCCGCCCGGCTTCTTGATGAGGCCGATGGTGTTGGGCAGCATGATCGTGCCGAAGCTCGGCAGGCCGTCCGCTTTCTCGCGGTCCGCGTCGCGTCCTTCATAGATCAGCCCGACCGGCCACTTGTTTCGTTGGCCCGCGAAGACATCGTCGCTGTCGGTCAGGCCGACGTCGATCTCCGCGTTGGCGATCGCGCGCACGACCGAAGCGTTGCCGTCGTACAGGCGCACGCCGTTGTCGCGGAGCGCCGTCAGCCACGCCTCGACCCTCGCCTCGCCCGCCAGTGCGACCAGCGCCGCCAGGTGCGTGCGTGTCGTGCCAAACTGCGGGCGCGCCATGCCCACGCGCCCTTTCCATCGCGGGTTGGCCAGGTCGCGGAGGTGTGTCGGCGCCTCGGCATCCTTCACGCGCGAGGTGCTGTACACGATCACACGCGCCCGGCGTGCGATGGCGAACCACCGGCCTTCCGTGTCGCGCAGATCGCTCGGCCACGCGGTCGCGTCATCCAGCATCGGCGCGGGGTCCATCGGCGCAAGCACGCCCGCCTCCGCCAGCGACACCGAGCTCATGGGCTCGCTCGACCACCACACGTCGCCCCGCGGTGTGTCCTTCTCCGCGATCAATCGCCGCACCAGCCCGAAGGTCTTGGTCGCCTCGGTATCCCCCACCGCCTTGACCTTCAGGCCGGTCTTGGCCGTAAACCGATCGGTGACCAGGCGCAGGTACTCATCGTCAGCGCTGCTGTAGAGAACCAGCTCGCCCGCTGCGGCCGGCGCCCCGGACGACGCCTCTGCCCTCGCTCCCTCGCCCGCGCGCGTCGCGCCGCCATCGTTCGCCGGTGCGCCCGCGATCATCGCGGGTTCCTTTGAACCCGAACCGCTCCAGCGCGGCGTGTCCGCGACATACGTCCGCCACAACGCCAAGAGCACGGCCGCCCCAATCACCAGCGGCACGCCAACCGCCGTCAGTGTTTGCTGCTTCGACATGCGCAGAGCATAGAGAGGCTTCACTTCGAGTGACGCCGTCCGAGGCCCAATTGCCCATTGCCCGTGCCCGCGAGACGGCACTCCACGCCACCGCGCCACGCCGCTCGAGCGCCAAGCGCCTGCTTCCCTGCTTCCCTGATGCCGATGCCCAACGCCTGATGCCTACTTCTTCGCATCCTTCGCATCGCCCGCGGGCTTCTCCGCCGGCTTATTCGACGGCGCTTCGCTCGGCGTGATCTTGGGCTTGGCTTTGTCGCCCAGCCTTCCGAAGTACTTCTTCACCGCCGGGTGCAGATCCGACGGGATCTGCTCGCTCGTGAGCGCCTCGGCCGCGCTCTTCTCCGCCGCCGTCACCGCCTCCGAAAACTCCGCCACCGACTCGCCCTTGATCTGCTCGCCCTGCACCAGGCGGCTGCCGATGATCGGCCCGCCGTTGTTCTGCACGTTCGCCTTGTCCTTCTGCGACGTGTAATCCGTCGGCGAGTCTTCCTTGTTCGAGCCCATGCCGCGACCGCCGCCGCCGGTGCCCTGGCCCAACTTGTCCGACGACTTGTCGTTCCACTGGCCCGTCTTGCCCCAGCGGTTCATGCCGTCCTTGTCGCCACCTTGGCAGTTGCCGCCCATGCACTCGCCGAGCTGCGCCAGCTGCGACTGGCACTCCTTCATCGCGCTGTCCAGCGCCTGCATGTCCTGGTCCATCATCTCGCCGGAGTTAAGCTGTTCGCCCAGGGATTCCGCGGCCTGCTGGCCCTCCTGGTTCATCCCCTGCTTGCCCATGTTCTGCGACATCTGGCTCATCGACTCGCCCATGTTCTGGCACTGCTGGCTGGCCTTCATCTGGGCCATCGCCATCTTCATGAGCTGCTCTTTCTGCTCAGGCGACATGTTCTTCATCTGCTCCAGCGCCTGCTGGGCCGCCTTGGGATCGCTCTTCATCTGCTGCATGAGCTGCTTGGCCTGCTCCTGCGTCAGCCCAGCCTGCTCCAGCTTCTGCTGCACCTGTTTCTGGTCCTCGGCGGCCTTCTTGAGCTGCTCGCCCAGATTCTCCAGCTGCTTTTTGGCCTGCTCCTTCTGCTCCTCCGACATCGAGCCGTCCTGCATCGCCTTCTTCAGCTCTTCCAGCGCCTCCTGTGCCTTGCCGAACTCGCCCCGCGCCATGGCGCGCTGCAATTCGCTCAGCGGCCCTGGCCCGGGCTGCTTCAGCTGCTCCATCTTGTCCTTGAGCGCCTGCAGCTGCTCGGCCTTCTCGCCCTGCTTCAGCTGGTTCAACGACTCGTTGAGGTCCGTCAGCTTCTTCACCGCCGCCCGCTGCAATTCCTCGGGCTTCTGCATGTCCTCGGGCTTGTTGAGCGACGGATCGCTGGCTTTGTCCTGGTCGAACTTCACCTCGGTCTTGGCCAGGATCTCCTTGAGCTTCTGCTCCTTCTGCTGGATGTCGCTCTTGACCTCCATCAGGTTCTGGCGCGCCTTCTCCTTCTCTTCCTTCTTGGCGAGGATGCCGAGCAGATCGATCGGCGCCAGCGTGAACCACAGCAGCACGAGCGCCAGCGACGCCAGCAGCGGCGCGGGCCAGGCGCGCGGCGCCGCGATCGGGATCGCCTCGCCCACCTTCACGCTCACCGCCTTGGCGCGAGCCGCCTCGACCACGTTGCGCGCCCACGGGTCGGACGACTTCTCGACGCACAGAGCGGTGCTCAGGCTCTCGCGCAGACCGGCACGCTCGTCAAGCTCGCGGGCCACCGCCAGCTCGCGACGCCGCACCACAAACGTCCACACGATCGCCGACAGCAGCGTCGCGCCCCCGACGCCCGCAAAGACGCCGCCCATCGGTTGACGCCACGGGAACGTGAGGCCGAACAGCATCTCGACCAGCCGCGCTAGGAACACCGCGCCGACCGCGATGGTGAGACAGATCGCAAGAGCGCGAAGGAAATCGGTGACGACGAGTCGCCACGCCGCGGACTTGATCGCTCGACGGACTTCGTTCATGGCGCCGCTCCTTGCCTCGACCCTGCCAAACCCTGCTTCAACCCTGCCTCGACCCTGCCAACCCTGCCCGATCGCCGCTCACGCGCCCAATCATGTACCCAGTCCCTTTGGACGCCGCCCGGCCCGTATGTGTTCGTTCCGGGGAGTCACAAGGATGTCACACGCCAGCCGCGCGATCGAACACCCACCACCAAACCCAGAGCCCCACCGTCCGCCAGCCTACCCGAGAATCCCGCCTCCGAACCACCATTCGTCGGCTTGATCGGGCCTTCGCACCCAGTCATCTTTACCTGTTCGGGTTTCGGTGGTTGCTCTTGCACGCCGGCAAGTTGCGAGTTTTCCGTCCTTCGCGGATGATCGCGGCAACCCCGGCAGGCGGCCCCCAGCCCGCCAACCCATTCCGCCCGCGTGTTTGGGGAAAGGAAGGGCCTTCTGCTTGCACATGACCGGCCGCTCCATCTCCGCGTGGCTTTCGGGCAAGCGCCAGGCACGCCTGCCCGCGCTCGTGGCCTCGTGCGAATCCGCGTCGCCCGGCACGTTCGACGCGCTCAACTCCCGTGTGTGCCTCTGGGCCGCCTGCGTGTGGTGCTTCCTCGTGGCGTTCCCGACGACCGCGGTCGAATGGGCGGGCGTGCCCCTCGTCATCGCGTCGCTCATTGGAGTGCGCCGCATCTGGCGTGTCGCGTGGCGCTCACTCTTCACCCCTGAGTTCATCTTCCCCGCGCTCTTTGCCGCGTGGCAGTTCGTCACGCTCCTGTGGTCCACCGACGCCAAGCTCGGCGCGGGACAGGCCGGCGCCTGCCGCTGGCTCTGGTCGATCGTGCTCCTCGCGCCCGTGATGGCGCACCGGCGCGCTCTCATCGCCGCACTCGCCCTCGGCTTCCTCGTCGGCAACGCGTCGCAGCTCCTGCACGCGCTCGGCACACACTTCAACATCGCCGCCATCACGTGGAACCGACTCCCCGGTCGCAACAGCGGCTGGTGGGACCCGGTCGTCGGTGGCTCGCTCCTCACCGCCGCGCTCGGCCTGCACCTCCCCACCGCCATCGCGGGGCGCGGGCGCTCGTTCATCACCGCGCTCCTCGCCTGCATCATCACCCTCGTCGCGATCCTCGCGACCGGCACGCGCGGGGCGATCCTCGCCGCGGCCACACTCATCTTCGTCATCGCGATCCTCGCCCTTTTCCGCACCTCTTCGCGGCGCACCGTCGTCATGCGCCTTGCCGTGGTCCTGGTGCTCGCGGGCGCCGGCATCGGCGCGGCTTGGCCCAAGATCGGCCCGCCCCTGCGGGCCCGCATCGACACCGGCATCAAGGAAGCCCGGTCCGCCTTCGACGAAACCGACACAATCGCAAGCACAACCACCGATACCGGCGCCCGCGTCGCCATGGCGCGATGGTCGGCCGCGTCATTTATCTCCCGCCCCATCGCCGGCGTGGGCGCGGGCTCCATGCGATCGATCTTCCGTGACCACTGGTCCCACCTCGGCATGCCGCCCTCGCAATCCTTCGGCCACTCGCACGCCCACAACACGTATCTGCACATCCTGGCGACCACGGGCCTCATTGGTGCGGCACTGGCGCTGGCCGCCATCGCCATCGCGCTCCGCAACGCCCTCCGCCGCGCCGCCAACTTCGGCTCATATGACGCCGCACCCTTCGCCGCGCTCGTGGGCCTCCTTCTCGTCGGCGCGTTCGACACCATCCACGTCAACTCCCAGACCGCGGCATTGCTCACGCTCCTCCTGTCGCTCTCCACCGCGTGGAAACCGCCCGAGCCGCCGACTCCACCCGAAAAAACCGCCCGCGCGTTCCGCGGCGTGGGCGAATGACGCAGAACTCCGCGCGTGCGCGTTCGCGGACATCCTCGTCTTTGGCTTTCCACTCCGCCACGCTCCCTCTTTGCCTCTTCGCCACTTCTTCTCCGCGTTCTCCGCGCTCTCCCCGGCGAATCGCCTCCCCTACTTGCCCCAAAGCCCGAAACACGCGACAGTGCTCGCGTGAAGCTCCTGGTCGTGGGTGAGTACATCCGCCGATTCCCGTGGTCTCCGAGCCAGTGGAGCGTGCAGGTCGCGCGCGCCCTGGCCCGCCGCGGGCACGAGGTCACGCTCGCCTGCGACGCGATCGAGGACCCCACACTCGCGCCGATCGATCACCCGCACGGCTCGCTCTCCCTCCGCACGCGCCGCCCCGATCGCACCCTGCGCGCCACACACCCCTTCGCATTCCTTCGCTGGGCTCTCTCCCTCGTGCGCTCCGCCGGCTTCGACGCTTCCTTCTCGCTCACACCCCTCGCGCCCGCGCACGTCTGGCTCCCCATCGAGCCCGATGCAAGCGAACTGATATCGTCGACCCTGCGCACCCATCCGCCCATCTCGGCGGCCCTCGAGCTCGCCTATCGCCCGTGGCTTCCCGGCGCGATCCTGAGCGAGCGCCGCGCCGGCCGCGCCATGAAACAACTCGCGGGCGTTCGCGCACGCATCGGCGCAAGCCCCAGCCGCGCCGGCGCACAGCAGGGACTCGGCTGGGCCAGCGCGTGGCACGTGCCGGGCGATCAGGAGCACGCCGTCCTGCGTGCGCAGACGCGCCGGGCGCTCTCGATCCCCGCGCACCGGCGCGTCGTGCTGGTCAGCGCGACACAGAATCGCCGTCCCGGCCTCGAACTCATCCTCGACGCGCTCGCGGCCAATTCCGGCGACCGCCCCATCCTGCTCGTCATGGGGCGGCGCGCCCATGAGGTCGCGACGCTCGCACACGCGCTGGGCCTCCCCGATTCCACACGCTTCGCGGGCGGCACCGAGCGGGCCGATGCTCTCTTCGCCGCCGCCGACATCGTCGCGATTCCGTGGTCCAGCGCCGAACCCCGCGCGACAGGCCGCCTGCTCGCCGACGCGCTCCGCCGTCGCCGTTTCGTGCTCGCGTCGCGTTCTGTGAGTGGCTCGGAACTCCTGGGCGATCCCTCACTCGGGCTCGCGATCGAGCCCACGGGCGACGCCTGGCGCGATGCGCTCGCCCAGGTATGGAATCTCGCGCCGCCGCTCACGCGCCGTGATTCGCCGCTGCTCGCCGAACTCTCGATGGACGCCCTGGCCGCACGCCTCGAAGCCCTGATCCCCATCCGCGAAGTTCCGCAACCGTCGTCGACGACCGGCGCCGGTGTTGCCTAACTGATCGTCAGCGTCGGCCCCCGCCCCTTTTTCATCGCCGTCAGGTTCAGCTGCCCCTCCACGCGCGAGATCAGCTCCTCAAACGCGCGGGTAATCGCGCCACCCGCGAAGTTCGCCGTCGGGTTTCCATCGTCGGAGTTCTTCCGCAATCCCATCGTCAGGGGCACCGCCCCCAGGAACGGCACGTTGAGCCTCTGCGCCATGAACTCCGCGCCGCCCTTGCCGAAGATGTCGTATTCCTTCCCGTCGTCGCCGATGAAAAAGCTCATGTTCTCCACCACGCCCAGCACCTCGATCCCCAGCTGCTGGAACATCTTCGCCGCACGCACCGCGTCGTCCTGCGCCACCTTCTGCGGCGTGCAAACAACCACCGCGCCCGACAGCTTCAGCATCTGCGCCATCGTCAACGCCACGTCGCCCGTCCCCGGCGGCAGATCGATGATGAGATAATCAAGCTCGCCCCAGTTCGTTTGCTCCGCGAGCTGCTTGAACGCGCCGTGCGCCATCGGCCCGCGCCAGATCAGCGGCTTGTCGGGGTCCACCAGCTTCCCGATCGTCATCGACTTCACGCCGTGAACCAGAAACGGCTGGAGCTTGCCATCCACCACGATCGGCTCCATCGCGCCAAGCCCCAGCAGCGTCGGCAGCGACGGGCCATAAATATCCCCGTCCATCAGACCGACCGAGGCGCCACGCCGGGCCAGCCCAACCGCAAGGTTCAGCGCGATCGTCGACTTCCCCACCCCGCCCTTGCCCGCGCCCACCGCGATGATGTTCCTGATGCTCGGCGTGGCCTCCACCGCGCCCTGTGGCGTCGGGGCACGCGTCTGGCCCGCCCCCCTCGTATCCGCCAGGCCGCCGATCGGACGATGGCCCATGTCCTGAGGGCCCGAAGAGCCCTGCAAACCTTGCGAACCCTGCTGGCCCGGCGCGGCACCGGCCGGCGCGCCGAACCGCGCCGTGCGAACCACGTCGCCCGCGTCGCTCACGAACTCGAGGATGATCGAATCGAGCTTCACACCCTCGTCGGTCGCCGCCGATTCGATCGCCGCCCGCGTCATGCTCGTCACCTGGCCGATGTCGCCCGGTGTCGCGCCTGCGGGCATGAGCAACTTGACGCTCACATAGCTCTCGCACACCGAAACCCATTTCAGCACGCCCGCGCTCACCAGATCGCCGCCGGCGCCCGCCGCCGGCACGCCCCGCAACGCCCGCGTGATCGATTCCTTCGAGAACGACATCGCCCCGCCTTTCCGCCGAAAAAACCGACCCCTCGCGCCGCATTCGGGCCCCGTGCGGCGGGCGCTCGCAAGCCATTCCGCCGCCCACATCGCCCACTTGTAGCGATCGTAGGGCCCGGGGATTCCGGGTATTCATCCACGCGATCCCAGCAACCCCGCAATGAAGGCCCCGCCGCCGCGTTTGGCCGATGGAATGTCGTCCCCGTCCGCACGCAGGACGACCACAGGAGTGCCTCACATGTTGACCTCGCGGGTTACCCGCCTCGTTGCTTCCGCCGCTTTTTCTCTGTTTGTTTCCGCCGGTGGTGTGTATGCACAGGACGATCGTCCGCCGCTCCGCGGACCCGACGTGAAGGACGCCAGCCCCCCGGGCGAGAAGAACTCGTTCGTCCGCGGCGGAAAAGACCGCAAGGACCAGGCCGCCCAGCGCGGTGCGCCCGTCGCCATGATGCGCGCTATCAACGCCCTCCGCTCGCCCGAGACGCCCGAAGACCTCCGCCTCTCGCCCGATCAAGACCAGAAGATCAAGGGCATCATGGACTCTGTCCGCGACGACATGCGCGCCTTCCGCGAGGCGCACGGCCAGGAGATCCGCGATCTCGTCCGCGACCTCTCACCCGAAGCCCGAAAGAAAGTCGCCGACCGAATGCGCCCCTTCCTCGGCGCTGAACCCGGACCCAAAGGCCCCCGCGCCGAGGGACAGGGCCCCGAAGGCCGCGGGCCCGACGCCGGAGGCCCCGGTGAGCGCCGCGGTCCCGGCGGACCCGAAGGTGAACGTCCCCGCGCTCGCAAGCCCAAGAGCGATCAGCCCCCGCCCGGCGAGGGCGACCCCATGGACGAAATGCGCCCCGGCGATGGTCAGAAGGGTCGGCCGAAGGACGCCCCGAAGGATGACGCCGCCGCGCTCGCCCGCCTGAAGGAACTCGGCGAAAAGGCCCCCGACATGCAGGCCGCCGAGACCAAGGCTTGGAATGTGCTCAACGAGCCGCAGCAGAAGTTCGTGAAGGGCCGCCTCGAGGAGATGCGCAAGGAGGCCGAGCAGCGCCGCCTCGACAATCCGCCCGACAAGGCCAAGGAAAAGGCCGAACGCAAGATCGAAAAGAAGAAGAACAAGAATCCCGACGCGGCGCCAGTCAATCCCGACGGCCCGGGCCGTGGCCAAGCCGACCGCGAGAACCTCCGCGAACGCATCCCGCCGGAACTTCGCGAGAAGCTCCGCGACATGAGCCCCGAAGAACGCCGCGAAGCGGTTCGCAAGTGGGTGGAAGAGAACGGCGGGCGCGGCGCGCCTAAGAATCCCAAGTAAGTCTCCCGCTGGTGGTGGGCGGGGGGAAAGAGAACGGCGAGAAACCGCAAGGAATCTCAACGGCGAAGAGAGGTTCGCACGAGCGGGACACCTGACCCCGCTCGTGCGTTCTTCGCTTTTGGACTTCACGCTTCCGTTCAGACACGCGCAGATTTCGCCTGTTTGAGCCGGGAAATCCCTCGGCGCGCGAAATTAGCGAATCTGTGCAACAAATTTCCGATAACGCTGGGTATAGTTCTCATCATCTCTCTCTCCTCCAGCGGGGTGCCATTTGACTATGGCACCCTGCTTCTTTTTTGCCGCCGGCCCCAAACACCCGCCCAAACGCCCGATTTCCCGTGTGATTCGAGCGGGTTTCCGCCCGACTCCCTTTGATTGGTGGGACTTCACACGCCAAGGGCGCGAACCCCGGCGCGGGAACGCGGCTACAAACCTGCATGGCTGATTCCGGCCCGATCATCGTCACCGGCGCCGCCGGCTTCATCGGTTCGCACCTGTGCGAGCGACTGCTCGCGATGGGGCGTCGCGTCGTCGGCGTGGACAACTTCGATCCCTTCTACGACCCCGCGATCAAGCGCACCAACATCGCCGAGATTCGGCGCAGCGCCGAACGGCTCCGCGCCTCGTTCGAACTCGTCGAATTCGATCTCGCGGAGACCGCGCCGACCCGCGCGCTCTTTGAGCGCGTGAAGCCCGAAGGTGTGATCCATCTTGCCGCCAAGGCCGGCGTGCGCCCCAGCATCGCCGACCCCGCCGCGTACGCGCGCGCCAATGTCGTTGCGACCGCCGTCGTCCTCGAGGAATCGCGCCGCGCCGGCGCCCCGCGCGTTGTCGTCGCCTCGTCGAGCAGCGTCTACGGCAACGCGTCGCGCGTCCCCTTCACCGAGGACGATCCTGTCAACGAACCCGTCAGCCCCTACGCGGCCACCAAGCGCGCCAACGAGCTGCAGTGCCACACGCACTGGCACCTCACGAAGATGCCCACCGCGTGCCTGCGCTTCTTCACGGTCTACGGCCCGCGCCAGCGCCCGGACCTTGCCATCTCGACCTTCCTTGGCAAGATCTCGCGGCGCGAGGACATCAGCGTCTTTGGCGATGGGTCCTCGAGCCGCGACTATACCTACATCGACGACATCGTCTCGGGCGTTGTCGCGTCCTACGAGCGCATCGACCAGCACGGCTATCGCGTGTGGAACCTTGGCGGGAGCGCGCCCGTCCGGCTCGATGAAATGCTCGCGACGATCTCGCGCGTCGTGGGGCATGAGCCGAAGATCACGCGCCTCCCCATGCAGCCCGGCGATGTGCTGCGCACCTGGGCCGACCTTTCGCGCAGCAGCCGCGAACTCGGCTACTCCCCCACCACCGGCTTCGAAGACGGCGTGCGCAAGCAGTGGGAATGGATGCGAAAGAGTTGAGAGGGCGCGCGAGGGTCGATCGAAAGACCTGCGTGATTGAAGGAACGAGGATCCGGTTGGGGCTTGGAGCGTCTCGCACAGCGCCATCGGCGCGTGGTGGTCGGGCCTACTTCTTGTTGAACAACGTGCCCTTCGCGGGGTCCGGGGGTTGTTCGATGCGCATCGGATGGAGCCAGGGCTCTCCGTTGTATTGAAGCAAGCCCCGCTTGCTCTTCTTCTTGCCGTCGTAGGTGTAAAACACGTCGCATCCCGCGATAATTCCTGTCGCAACATGGACGGCGTCGAGCGGCTTGATGCCCGTGTCTCTTGAAATCCGGTTGGCCCGTTCCGCGATCATCCGGTCGAGGGCGCGAATCACGATGTACGGGTTCTCGAAGAACTCGAGCACCCTTTTGGTCTGCTCTTCTGGTTGGGCGCCCGTTTCTGGAAGCTTGCACACCTCGGCGATGGCAAGCGCGGATGTCACGATCACGAGCTCGTCCGCGGCGGCCTTCTGGGCAAGTTCGACCAGCGCGGGGGCCTTGTCCGCTTCGTCCTGGAGGAGTCCGATGAAGCAGCAGGAATCCCAATAAACCCTATCGGGCATCACGCAGACTCCTGATGAAGTCGGCCGCGTCCACGCCGCCCGTAATGTCAACGCGTCCCGGCCCGGAAAAATCCTTTGCCTGCGGAAGCTCGTCCTTCTCCCGAAGCACGCGTATCGAATCGACTTCAATCTGAGTCGGCCTGCCCTTGCGGGACATCTTGGCCCGTCCGGCCACGACCACTCGCCGACGGAACGCTCCCTTCGCCTGTTCAAGCTGAGCATCGTCAACAAGACACTCAACCTTCGTGTTCGTCAGAAGATCCCAGATCGAGATGCGGGTTCCGTTGTGCGCGGAAATTACCTCCAGCCGCCCCTCGATCGAGGTGTGCTCCCAATAGTGGGTGGTGGTTTGCTTCTGGATTTCCTCAATGTTGGCGGCCGTGTGAAGCGTCGGCTCCACCGCGTCCTCACCCTGGGTTCTGAACACCATCGACGCGATCCCGTCGCTCCGCAAGTCCACCAGCTTTCGCATTCGGACGAGCGCCTCGTCGGTCCAGTTCGACGGAACCGTCGCCCGAAGCTCGAGCGAGCGGCTCCCCAGCACAAAGCTCTTGACGATCTCGGCGCTGGTGTCCCTTCTCTTCGCCGGAACCCGAGGCCCGAGCGTGACCGTAAGAGGACTGTTCATCGAAACCTTGACAACTTCCCATTGGACCGAGGCTTGTTCGTTATCCGCCAGCGAGGCGTCAAGCTCGCGAAGCACCCCCAGCGTGCATTCCAGCATTTCAATGAGGGACCGGACACCCACGCGAGTGTCCTTTCCGTGCATCGTGATGGTCAATTCGCGACCCATGATTCTCTCTTTTGATGATACTCGATCAGGCCTGTACGGACAATGGTTGGGTGTGGGTTCGTGTTCTCGTGGTGATTTCTGTTCATTCTCGCGTCTGGGCGCGGGTTGCTCGGTTCCTTCGTACTTCGGTCGATCGAGAGGGGTTGGGTGAGTTGTCTACGCTTTGCCCAATGAAATCAGGTCGGCGTGCCACAAGGAAGCCCAATTCAAGGCCCCGCGCCACCAAGCACGGCCAGCCCGCGCGCCCGGGCAAGGCCCGCCTCATCAAGGGCCGCGGCGGGCACAAGCCAATCGAAGAGGGCACACACCTGGGCTCCGGCGTGCGCAAGCTCTCCGCCGGCGCGAAGAAATCGCCCGCGGCGACCTCCGCGCCGAGCAAGAAGCCCGGCGCGTCCACCAAGCCCGCCAAGCCGTGCGGCAACGCCGCCGACACCGAGGTCAGCACCGTCTCCTTCGTCAGCCTCGGCTGCCCGAAGAACCTCGTCGACTCCGAGAAGATGCTCGGGCTGCTCGCCCAGGACGGCATCCTCCCGGTCTCATACTCGGGCGACGGCTTCGACGGCGCCGACGCCGTCGTCGTCAACACCTGCGGCTTTCTCGAAGCATCCAAGGACGAATCGCTCGGCGTGATCCACGAGGCGATCCGCGAGAAGGAACGCGGAAACGTCAAGCGCGTCGTCGTCGCCGGCTGCCTCGTGCAGCGCCACCGCGCCAAGATGCTCGAGTGGGCGCCGGGCATCGACGCGATGGTCGGCGTGTTTGATCGCGACAAGATCGTAGAGGCCGTGCGCGGCGTCGCGCCCGCCCGCGAGCGCGCCGACACCGGCGCGCCCAAGTACTGGATCGCCGCCAACGCGCTCACCGCCGCCAAGGACCGCGGCGTGAAGACCGTCGGCCTGACGGTGCAGGGCAAGGACGGCAAGGGAATCGGCTATTTCGAGGATGATTCCGCGCGCCTCCGCCTCACGCCGCGCCACTACGCCTACCTCCGCATCAGCGAGGGGTGCAACCAGAACTGCGCCTTCTGCACCATCCCGTCGATCCGCGGCAAGATGCGCAGCAAGGGCGTCGACCGCATCGCCGCCGAATCGCGCGAACTCGTCAACGACGGCGCCTTCGAGCTCTTGCTCATCGGCCAGGACACCACCAGCTTCGGCGATGACATCGGCGCGGGCCTCGCCGCCAGCGCGCGCAACGTCACTCGCCCGCACGACATGGGCGGCCTGCCGGCGCTCCTGGCGCGCCTCTCCGACACGCTCGACGAGCTCGGCTCGCAGGGCTGGCTCCGACTCATGTACGCCTACCCGTCCAACTTCTCCGAGCCGATCATCGACGCGTTCGCCGCGCTCTCCACACGCCGCGGCTCGCACCTGCTCCCCTACATCGACATGCCGCTCCAGCACGCCAGCGACCGCGTGCTCTCGCTCATGCGCCGGCACGTCACGCGCGAGCAGCAGGGTGGTGTCATCCGCCGCCTGCGCGAGCGCGTCCCCGACATGACGGTGCGCACCACGTTCATCAGCGGCTTCCCGGGCGAGACCGAGGACGACCATAAGCAACTGCTCGAGTTCGTCGGAGAGATGCGTTTCGACGCCGTGGGCGTGTTCGAGTATTCGCGCGAGGACGGCACAGTCGCGGGCACGATGGAGAACGACCCCGCGCTCGCCGTCCCCGGCGAGGTCAAGGCGCGCCGCCGCAACGAGGTGATGGAGCTTCAGCAGAAGATCGCGTTCGAGCGCCAGCGCGCCCTCGCGTCGAAGTTCGACGAGAACAACCCGGAATCAACCGGGCAACGCGTGGACGTGCTGATCGACGAATCGACGCGCACGCAAGGGCGGAAGACCAGCGGCGTCTCGACCGGCGGCGGGCTGTACATGGGCCGCACGCGTGCCCAGGCGCCGCAGATCGATTCGGTGACGTACGTGCAATCGCGCGAAAAGCTCTCGCCCGGCGAACTCGTGCCGTGCGTGATCGTGGCGAGCGACGGGTATGACCTGGTCGCGCGCCCCGTCGCGGACCTTGAGCGGCGCGTGGGGCTGAAGATCCTGAAGTAGTTGAAAACGGGGAGTCGCGAATTGCGACGACGTGCCCCCGCATTTTCCCTGTACGCAAGGCCCCGTCGAACAAGAGAACCAGGAACCGACGCGGTCCCCGGGTGGCGTGGTCCACCCGGTTGACCACGCGCTTCGATTGTCACAGAACCAGCGTTGCATCCGACGTGGTCAAGCCCGCAAGGCCGTGCTTGACCACGCCACCCAGAGCAAGCGCTGGTACGCTGCTCACGTGAAACTCCGTGTGACCCGCAAGCAGATCGCGCTGTGCCTCGTCGCGGGGGTGGTGACGACGGCTGCTGTCGCACTCTTGGGAACAATGTTCGGCGAGGTAACTCGGCTCGGAATGGGCCGATCGGCGTCGGGTATTTCAATTTCAGAGCAAAGGCGCGTCGGCGTGTGCCGCTTCTGGAGCATCAACGTACCGGCCGCGTTGCTCGATACGGAACTCGCGGACGATCCTGATTGGGCGTGGGAAGAGGCCGAGACTGCCATCGTCGATTCAGCCTTGCCACAGCCGGCACCACGGCCGATGAGATTCAGGCTGTGGGTGTTCGTGCGGGCCGGCTGGCCTTTCGAGGCTTTTCGCGGGTGGAGCTGGCAACTCCTTGACGACCTCGGCGGTCCAAATGAACACATATCGCATCAGGCGTTCGCGATCGTTCGCGTGCCGTTGCTCAGATATGGCGTTTCCCGGACGGGCCACTTCTTGGTTCCGTACTACCCGCTCTGGCCCGGCTTCATCGCGAACTCGCTCATTTACGCCGCGCTTTGCTGGCTTGTCATTGCTGGTCTTGTCTCGGCACGCGCCGCACGCCGTGCTCGGCGCGGGCTCTGCACACGCTGCGCTTACGACCTCCGCGGCGTCACGTCGGGCGTGTGCCCGGAATGTGGCCAAGCGCGACCGACATGACCACTTGCTCCGGGTGGCGTGGTCAACCCCGTTGACCACGCGCCTTTTTCATCACCCCCCCTATTTACGCCACGCCCGCTCGATCAGCTCCGCCCACTGCTCGCGCGGCGTAACTCCCGCGTCGATCCAGAGCGAGCCCGGCGTCAGACGCAGCCGCTTCAGCCACGTCCGCTGGTTCTTCGCGAATCGGCGCGTCTCGATCTTGATCTTCTCCACCGCGTCATCGAGCGACATCCGCCCCTCGAGGTGCGCCAGGATCTGCTTGTACCCCAGCGCCTCGCGCGCCTGGGCCCCGAGCCCGGCCGACAACGCCCGCACCTCGTCGACCAGCCCCCGTTCGATCATCGCGCGAACGCGCGCGTTGATCCGTCGATTGATCGTCTCGATCGGCCAATCAAGTCCGACGAGCAGACGCGACGCGTCGGTGCCCGGCGCGTCCCATTGCGTTTGGTGCTCGCTGATCGGGCGGCCTGTCTGGCGGAACACCTCCAGCGCCCGGATCGTCCGCCGCTCGTCGTTGGGATGGATCCGCCGGGCCGCCCCGGGATCAACACGCTCGAGTTCCTCGCGTCGTGCCTCGGGCGGCATCGCGCGGAGCTCCTCGCGCAGCGCGGCGTCGGGCGCCGGGCCTTCGAACAGGCCGTCGAGCAGCGATTTCACGTAGAGATTCGTGCCGCCGACGACGATGGGCACGCGCCCGCGCGACGCGATGTCGTCGATCGCGCGGTTGGCGAGCGCGAGCCACTGATGAACCGTGAAGCTGTCGGGCGGGTCGACGATGTCGAGCAGGTGATGCGGCACGCCGCGGCGCTCTTCGGGCGTCGGCTTGGCCGTGCCGATGTCCATGCCGCGGTAGATCTGGAAAGCGTCGGCCGTGACAACCTCGCCCGACAGGCGCAGCGCCAGCTCAACGCCAAGATCGGTCTTGCCGCCCGCGGTCGGGCCGACGATCAGGATGGTCCGCGCCCTGTTCACCCTCGATTGTTGCGCGCTCGCGCCGGCGCGAATGTCATTTCGGGTGGACGAACGAGAGATGCAGCTCGCAGTGGCGCAGGTTCAGACCCTTCCACTCCTCGTGCGACATCGGGCCAAAGAGCGGGCTCGGGCGCGTCGGCGCTTCGCGATCCAGCCGGTCGATCGCCGCGCGCAGGCGCGCCTCGGCCGCGTCGACCGGCGAATCCTCGAAGCCCACCGTGCCCCCGTTGACGCGCGGTATCTTCACGCCCGACGGCATCCGGCCGAAGCACATCCTGCGGCGCATGAACTTCGACAGGAATCGGATGAACCACGGCGGGCGTGCGATCTCGGGCGGGTAGCCATCGAACGGATACTCCATGAACGCCGCGAGATGGTTGAAGACCTGGGCCGCGGACCAGTTGCCGCTGGTTCGAAACGTGCCCGCTGAGATCCCGGCGTGGAGCGCATCGAGGTCGCGACGAACCCCGGCGAAGTTTTCGAAGCGGAGTGCTCGGCGTTCATGGACTTTGCCCGTCTCGATCGTGCTCATGCGCGCAGCGTACCGCGCGGCGGCGTGCTACGGCCGCTTGTAGCTCTCGCGGTCGAGGCGCTCCATGTACCGCGTCGGATCGGCGCAGGGCGCAAAGCCGAATTGGGAGTACAGGCCGTGCGCGTCGCGTGTCATGAGGCAGAAGCGCCGGAGCCCCTGCAGGTCCGGGTGCTCGATGATCGCGCGCATAAGAAGCTTCGACGCGCCGCGCCCGCGGTGCGACTCGAGCACGAACACGTCGCAGAGATACGCGTAGGTCGCCTGGTCGGTCACGACCCGCGCGAATCCGATCTGTGCCGGCTTCGTCGAATCACTCGCCCGCGGCTCGCCCGTGTCGTACACGCCGAAGCACAGCGAGTGCGCGATCGCTCGCTCCAGCCGCCCGCGCGCGATGCCCGGCGACCAATAGCAGGTCGAGAGAAAGCCGTGGATGGCGTTGAGATCGAGGAGTGACGGGTCGGTGGAGATGTGGAGCACGCCGGGACAGTACGGAGCCCGCGCCGTCGGTGCGGCAGCGCGGAGGGAGCTTGGCGAGCGCGTGGCCGACGGGTTGGCCACGATCCTTCGAGAGCACGGGTGTCGAAGTCGACATCGGTGGCGCGCGCGAACCCGGAGCACGGACCCGCGGACTGGTCCGTGCCACGGGAGGCCGATGTATTCACTTGTCAAAGACGCCTGGGTTGCGCCGCGGGCGAACTCGTCCGAGGCCTGGCCCAGGTGAGGGCGCGGGGAACACACGCGCTCTCCACACAGGGGGCGGACGGACACTTTGGTGCGCACCAAAGCGGTGGTAAGCAGGCACTAGCCACTGGGCACTGGGCACTAGGAAAGGCAGGAAACCAAGGCCGCGGAGGAGGTTGCGCGAGAGAGGAGATCGCGCGAAGATTTTTCTCGGGAATCTGGAAAACGGCCAAAAAGACGGACACTTTGGTGCGCACCAAAGCGGTGATAAGCATGCACTAACCAGGAAGCGCGGAAGTGGGGAATGGAGAGGCGGGAGTGGGGAAGAGAAGAGGTCTCGACGCAGAGGTCGCGGAGGGGCGTGGGATTAAGGGGCCTTGGGAATGGCGAATGAAAGATCGGGCGTAACGCGGATGCAGCGCGAGCGGCGCAGGCGCGGAGAACGTGGATCGTGCTCACTTCTTTGCCGCGTTCGATGCTCTTTCGACGTCCTCGAGCGACATGATCGGCTTCTTCGCGGCCCCCGGATCGGGCGCGAGGTTGCAGGTGCTTCCGGGGCGGGCGTAATAGAAGACAACACTGGAGTAGCCGAGAAAGTCCGTTGCCTTTCGCTGGTCGACGCCCGGCGAGGCCTCCATGTCGAACACAAGGCGTGACGTGAACGGGATCGCGTCGAGCCCGCGCGTGCGCGAGCAGATGTTAAAGCCGCGGGTGTCGCCGCGGCCGGTGAGCGCCATGCCACGCGACCACGACCCGACGGCGATGTTGGCGAGGAACGGGTGCGAGAAGACGTCGTTCGCGTCGGGGTTCACGCCGCCGGCCCAGCCGTAGTAGTCCTCGGTGCCGGTGCCGAAGTGATCGGGGAAGCCGCGGTCGTACGACGCGTCGATGTAGATCTTCTCGTCGCCCTCACCCCACCAGCCGCGCGTCGGATTGAGCACGCTCCACTGATCGCCGGCCAGCACGCCCCGCCCCCTGATGTCGGCGAAGTTAATGTCGGCGAACTGATCGCCCGGGCGCAGCTCGTCGGGGCGCCACGCGGCATGAAAGTACATCGATCGATCGTCCCAGGTCCATTCGTCCTTGTGGGCCGTGATCTGAAGCATGAGATTCGACATCGGGGGCTGCTCGACCGTGATCGTGGCGGAATCGCGGAAGGGCATGGTCCAGGCGCACGAGAACACGCCCTCGCGCGACGAGCGATGCGTGGTCGAGAAGTTGTTGATCGCGTTCGGCGAGCCAAAGAAATCGCCGAGCGGGCACCAGACCGTCTGCTCGGCGTCGAATTCCATGCGGAGAATGATGGAGCGGAGCAGGCTCGGGTCCTTGCGGAGGGCGGCAGGGTCGATGGTGATCTCCAGGCCGCGGATCGCGCCGGGGCCGCGCTTGTGCGCCCACGCCATGCTTGGGCTGTTGCCACGAGCAACCATGGTGCCTGCTTTCGAAACGGCGATCGGCGCGAGGAGCTTCCTCCCACACTCTTCGATCGCCTCGCAGTGCCTCTCCATCATTTCGCGCGTGAACGTCTCCACGCCCGTGCCCTCGTCGTACGCCCGCCAGTTGATGATGTTGTAGAACGGCCGCTTGTCAAACGTCACCTTGCACGACCGGGCGAACGGGATGGGCAGGTACACATCCCCCGCCCGGGCCGTGAATCGCGCGAGCGGCGAGGGAACTCGGAACGTGTTCTTCCGCTCGGGCGGCCTGCCAAAGCTGTCCGGCCACTCGTTGCTCGTGAGCAGCTCGATCCACGACGCCTCGATCGTCGGCGTCTCCGAGCCGTCGAGATAGATGCGGACGGTCGGTCCGACGCGATCGTTGAAGTCGTAGTAGAAGAACGGCGCCCACATCCGCGTGATGCACCCCGGGCCCGCGTGCTCCATCGCGACAAACTCGCGACGCCCGCCGATCGTCTCTTCGCGGATAAAGCCCGTGCCGTCGCTGTCGGCGAACCAGCCGGGCTCGCCGCGTTTGACCGAATCGCGGTTGTAGCTGCTCGCCTGCATCTGGCGGAACGCGGGCGTGGGCAGCCTCGCCAACGAATCGGCGTCGCTCATCTCGGAGAGGAGAGACGAGAACGTGACGTCCTGGGCGGGGGCGGAAAGGGTCAGGACGGCGGTTGCGAGCAACGCGATTCGGCACGATGATGGCGTGGTCATAAAAGAAAGCGTATCGTGCGTTCGGCGCGTACCGATTTCCATATTCTCGGTTCGCTGCGGATTTGTGGCGCTTCACGCGTGTTGATAGACTGATTCCGGCATTCGTGTTCTGTCGCTCCGGCGCGGTCGCTTTGTGGAGAACACTTGTGACACGTTTCATTCCTGCCTTGTTTGTCGCACTGACAATCCCGCTTCTGGGCGGCTGTTTTACGGACCCATATCGAACGCTCGATGCTGCAAATCGGAGCGATACCCCGGTGCGAGTGGATTACCAGCCGCCGCTCAGGATGGTCGACTGGCCCATGAATCTCGTGCCCCAGGAACGCATGGTGTTCGATCTGTCGCCGGGCGAGCGATGGCACTTCGCGGACGCGACGCCTGACGAAATCGCGCCGGGCGAGTACGTGCTCTCGCCGGCGCAATGCTGGCTGAAGTACCAGTTCAAGGACAAGCCGGCCTGTGTTATCTACCTGGATTGGAGGGACAACCTTCGCGTTGAGTTTGCGAACGACCAGCGCGTTGTGTTTTACGATGCGGAGGGCGCTCCGCTGGATCGTTTGTTCTGGTGGCGACAGGACGAGATCGGCAAATGAGGCTGTGCGGCAGACTTCGGAGGATTGCTCCATGACACCTCGTGTGTGCCTTGCGTGGTTGATGGTGGCCGCCGCACTAATCCTGTCGGGCTGCGAAACGACCGACGCACAAGTCGCGGTTACCAACACCGGGCATGTGCCTCTGTATGTCGAGGTATTCCCCGGCTATTGGCCGGCAACGCCGTCGTCCGGCCCCGCCCTCCCAAGACACAGCACGACGCTGCTCTTTCGCGATCGGCTCGACGTTGGGGCTTCTCGTGATCCAATGGCGTATCGATATTCGGCCGACAAGGCAAATCTATGTGTGGATCGCCGGGGGCAAAGCGTAATCGTGTATCGCGTCGGGAATCAACGGGCACGCGCGATCTACG
Source organism: Phycisphaerales bacterium (assembly GCA_020853815.1). Classification (GTDB taxonomy): domain Bacteria; phylum Planctomycetota; class Phycisphaerae; order Phycisphaerales; family UBA1924; genus JABWBC01. The sequence continues at coordinate 101,557 of JADYYE010000130.1, forward strand.
TGCGCAAAGTGCAGCGAGTCCAAATCGCGATCGACGATACTGATGGTGCACGCGTCTTCGATTGGAATAATCGGAGAATTGAGCCTCACCTTGTATCTGAAGGGTCGGTCCCCGACTGCTTCGGGAAGCCCACGCCGTAGGCGTCACCTCGACACGCTGTCCATCAGCCGCTTGTCGGTGCCGCTCAAGCCCTCGGGCGACACTTCCTTCAAGAGCGCCTCGACGATGTCGTCGGTCGTCACCTGGTCCGCCTCGGCGTTGAAGTTCGTCATCAGGCGATGGCGCAGCACCGGCTTGGCGATCGCACGCACATGCTCCACGCTCGCGCTGGTCTGCCCCGACAGCATCGCCCGCGCCTTGGCCGCCAGCACCAGGTACTCGCTCGCCCTCGGGCCCGCGCCCCACGCGAGGTAATCCTCCACGAGGCGCGGCCTGGTGACGCCCGGATCGGGCGCTTCCTTCACGCGCGTCGCCCGCACCAGCCGCAACGCGTACCGAATCACGTGGTCCGCGACCGGCATCGCCCGCACCAACTGCTGCACGCGGAGGATTGACGCCGCGTCGAGCGTCGGCGTGATCGTCACCGCGGCGCGCACCGCGGAGCGGCGCACGATCTCTTCCTCTTCCGCGGCCGTGGGGTACCGGATCATGATCTGGAACATGAAACGATCGAGCTGCGCCTCGGGGAGCGGATAGGTGCCCTCCTGCTCGATCGGGTTCTGCGTCGCGAGCACGAAGAACGGCTTGGGAAGCTCGTGGCGAACGCCGCCCGCCGTCACCTGGTGCTCCTGCATCGCCTCGAGCAGCGCGGCCTGGGTCTTGGGGGGCGTGCGGTTGATCTCGTCGGCGAGGATGACGTTGGCGAAGACGGGGCCCTTGACGAACTTCAGGGCGCGCTGGCCGGTCGAGCGGTCTTCCTGAATGACCTCGGTGCCCGTGATGTCGCTGGGCATGAGGTCGGGCGTGAACTGGATGCGCGAGAAGGAGAGGGAGAGCGTGCGCGCGATCGTGGAGATGAGGAGTGTTTTTGCTAGGCCGGGCACGCCCACGACGACCGCGTGCCCGTTCGACAGCACCGCCATCAGCACCTGGTCGACGACCTCATCCTGCCCGACGATGACCTTGTGGATCTCGGTGCGAAGGGACTGATAGGCGCGGGTGACCTCGGCGAGGATTTCGGGGGCCGATGCGTCAGGAGCGGGATTCTGCGTGTGGTCGGACATCGCGAGCCTCCGTGCGGGACGCGCCGGTCGGCACGCCCCGCACGATGATACTGCGTGCGCTCGCGCGGAGTTTCGCACGCCCGCGAATTCCAACCGCCTCCTGGTCGCCTGGCCGCTCGCTTTCCCGCACTCCTCCGCGCCGCTCGGCGTTCTCCCCGGTGAATGCTCCCGGGTCAAAAGCGACAGGAGCCCCGGACCGTCCGGAGCCCCCGTCAACGCACGCGGCCTGTGGCCGCCCGGGTGAGGACCGGGCGGGGTGATTCACGCTGAGATCAGCGGCCCTTTTCCTTAAGCTGCTTTTCGAGCTGTTCGAGACGCTCGGTCAACTTGTCGATGGTCGCGTTGAGCTTGTCGATCTTGCGGGAGAGCTCGGTGTTTCCGGGGACCACCTCGAAGACCTCGCCCTGGTTGCGCCCGATCACGATCGGCACGCTGGGATCGCGGTTGATCCGCCAATCCAGTGGCGTGCCCTCTCGATGCAGGCCCGACGCGTCGAGGTTTTTCATCGCGTCCTTCAGCAGTTTTTCCATCTGCCTCCGCCCCTCGCCCTGCATGAGCTTTTCGTTCTCGAGCATCTTGAGGGCCTCGGCGATCTGATTGCCGACTTCGGGATTGCGCGGCGAGAAGCTGAACCAGTCCTGGGGGTTCGTCCCGCCCTGGCCCCATACGTGCCCGAGCTTCTCGGCGTCGTAGGCGTCGAGCGTGAGCTTGATGTCCTGGGCCTTGCCCTTGCGGACGATCTTCAGTGCGATCTCGTCGCCGGGCTTGGCCTCGCGCAGCTTGGCGCGGATGGTTTCCTGCTCGACGGGTTTCTGCCCGTTGAGCTCGACGATGATGTCGCCGACTTCGAGGCCCGACTTAGCGGCGGGCAGGCCTTCCAGAACGCGATCGATCGTCACGCCGCTCTCATAGTTCAGATGTTCGAGCAGCGCCTCGTCGGCGTCGGACATGGTGACGCCGAGCATGACCGGCGGCGGGTTTTCGGGCTGAACCTGAGCACGCAGTTGCGCCTCAAGGTCCAGCAGGCCGTTCCCGCGGACGCGCGGCGAGAGCTGGAGCCACGGCGTGTTGTCGAGGCGCAGCACGCGCCCCCCGCGCGCCGTGCGCCCGACATCGAAGCGCGAAACTTCCTTGCCGTTCTCGTCCTTGAGGATAATGGCGTCGCGTCGGCGTTCGATGCGGTCCTCGGGCACGGGCTTGCCGTTGATCTCGGCCGAAACCTTGCCGTCCTTGATCGTGACGGTGCAGGTCTGTCCGTCGTTGCTGCGCGAGATCGTCATGACGGACGCGCCGGCGGGCTGGTCGTCGCCGCCTTGGTTGAGGGGCTTGCCGAACTCGCCGTGAACCTTGGGCTCGGCCTGGTCGGTTGCTTCCTTCTTCTCGCCCTGGGCCGTCGCGGCCGAAACGATCGATAGGCCGACGATCGCGACGAGCAGGGCGGGTCGAACGTGAGCGAGGTCGTTGAGCTTCATGAACACATCTCCCAAAGGTCAGACCATCTGCGGGCACGGGCCCCGCGCGTGCAGTCGGTTACATGGAATCGGCGGACGCCGGGCGGATGTCAACCTCCGCCGGGCGCACGTTGCCGAACTCGTCGGTCGAGAGCATGCGAAGGTCGGGAACCTCGACGCGTTCGACGATCTGGCGGACGAAATACACCTCGTAGCCCTTGCCGTCGGCGGCCGGGTTGGTGCGGAGCAACAGCTTGGTCGGCATCTCGCCGAGCACCCGCTTCTCTTCCGCGCCCTTGTCAAAGTACGCGGAGAGCGCGTCCGCGGCGTTCTTCACCAGGCGCGAGCCGGGGCCCGCGAGGTCGGCGGCGATGGGCGGATCGATGAGCGGATCGATGATCGCCGGCGGATTCACGCCCAGTCGCCCGGATGAAACCCACGCGACGCCCAGCACCGCCGCCGCCACCCAGCCAGCCCAACGACGGATCCACCACGCCTGTTGGCGCGACGGGAAATGCAACGCGGGGGCCTCGTCGGGCAGTTCGACCAGCGACGCCGGCGCGATCGACTCCTCGACCGCCCGCATCAGGCAGGCCTGCTGCCTCTGGGCCGTGGCCAGTTCTCGCCACACGCCCTGATCGCCCGACGCGATCGCGTCGAGGGCCTTCCAGTCGGCGTCGCGGGCCGTCCCGTCAACCACGCGGCTGATCAGGAGATCGCGATCGGGTTGTTCCTGCGAAGCTGCCATTGCTCAGGCTCCAGAGGCCCGTGATTGAGGCCCTTCAACACACCAGATGCGCCCGACGACGCCGTCCGTCGAAATCCGCAAAATTCGGATTCCGCGGCACGGCATTCGTTCTTACAGGACGCTGCCAAACACCGCGCCGCGCTTGGGGGTCTCACCCCTTCGGATGGACCCGGCGCTGGTCGCCAGCTCGCGGAGCATCTTGCGGGCCCGCGCGATCCGGGTTTCCACCGTGGTCTCGGGCAGGCCAACCAACTCGCCGATCTGTCGATACGACAAATCCCGCAGCGTCTTGAGGAGTAGTGGCTCGCGGTACCCCTCGGGCAATTCCATCGCTAGTTCCAGCAGGCGGCGGCCTTCCTCGCGGTCCTCGTTGAACGAAACGCTCGTCGCGCCGCCCGGCGCCACGGTCGCCAAAGGTTCGTCGCCGGCCAAGGGTTTGGGCTCGGGGCGGTATTTTCGGGTGCGGGCGGCGAGTCGCGCCGAATTGATCGCCACGGTGCGCAGCCAGGAGCGGAACGACGCGGGGTCGCGCAGCTCGCCCGAGTGCCGCACCACGCTGGCCGCGACTTCTTGAAGCAGGTCGTCAAGATCGGCCCAGGCCGGCTTGTGGGCCAAAAGGATCGCGGCCACCCAGCGACGGTTCTGCTCCCACAACACGCGCAGGGCGTCACGATCGCCGGCCAAGGCGGCGGCGGTCAAAAGTTCTGGGTTCGTTTGGTGATTGTGGGCCACCGATGAGGCGTGAGAGGCCTGGTCTCGGCGCGGGCTCGCGGCCGGGCGCTCCGCGCCGCTGGATTGCACTGGTTCACCGGGCACAAGAAGCTCCGCGGGCGGGGTCGCCTGACATGCTCCCCATTACTGGGATGCGCGCCGCACCCGTTTCCGTCATCGACCCGCGCGCCCCATGGCCGCCAGACTTCGACGCGCCAGCCGCCGCAACCCGGAGGTTGGGGTGTGCTTTGGCGCGGCGGGGCGGCTCGCGTTGCTATCGTGACCCCCGATGGACGAGGCGCGTTCGGTGGTGCGGCGGATCGTGAGGCCCGGGGAGGACACCCCCGAGGCCAAGACGATGTCGTTCCTTGAGCACCTCGACGAGCTGCGTTCGCGGCTGATGTGGGCGGTGCTGGGCCTGCTCCCGATCTTGGTCGCGGCGCTCTATTTCGGCCCGCAATTGCTCGAGGTGGTGGTGCGTCCGGTGCTGGAGAAGCTGGTCGAGGCCGGGCAGCCGCCGGAGATGCAGTCGACAAGCCCGTTCGAGACGTTCTTCACGTATGTGAAGCTGTCGCTGATCGTGACGCTGATTGTGGGTGGTCCCTGGGTGCTGTGGAACCTGTGGAGGTTCGTGGCGCCGGGGCTCTTCCCGCGCGAGCGGAAGCTGGTGTATCTGATGCTGCCGATGAGCGCGGTGCTGTCGGCGGCGGGCGTGGTGTTTCTGTGGTCGGTGGCGCTCCCGACCACGCTGTACTTCATGATCAACTTCAGCACGGACATCGGCGTGAAACAGGCGCCGCCCGAGCCGCTCCCCCCGGGGCTGGTCCTGCCGCAGTACCCGGTGCTGAAGGCCGATCCGCCCGAGCCCAAGCTGGGGGACGTGTGGTTCAATTCCACATTCAACGACCTGCGCCTGTGCATCGGCGTCAACGCGGAGGGCGCGCCGTCGGTCTTTTCGATCCCGGGCGCGAAGGTCAAGCCGGGGCGCGGGAGCGCCACGCTCAAGCAGCAGTACAAGGTCGACGACTACACCAACACGTTCCTGTCGCTGGCGCTCGGCTTCGCGGTCGCGTTCCAGACCCCCGTCGTCGTGCTCATCCTGGGCTGGATCGGGATCATCGACCAGGCCTTCCTGTCCAAGTATCGCAAGCACGCGATCATGGCCTCGGCGGTCGTGGGCGCGATCGCCACGCCGGGCGATCCAAGCATGATGCTGTTGCTCGGCATCCCGATGTGGCTGCTCTATGAACTGGGCGCGATCCTGCTGCGGTTCTTCCCGCCCAAGCGCGACGAGCTTGACGACGTTTCCATCGATCCCGATGAGGGTGAATCGATCGCGCCGGGCGCTCCCATCACGCCCGCCCCGTATCAGCCGCCTCCTTCGTCGCCGAACCCGCCCGACAACAGCGTCGACGATCGCTTCCAGAACGCATCGTGGCGACCGAAGTCATATTTCGATCCGACCGGCGAAAAATACTCGCCCGACGAAAGGCCGGGCGAGTCCGCGCCGCCGAGCGACTCGACGACGAGCACGACGGAGCCAACGAAGAATCCACCGCCCGCCGAGCCGCCGCCCGGCGTCGATCCCTACGCCAATCCGCACGGCGGAGATTCCTCGGGCAAGCCGTCATGAGCGGCACGAACCCAGCCACTCCCGGCGCGGCCCCCGGCCCCGGCGCTGGCCCCAGCGCAGGCCCGCTCGACCTCTCGATGATGGCGCGGGCCCTGGCGCTCGCCGACCAAGCCGCGAACTTGGGCGAGGTTCCGGTCGGCGCGGTGGTCTATCGCACCAGCGACGGCACGATCCTGGGCGAGGGGTTCAACCGGCGCGAGATCAACAAGGACCCCGCGGCCCACGCGGAGTTTGCCGCGATCATGGGCGCGTGCAGGGCGATCGGCGATTGGCGGCTCAACGGCTGCTCGCTGGCGGTCACGCTCGAGCCCTGCCCGATGTGCGCGGGGCTGATCGTCAACGCCCGCGTCGGGCGCGTGCTGTTCGGCGCCGATGATCCCAAGGCCGGCGCGTGCCGCTCGCTCTTTGCGATCACCACCGACGCGCGCCTCAATCACCGCGCGGAACTGGTCGCGGGAGTGATGGCGGAAGAGTCCGCGACGAAACTCCGGTCGTTCTTTCGTGGGCTGCGGGCCCGGGGAGGCTGAACATGGGTCGGATCGAATCGCGCGAGTTTCCGATGAAGGGCGGCGGAACGTGCGTGGTGCGCACGCCCGAGGAGCACGAGGCCGCCGCGGTGCTCGAGTGCGCCCGCGATGTCTTCTCCACCTCGCAATTCACGCTGACGCAGGCGGACGAGTTTACCTACACGATCGAAGAGGAGGCGGCCCTGATCCGCCAGCGCACGCTCGACCCGCACGCAATCTTCCTCGTCGCGTGCGAAGGCTCCGCGGGCGGCACGATGATCGGGATCTCCAACGTGTGGACCGGGCCCAAGCGGAAAGTTCGGCACGTCGGCACGATCGGCATGAGCGTTCACTCGGCGCATCGTTTCCGCGGCATCGGCAAGGCGATGATGCGGGCCCTGGTCGATTGGGGAGAGAGCGTGCCCACGCTCCACATGCTCGACCTGGCGGTGTACGCCGCCAACACCCCGGCGCGACGGCTCTACGAATCGTTCGGCTTTGTTCAGCACGCCTACCTGCCCGATGGCTGCCGACACGACGACGGCACGCTGTGGGATCAGGTCTTCATGCACCGCAAACTGCACCAGAACCGCTGATCGACCCCGCCGACCATGCCCGAACTACCCGAAGTTGAATCGACGCGGCGCTCGCTCCTCCCGCTCATCGGCGGACGCGTGGTCGGCGTTGATCTGCGCCGGATCGACATCGTCGAGGGGGCACGCACGCACGCGGCGCTGCTCTCGGGCTCTTCGATCCTCTCGCTCCACCGGCACGGCAAGCAACTCGCGATGGAAGCAACTCGCGGGGTGGTTCTCGTTCACCTCGGCATGACCGGACAACTCGAGCTCTCGCACACCCACTCGGACAACCACGCCCACGATCAACACACCCACGCGATCTGGTCGCTCGAGCTGGCGGCACGCGCCCGTGCCACGCTCTGGTTCCGCGACCCGCGGCGCTTCGGCGGCCTTTGGACATTTCCCTCCATGGTCGAGGTTCGCGCGCGCTGGACCAGCCTCGGCCCCGACGCCCTCACGATCTCGGGCCAAGAACTCGCGAGCGCCATCGCCGACAGCCGGCGCGCGATCAAGGCGGCGCTGCTCGACCAGGGTGTGCTCGCGGGCGTCGGAAATATCTACGCCGACGAAGCGCTCTTCCGCGCCGGCATCAGGCCGGCCAAGTTCGCATCGCGCCTCACGCGCGATCAATCCGAGCGGCTCGCGGGCGCGATCCGCGACGTTCTCGCCGAGTCGATCCAGTCGGGCGGCTCGACGCTCCGCGACTACCGCGACGCCGCGGGCCAGGCCGGCAGCTTTCAGTCGCGGCACCGCGTCTACGGGCGCGGCGGAGAACCTTGCCCCGCGTGCGGCACACGCCTCACCCAGACCACGATTGCCCAGCGCACCACGGTTTATTGCCGCCGGTGCCAGCGCTGAACTCCACGCCCGGCTACACCGGGAATCGCTTCTTCTCCCGACAATCACCGTGTTTTGCACAATTCCCCGGGTGGGGTCGCGTGTGAGTTATCACAATCCACCAACGCACGCGTGTCTTCGTCTCTTTCTGAGAGATGAAAGATCCAATCTCTTCATCACCGTAGGAAGCCCTGTCGGGCCGTGGACAACTTCGGTGCAGCGCCATAACCAGCAACACCACATGCACTTACGAGACAAGACGGCCGCAACAAGCTGTCACTAGCGTGGCGCGGGCGCGCGGGGGTGGGCGGCGGCCAGCGGGGTATGGGCTATCGACAGGCTCGGAGGTCTTCGCCGGCGCCCGACAAAGCGCGCCCAAGCCAGGGTTTCCACAGGCCATGCACAGGCGCTGCCGACAGTCTGGGTACCGGGAAAGCCCGGCGGGGATTACTCCGAGCCCGGTTTGATGGAGGTCTCGAAGCCGTTGACCACGCCGTCGAACTCGGTGTCTTGGCCGCGTCTGGAGTCGATGATTTTGACGGCGTGCATGACGGTGGTGTGGTCGCGTCCGCCGAAGTAGCCCCCGATTTCCTCCAGCGACAGACGGGTGAGGCGGCGGGCCAGGTACATGCAGACCTGGCGCGGCAGGGCGACGGAGCGCTGGCGTCGTTTGGACTGCAGATCGGTGACCTTGACGTGGTAGAAATCGGTGACGGCGTCGATGATGGTGTGGATGGAGATCGTGGTCTGGGCGACGGGGGCGGTGTCGCCCATCGCGAACTTTGCCAGGGAGAGATCGATGGGGCGGGCGTCGAGCGAGGCGCGGATCTGCAGGGTGGTGATGGCGCCCTCGAGTTCGCGGATGTTGGCGTTGATGCGTTCGGCGATGTAGCAGGCGACGTTGTCGGGGAGCTCCAGGCCGCGAATCCGCGCCTTGGACTTCAGGATCTCGACGCGGGTGTCGTAGCAGGGGGGCTCAACCTTGGCGACCAGGCCCCACTTGAAGCGGCTGACGAGGCGCTGTTCGAGGTCGGGAATTTCCTCCGGCGGCGCGTCGGAGGAGAGCACAATCTGCTTGCTCGCCTGGTAGAGCGTGTTGAAGGTGTGGAAGAACTCTTCCTGGGTGCGGTCGCGCTTGGCGAGGAAGTGGATGTCGTCGACGATCAGCACGTCGACGTCTCGGAAGCAGTGGCGGAAGTTGGCCATCTCGCCGCTCTGCACGGCCTCCATGAACTGGGTCATGAAGGACTCGCAGGAACTGTAGTAGAGCGACGCGCCGGGACGGTTCTCGATGATGCGAAGGCAGATCGCCTGCAGCAGGTGGGTCTTGCCCAGCCCCACCCCGCCGTGGATGAAGAGCGGGTTGTATGACCGGGCGGGGTTGTCGCCCACGGCGACGGCGGCCGCGTGGGCCAGGCGATTCTCCGGGCCGACCACGAAGTTCTCGAACGCGTAATCGGGGTTGATGACCAGCGCATCGCGCCGGACCACGCTCAAAGGCCGTTCGCCCGCCGGATCGCTGGCGGGCGTCGGGACGGCGTTGATTCCGGCGTCCGCGCCGGGGTTTCGGGGGGAGGGCGTGGCGCCATTGCTCGACGGCTCCATCCGCGGTTCGGGCCTGGGCGGCTCGGACTTGGATTCGCGTGCCGCGGGCTTGCGCGTGTCGCGGGTCTCGCGATTCATAGCGTCCCGACCCGGAAGTTCGGGGGTTTCGTCGCCCGGGCTGATGAAGCGAACCGCGAGTAATCGCCCCGACGCGGTCCGCGCCGCGTCGTTAAAGGCCTCGGCGCACTGGCGCTTGAGGTAGTCCCGGTGAACCGACGAGTGAACGCGGACCACCAGCGCGCCCGACGCCACGCCCATGGGTTCGAGGTCGCCGAACCACTGGCGGCAGATGGAGGGATTCGTCGCGCGCAGGTGCGACAGCATCCCATCCCATATCTTGCGATCGGGGTCGGTCATGGACACTCGCTCCGCGGACTAGTTCCCACGGAAGTAAAGGAATGGAGACGCGCCGAAGGAACGGGCACGGTTCGGAACTCGGCGCGCGAGACCGCGCCCACGTATTGGCATACTTCCGCGCATAGGGCCCACCCCTTGGCGAAGAGATCGATGTTCAGACGCCGGCTCGGAACGCCCACCGCCCCGTGCCGTCACAACCCGACGGACCGTCGGAAGGTACCCCGCGGCGCGGAACCAGTCAACCGGCGGGCGCTCATTCCTCTTCTTCGTTTTCTTCGGGAATCTGGCTTGACGGCGTGGGCGGCGTGCGGGCCGCGAGCTTGGCCTCCAGCGCCCGCGCCTCGGCCTCCTGCTGTTCGTAGCGCGTCCGCTGGGTGCGGAAGTCCATCATGAACAGCACCTTCTTTTCCAGCTCCTCCCCCACCGCTTGCGCCAGGCGCTTGCGCGCGTAGCCCAGATCGGTGCGGCGCGACACGTGGACGATGATGAGGTTCTGGCACTCCAGCACGCGGATCCACTCCGCGATGTCGTCGACGTGCATGTGCATGCCGACCTTCGCCCGGTCCTTGTGGTCGGGCTCGAAGAACGTACACTCGCAGATCACGATCTGCGCCTTGCGCACGTCCTCGCGCACCAGGTGCGGCCCGGGCTGAGTGTCGCCGAGGTACGCGATCAGGGGAATCTCAAGCGTCCGCGTGATCTCGACGCCGCGCTCCTTCAGTTCGCGCAGCTTCTCCTGCGGATACTCCGCGAACTCGGGCTTGAGCTTGCTGCGCTTCTCGACGATCGAGTACCCGAACGACGGCGCGGTGTGCTCGGTCGGGAACCCGCGCAGGAAGATGTTGTTCTTGATCTCGATGGTTCCCTCGGGCTCGATGGGCAGGACCTCGTAGGGCGTCTTCTGCTGTTCGAGCTCGACGAAGCCGGTCATCATGCCGCGGATCGCGGGCGCGATGCGCGAGTCGCAGACGATCTTGGCGTTGCCCATGCCCTGGAAGCGGCGCTGGGAGCAGAAATACGCCAGGCCGCCGATGTGGTCCATGTGCCCGTGCGAGATGGCGACGTACTTGCTGGCGAGCATGGCGCGGGGACAGGCGCCCATGTCGAAGCAGACATCGAGTTCCGGGATCTGGATGGTGGTGACCTCGCCGGCGATCGACGTGCCCTGCACGCGGTACGGCGGGATGTAAAGAAAGCCAAGCGAGCCCTCGCGCGGAGGGGGTTTGGGGATCATCGCGAATCCTCCGAGGCCGGACCTTCGCCCGGCCGGATGTGAATTGACGCCGATGGTAGGCGCGCCGGGAGTTACCCGGGCGTGACAGCACCTCCCCCGGTTTGTTCGTACCACTTGAATGCCGCCCCTTGCCGGGCGGGCGTCGGGCCGCACGCCGACGCCGAACACAAGGAGTCCACCATGTCGGTCCTCTCACGCGTCGGTCGTCGACTCTCCCCCGCCTCGGTTCTCCTGGCGGCACTCATCACCTCGGCCATGCCTGCCTGGGCGGATTCGGTGCTCTCGCTCAGAACCGAGCGGGCGGTGGTCTTCAAGGACGGGCACGCGCTCCTGGTCAAGTCCGTCACGGGCAAGCTCGACGGCACGGGCACGGGCTTCATCGAGAATGTGCCCGATTCCGCCGTGCTCGGCACGTTCTGGGCCATGAGCGCCGACGGCAAGACGGTCGGCCTGCGCGCCGAATACGCCGAGCGCGAGACCACGCTTGAGCAGAAGACCACCTGCCTCTCCATGGCCGATCTGCTCCGCGCCAACATCGGCAAGTCGCTCACGCTCATGCTGGCAAACTCCGGGCGCGTCGATGCGAAGATTGTTGAGGTGCTGGAAGGCGCGCAGCCCGCGATCGACGCGGGCGACAATCTCCGCGGCGTGCTCACGAGCGCCGTTGTTCCCCCGCCGCCCGGCGGGCAGTACGTCGTGCTTGAGCTCGACGGCGTCCGCCGCGTGATCCCCGTCGGCGAGGTTCAGCACCTCTCCGGCCCGGCCATCGAGACCACGATCACGCGCAGCGCGAAGGTGAAATCGCGCGCCAAGCGACTCGTCGTCGATCTCGGGCGCGACGCCGCGGAGAAGGACGTGTCGCTCCGGGTAATGTACTTCTCACCGGGCATGTCGTGGATCCCGACCTACCGCGTCGAGGGCGTCGACACGTCCGAGGCGACAATGTGGCTGCAGGGCGAGGTCGTCAACGATATCGAGGACCTGAACGGCGCGAAGCTCGACCTGGTCGCGGGCGTGCCGAACTTCAGGTTCGGCGACGTGGTCTCGCCGCTGAGCCTGGAAGCCACCATCCGCGAGTCCATGGGCCGACGCGACCAGGCATTCCTTGGTCAGCAGTTGAGCAACGCGGCGTTCCGCGACGCACGCGGCGCGGTGCGGGCCGAGAGCAGCGAGCCAACGGCACCCGTCGTGCCCGGCGAACTGATCGCGACCGGCGAGCAGGACCTGCATGTGTACTCCCTGGGCGAGGTGACGCTCAAGAAGGGCGCCCGCGCGAGCGTGCCGGTGTGGAACGCCAAGGCGGGCGTCCGTCACGTCTACACGCTCGATTTGAAGCTCGGCAAGGTCGGTCGGGCCGAGCCGCAGTACGCCAATCCGTCGGATCGACCCGGCACGCCGGCGGGCGATTCTCCGCTTGGCCTGCTCCGGAACCGCGTGTGGCACCAGGTCGAGCTGACCAACGCGGGCGCGTCGCCCTGGACCACCGGCCCCGCGCTCGTGATGAACGGAACCATGCCGATCAGCCAGGACCTGTTGACCTACACGAGCAAGGGCGCCAAGTGCCGCCTGCCTCTCACGGTGAGCGCCGACATCGCCGGGACTTTCAAGGAAACAGAGCTGGAGCGCCAGGCCAACGCGCTCAACTGGAACGGGTACCAGTTCGCGAAGGTAAGCAAGAAGGGAACGGTCACGCTCGTAAATCGCAGGAACGAGGCGTCGCGCGTGTGCGTGAGCCTGTCGATGGGCGGCCGCGTCAAGAGCGCCGGCGCCGAGGGTGCGGTCATCGTCGACGCGGGGCGCGGCGAGGACTTCGAGGATTCGTACAACACGAACGTCAACAACCACAGCGATGTGCAGTGGGAGATGGACCTCAAGCCCGGCGAGACCAGGACGCTGGAAGTTGAGTACGACGTCTTCCTGCGGTGATGGCTTCGCGGGGCGAGTGGGCTTACTTCTTCAGGGGCGCCCAATCCACGCCGTGGAGGGACTTCAACCGCTCCGCCACGCCGCGGACGAGTTTCTCTTCGCGTTGCGGGTCGCCGAAGCGTCCGACGCGCGCGCCGAGTCCGACGCGTCCGTCCTCTTCGCGTCGCGCGACGAGCCAGGCGGGTTCATCGGTGCTGGTGCGGAGTTCGTAGGTGCGCGTCCGGCCGTCGGGCGACGTGCGGGCGTCGACGCGTGCCGCCTCCGCCGCCGACATCCCGACGTCCACCGCGGCATCGATATCGTCCCAGTCTCCGTCGCCCAGTTTCGAGAGCGCGATCGTGGCAGGGGGCGGGGCGGTTTCGCTCGCGCACGAGGCCAGGGCGAGCGCGCCCGCGCCGGCCAAGGCGACCGCGAGCGCGCTCGCGATCTCTTGCATTCCTCGCACGGCACCGCGTGTGTTGATCACAGGCTCATTCCCCGCTCCTTCGGTTCCATCTCGGGCGAATGCGAGTGCTCGATCGGCAGGTGGTACAGGCGTTCCACGCGCACGCCCCTCGCCCGCAGTTCCGCGGAGGCGTTCCACAACTGGTCCTCGTGCGCATCGCTGGAGAGAAGGACGCACGCGCCCTCCACGACCGCCGACGGCTTCTGGACGATGACCCCGGCGAGCGAGCGTCCCGGCGCGTGGTCGTCGACGACCCCTGCGATCTCCATGCCCAGGTGCGCCGCGTGGTCCATGACCCAGGCGGTGTGGGCGCCCGCGCCGTAGAGCCACACGCTTGAATAGCCCTCGGCCCGCAGGCGCCGGCCCGCGAGCGTGAGCAGCGCCGCACGCGTCAGGGCGACGCGCGAGCGCGCCGACGCCTCTGATTCCTTGGCGGACATCCACGCGGCCAGCGCTTCGACGGACGCGGCGCGATCCAGGAGCGTCTCGAGTTCTTCCATCGCGCCGGCGCTGGCGAGGTTCAGGCGCGACACGATGGCCGCGAGGGTCTCGCGATCTTCGTGGGTGGCGCGGGGCAAGCGTGCCCAGGCGTCCATCTGCGCCTGGGCCGCGTGCTCTGATTGCGCCTCGCCCGCGCTGAACGCGGCGCCCGGCGCCCGCTTCAGGTGGTGCGTGTACAGGACCTCGGGCGACGCGCCGACGCGGCCGGCGAGGCGCAGCCACAGGTCGTAGTCCTGGGCGCGGCTGCGTCGCTCGTCGTACCCGCCCGCCAACAGCACGGGCTCTCGCCGGAGCAGCATCGATCCGTGCGCGAGTTCGTTTCGGTGCAGCAGCTTCCACGCCAGACGCGGCGCCCGCGTGTCGGGGCGGATCGTGGCGACCAATCGCCCTTCGAACCGCTGCTCCCACGCGCAGCCGATCGCGGCGAGCTCCGGCCGTTCGCTCGCCAGCATCACCTGTCGCGCCAAGCGGTGGGGCGGGCACTCATCGTCCGCGTCCATCCGGGCCATGAGCGGGGCGCGGCTCTCGCGGAGCGCGACGTTCAGCGCCGCGGCAAGTGATGCGTGCTCCAACTCGATCACACGCACGCGCGGGTCGCCGATCATCCGTGCGGCGCGGCGGGTGGCGTCGTCGCTCCCGTTGAGGATGATGAGCAACTCCAGTTCGCGGACGGACTGGGCGAGCACGCAGGCGGCGGCCCGCAGCAGCACCTCGCCATCGCGGTGGACGGGAAGGGCGACGCTGATCCTGGGCGGGCCGATGGCCATGCCTCACTCTATCGCGCCGTGGCGTCGCGCGGGGGGAGCGACTGTCTTGCTGGTCAATCGGTTTCAAGAGAGTTTCTCCACGGCGTTCGGGTTCTGAGCATGGCGTTGAGGGTGACCAGGAGCTTGCGCATGCAGGCCACGAGCGCGAGCTTCTTGG
>JADYYE010000131.1 GCA_020853815.1 Phycisphaerales bacterium
CGCGAGAGCGTAGGGACGCTCAGCAATTATTTTTTGCATACTTTTTACCAGGCCAGCATGCTCCTGGACGCGCCACGACAAGCGTTCCCGATCCGGTCGAATCCATTTCGGCCCCAAGAAAAACAAAAGTGGTCAAGTGGCGAAGTGGTCAAGTGGCAGAGTGGTCAAGTGGCAGAGTGGGAACCAGCCCGTCGTGCCAGGGACCTGTCCTCATGTCCGTGCCGACTTCGCGCTTGCTTCGTGCCACCGACCGTGCTTCACGGTCGGTGCTCATTCTTCAAACTCTCATTCCGCGAGCACGGGTTGTCAAAGAGCGTCCACCATTCTACGCCCGCCGCTACTCCGCCCGCTTCACCACCAGCTTCTCTCCCTTCTTCCCCGCCAGCTTGAGCGTCTCGCCCGCCGCCGCCCGCGCGTCGCCGCACGAAATCCGCCAGTTCGCCCGCACCACGATCTCCCCGTCCACGTCGGGCGTCAGCGTCGCGCTCTCCAGCCTCCCGCCCTTCCACGCGATATCGACCGTCACCGCCCCGCGCGCCCGCAGCCCCTTCACGCTCCCGTCCTTCCACGCGCCGGGCAGCGCGGGCACCAGCTCGATCGCGCCCGCGTGGCTCTGCACCAGCATCTCCGCCACGCCCGCCGTCGCCCCGAAGTTGCCGTCGATCTGGAACGGCGGGTGATTGTCAAACAGGTTCGGCAGCGTCGACTTGGCGAGCAGCAGGCGCACATGCTCGTGCGCCGCCTCGCCGTCCCGAAGCCGCGCCATCATGTTGATCAGCCACGCACGGCTCCACCCCGTGTGCGCCCCGCCGTGCGACAGCCGATACTCCAGCGACTTCCGCGCCGCCGCCGCAAGCTCCGGCGTGCCGTCCAGCGTGATCGTGCTCCCCGGATGCAGCGCGAACAGGTGCGACACATGCCGATGCCCCGGCTCCGGCTCCTCATACTCCTCGCGCCATTCCATCAGCCGCCCGTCCTTGCCGATCGTCGGGCGCGCCAGCGCGTCCAACGCCTCCCGAATCCTTTGCGTGAACTCGTCGTCCTCGATCCCGAGCGCCGTCCCGCACTCCAGGAAATCGCGGAACACCTGCTCGATGATCTCCTGGCTCATCGCCCCGCCCATCGCCTGCGTCCCGCCCACGCCGTTCTTCCGGTACGAGTTCTCCGGCGACGTCTCCGGCCCGCTCACCAGCTCGCCCGTCTTCGGGTCCGCCGTCAGCCACCCCAGATAAAACTCGCCGCACTCGCGCAGCATCGGATACGCGTGCTTCGCCAAAAACTCCTTGTCTCGCGTGAACCGCCAGTGCTCCGTGAAGTGCGTCGCGCTCCAGCCCGCGCCGTGCGGCCACATCCCGTACACCGGCTCGCCGATCGCCCCCGTCCAAAGCCAGATGTCCCCCTCGTGCCCCATCGCAAATCCGCTCGATCCCAGGCGGCTCGCCATCACCCGCCCCGCCGGCCTCACGCCCTCGATGTACCAGAAGAGCGGCTCGGCACACTCCGAAAGATTGCACACCTCCGCCGGCCAGTAGTTCATCTGCAGGTTGATGTTCGTGTGATAGTCCGCGTTCCACGGCGCGTCGATGTGCTCGTTCCAGATCCCCTGCAGGTTCGCCGGCATGTCGCCCGGGCGCGACGAGCCGATCAGGAGATAGCGCCCGTAGTTGAACATCAGCTCCTCGAGCCCGACATCCGTGCCGCCCGCGCGCACCTTCGCCAGCCGCTCGTCCGTCGCCCCGGCGTTCTTCGCGTTCGTAAGCGTCAGGTCCACGCGTCCGTACAACGCCCCGTGATCCGCCGCGCTCGCGCCACGGATCTTCGCGTAGTCGATCCCAACGCGATCGATGTCGTCACGGCACGCCTTGACGCGATCAAACGCCAGCTCCCGCTTGGGGTCCTCGCGGTTGTAGTTCGTCCTGGCCGCCAGCACGATCGTCGCTTTCGTCGCGCCGCGCACCCGCAGCCTGCTTCCTTCGCGCTGCACCGTCGCGCCCGGCGCGATCACCCGCGCCACGCCGTCAAACGCCACGCCCGGGTGCAGCACCGCGCCCTTCTGGTCCACGCCCTGCGACGCCCGACCCGTCATGCGAAGCTCGTTCCCCTCCACCTCGAACCGCGCATCCATCGCCCGCGACAGCCACGCGTCGAAGTTCAGCCGGCCCGCGGCGCTCGCTTCGATCTCCATCGCGATGACCTCGCCCGGCTTGCTCGCCACCACGCGCCGCGTGTAGCGCACGCCGTCCAGCACGAACTCCGTCATCGCCTCGCCCGTGCGCATGTCGAGCGAGCGCTTGTATCCCTCGGTGAGAGTGGGGGAGGAGAGCTTCACCCGGGCCGCCGCGTGCCCGACGCCGCCGATGTTCGTCGCCGCGATCGCGATCGTGTTCTTGCCCGCCCTCAGCGTGCCGCCCTTGATCTCCAGCCTGAACGACTCGTTCCACGCCGTTGTCTTTCCGACCTCCACGCCGTTGACGAACACCACGCTCTGGTCATCGATCGGCGACAGCTCGATCTGTGCGCCCTTGCTCCCCATCGCGGCCTCGTCCGCGCTCAACTCAACCACCGCGCGGAAGACCACCGTCGATCGCTCGGGGATCTTCATCCCCTGCTCGCCCTCAACCGCGCTCCACGCCGCATCGTCGAACGCCGCGCCCGTCCACTCCACCGGCGTCGCGCCCTTGCCGTCCTTCAGCGCCACGGCCTCGCTGCGCTTCCACCCCTTCACCTCGCGCGACAGCCCGGGCTTCCCGCCCGCATCCACCATCTCCACGAAGAGATCGCCCAGCGTCTGATGGCTCCTCGGGCTGATCCGCGGCCCGAGCACCTTCTCCTTCACCACCCGCTCCGCCTCCGCGATCTTCCCATCCCACAACAGCCTCCGAGCCTCCTGCACGCCGCCCGCCGCGCTCTCCGGCTGCTCGGGCACCGGCGGCCCGGCCCACACCGTGTCCTCGTTCAATTGCAGCCGCTCGATCGTCACGCCGCCGAACACCATCGCGCCCAATCGCCCGTTGCCGATCGGTAGCGCACTGGTCCAGCCCGAGTCAACGTCCGCGGGCTTCCCGTACCAGAGCACATGCTCATCGCCCGCGCGCGCGAACCCGATCGGCGACACGCCGCTCCACGCGGCCATGCCCCACACCGCCGCGCTCCACGCCGCCGCCAGGAACTTCCGCACGCCCGCCCGCTTGCTCTTCATGTCGATTACCCCTTGCGCGCGCCGCTTCAGCGCCAAAGCACGCCCCGCCACTGACCTGCTTCCCTACTCATCCACCCGACCACTTGACCACTTGACCACCCGACCACTTCCTCTTTTCCACTCCGCCACTTTGCCACTTCTCCGTGACTTCGTGACTCCATGACTCCGTGACTTCTTCTCTTTCCTAGTGCCAAGTGCCTAATGCCCAGTGCCTCTACTTCTCCTTCTCCTCTTCCCTGACTACCACAACCTCCATCACCTGCCGCGGCACGCCCGCCTTCATCTCCACGATTGCGTCGCGAGTCAGTTCGATCAAACGCTCGCGGATCGTGGCCAGCGACGCGCCCTGCCCCCATACCGAGAGCTGCCAGACGAAGCCGCCCGCCATGTCCGTCAGCGCCGCCGTCGGCGCCGGCTCCCTCACCGCGCCCGGCACTTCCCGAGAGACGCGCTCGACCAGTCCCTGGAACACCGTGCGGACCTCGCTGATGTCCGAACCGCCCGAAACGGTGACCTGCAGCATCGTGCGCCGGATCGGGTGGTGCGTCGTATTCTCGATCGTCGAGCCGAAGATCGCGCTGTTGGGCATGATGATCCGCCGCCCGTCCGGCGTGTCCAGGTTCGTCGTGAACAGGTCGATCCCGTCCACCACGCCCGTCTGCCCGCCCACCACGACGGAATCACCGATCTTGAACGGCCTGAAAACGAGCAGCAAAACACCCGCCGCCAGGTTCGACAGCGATCCCTGAAACCCAAGCCCGATCGCCAGCCCGATCGCACCCAGGACCGCCGCAAAGCTCGTCACGTTGAAGCCGAACGTCCCAAGGCACGCCAGCACCGCGACCGCCAGCACGATCCAGCGCAGCGCGTTGGCAAAGAACTTCGCCAGCGTGCGATCAAACTTCGCACGCTCAAGCCCGCGCAGCACCGCCCGACGCACCCAGCGCGAGAGCATCCACGCCAGGAACAGCAGGATGATCGCGCCCAGCACGTTGAACCAGTTGCCGTACACCCACGAAACCAAGGGGTCGATCATCTTCTGGACCGACGAAACCACCGTCCCCGGCCCGTCGCCCGCCGCATCTCCCGCCGCCGGCTTTGCATCCCCCGCCTGCGCCGTCGCCGCGAACAGTTCAATCGAGCCCGCAAACCCGCCGATCATCCTCGCGCTCCTTCTCTCCACCGCCCCGCGAGGCCGCCCAGCCCCGCGGCCAGCGGCACGCAGCGCCGATCATACCGACAATCCGATCCCGCTCGCCCACGCGGCCACCCAGGAAGCACCTTCCCCGCTTCGGATCCCTGTTGCGAACACACACGACGGCCCGCCCGAGCATGGTCCGGCCATTCGCCCGACCACCGCTCGTTCAACCGCCGCGCTTCATCCCATGCCGTACTTGGCCGCCCGCTTCACACTCGCCACCCGCGTCAGCACGGTCCAGGTCACGCGCCGCGCCCATCCACCGGTCGAACTCTCTCGCGCCTCTTTCACTCGACCACTCGACCACCCGACCACTCCTCTCTTCCACTCTTCCACTCTGCCACTTCGCCACTTCGCCACTTTGCCACTTCGCCACTTTGGCTCTTTGGCTCTTCTTCTCTTCGTGACTCCGTGACTTCTTCTCTTCCCTCGTGCCAAGTGCCAAGTGGAACCTCTGCGTATTTGGTGGCCCGCCTCTCCGAGGCGGGTTTTTCCGGACCAAGAGAGGCGACCTTCGCTCCAGGGTTGGAATTGATCAGAGGTTTCAAGTGCCTAACCCCTATTCCTTCTCCTCCATCACCAGCGCCTGCCTCAGCACCACCGCGTTCTGCACCGGCCCGCGCTCGCCCGATTCGATCTTCACCGCGAGCCTGCCGCCGCGCCCATCGAGCCCGGCGATGATCTCGCCCGTCGGCGTCGCGCCGCTCAGCACGACGCGGGCGATCTCCTGGCCGCGCCATTCGACGATCAACGTGCACGATCCCAGCGTCCGCGCGCCCGCCCAGAGCTCGACACCCGCGCTGAACCGCGCCGCGCCCTTGGGCAACTCCCACTCCGCCGTCAAAGGGCCCGATAGCTCGATGTCGCCTCCCAGTGCTCCACCCAAAGTACCCCCCAAGGCGCCCGAAGACCCCCCGACAACCGACGGCCCGGGCGCCCAGCGCCGCCCCGCGCCGGGGCGATACGCGCTCACCGGAATCTCCGAGAGCGGCACGAGTTTCGTTCCCGACATCACGAGCGCCAGCACCCGGTCCGCGCCCGCCCGCAGCCTCAGCACGCCGTCGTTCCCGTCCACGCGAGCCTCGCCCGCCAGCTCGCCCCCGTCGCTCTTCACGAATGAGCTCACGTTCACGATCGAGCCGTCTCGCAGCCATACCCGCGAGAGCCCACTCTCGCGCCGCTTGTTCGACATCACGATCTGCCGCACCCGGTCCGGCGTCAGCTCCGTCTTCTTGCTCGCGTCCGCCGCGTCCTCAACGACCAGCGGCCAGAGCGACGCGACCAGGCCCTCCATCCGGTCGCCGTTGGCAAGCTCGACCACGTCCGCGTCACCCGGGGCCAGGGGCGCGCACTCCGCCGTCGCGTCAAAGACCAGCCGCGACAGGTGATCGAGATCGAACGAAACATCGCCGATCGACGTGGCGTGCGCGATCGCGCTCTCGCCGCTGCGATCGCCCTCGGTGGGCTGCTCGAGCGAGCCGAAGAGCCGCGTGCCATCGACCAGCTCCACGAGCGACGCCCCCGCGCGCGCCGGGTCGGTTCGTTCTCCCGCGCCGATGATCGCCGCCACGTCCGCGAGCTGCTTGGTCCGCACCGTGCCGCTCGGCCACGCCTGCTCCAGCACGAACGACACCGACGCCCCCGCGTATCCCGTCACGCGCACCGGCGAACGCGACAGCGACCGATCGATCATCACGCGAGTCGGCGGCACATCGCCCGCGGACTTCTGCGCCCCCGCGATCGACGCGGCGACCAGCATCGCCACCGACACAACCGCGATCGTCATCACCCGCTCCGCGATGGTCCGACGCCTGCACATATCGCCCCGCCCCCGTGCCAATGCCCAATGCCCAATGCCCAGTGCCCAGTGCCTTCTCTCATTTCTGGAAAATCGGCAAGTACCTCTTGGGCATCTGCAGGATGATGAGCGACATCGACGTTCCATAGACATCGCCCACCGACGGATCGTTCCAGCTCCCATCGTCGTTCTGGGCCGACAAGAGCTCCGCGCGGATCGCCGGCCACCACCTGGCCCACGCCTCGCCGCCCGTCAGGTACATCGCCTGCACCGCGTAGTAGTGCCCATAGAAATAGTGCGCGCGATTCTCTTCCTCCTGCCCCGGCGTCGCGCTCTTGAACAGGTAGTTCACGCCACGCTCGATCGCCTGGTCGCGGTAGATGCCCGCGTAATAAAACGTCGCTACGCCCGCGGCGCTGCGCGGCCAGGCGCTCCCGCCGCTCTCCAGCTGGTACTTGAATCCGCCGTCGGGGTTCTGGCAACGCCGCACATATTCCACCGCGCGATCGATCGTCTCCTTGGGCACCTCGATCCCCGCGTTCCGCGCCGAACGCAGCGCCATGATCTGGCAGATCGTCACCGAAACGTCCGCGTCGTACGGCACGGGGTTGTATCGCCAGCCGCCCTGCGTGTTCTGCGTCGTCTCGATCAGGCGGCAGGCCTTGAGCAACGCCGCGTGCAGGCGATTCGCCAGCGCCGTGTCGCCGCCGCCCGGCGTCATGCCGTACACCTCGCCGAGGAACAACGTCGCGAATCCGTGCCCATACATCGGACCCGTCGCCGCGTCCGCCGCGATCAGCCCGCTCTCGGCGCAGTTCGCCAGCACGTACTCGAGACCCTTGGCGACCGCGTCGCCGTACGGTCCGCGCCCCGGCAGGTTGCCATCGCCCATGAACGCCAGGCACGCCAGCGCCGTGATCGCGACACTCCGCCCGAAACGTCCGTCGCCGAACGAACCGTCGGGGTTCTGCTGCTTGGCGAGCCACGCCAGGCCGCGCGCCGCGCTCAGCGTCAGTTCGGGCGTGATCTCGTCCTTGATCGCGTTGTTCTGGGCCGATTGCTCGCGCCGCGCGTCCAGGGGGTCGACCGGCGCGCCGCCGCCCGCGCCGTCCTTCTTCGGCGCTTCCTGGGCGGGCAAAGCCGGATTCTCCGCGCCCGGCTTGGGCGGGTCCGCGCTCTGCGCCAGGGCGCAAGCGCCCGAAAGAAGCAGCGCCAGCGCGATCGCCCCACGCCGCGCGGCGTCCGTCGCGTGTTTGGGTTGGAGTTTCCGCGTGGTCATCGGCTGCCTCCGCGCCCATCGGCTTTGCCGTTCCCGGGCTGCTCCGCGAGCCGCCGGTAATAGTCCTCGGTCAGCGTGCGGTACATGGAGCTGAATCGATCGCTGAGCCCTTCGGTCAGCGCTTGGCGCACGCGATCGGGCAGCCCGCCCCATGATGCTCCGGGCGCGGGCGCCCCGTTGCCCGGGCCGTCCTGGCGACCCGGCGGGTTCACGTCCTTTGACTCCTGTCCCTTGGCCTGGCTCCGCTGTTGCTGTTGTTGCTGGTTCTGCTGCTGCTGCTGCTGCTCTTGCTGCTGTTGTTGCTGCTTCTTCTGCTGGCGCTGCGAGTTCTGCTTGGCGGCCGCGATCAACTGATCCAGGCGGCGCACCGCGTCCTGTTGCAATCGCTGCGTGTCGATGCCGACATCGCCGCCCTTGCTGATCCGTGCCGCGCTGCGACGCATGAGCTCGATCGCCTCGCCGAAGGCCTCGTTCTGGCGTTCGGGTTCGAGCGCGTCGTCGAGGTTTTCCTTCGCCGGGTCGGTCGCATCGCGCGGGCGATCGCTCTTGGGGAGCCCGAGCAACTCGTCGAGATCGGGCGTCGGCGGCTCGTCGGTCAAGGTCTCGTCCTTCTTCGCGCCCTGCGACACGGCATCGCTCTTCGGCGATTCGGGCTTGGGCGATTCGGGCTTGGGCGCGTCGGGCTTGGGCGCGTCGGTCGGCGGCTCGCGCCACGCATCGAACTGGTTCGGCATCTCGCGCGGCTCGGGGGCTTGCCCGCCGCCGTCTCCCATCAAGTCCTGCAGAAGTTTCTCCGCCACCTTGGACAGCTCATCTTGGAACCGCGCGGCCTCCTCAACCGTGAGCTCCTTCGCGTCGGCCTTTCGTGTGACCTCGATAACCTCCAATTGCATCATGCGGAGCAGGCGCAGCTGCGCGATATTGGGCACCAGCGGCTGGTTGCCAGAGCCGCTCCCGCCGCCGCCCCCACCCGAGGCGTTCTGGTTGCGGAACTTCTGCTCGTTCTCCGCCTCGGTGAGCGCGTCGACGAGCGAGGCGAGCACGCGCACCATCGTCGCCTGGTCGGCGCCGACGCGGGCGGTCGCCTCGCCGTCGCGCAGCAGCTTGGATGCGCTGGCTCCGGCCTTTTCGATCCGCTCGTGGGCGTACACGAACATGTCGATGTCGTCGAGTCCCTCGGACTTGGCGCGGAGCTCGGCCATCGACGAGCGGAGGGCTTCCTGGCGGGCGCCCAGGCCGCGGACCAGCGCGCGGGCGCGCCGGTCGAGTTCCTTGCCGACGTGGGGCGCGGTGTCATCGCGCAGCGTGCTCTGGGCCGCCAGCGCGTCGCGGTACGCGCTCTTCAGCTCGGCGCGCTGGCGCTGCTGGCTCCGCTCCTCGGCCTCCTTGGCGATGCGCTCGACCTCGGACTTGGCCTGCTTGAGTTGCTCCAGCGACAGCTTCTCGTTGTGCTCGGCCTGCGGGGCATCGGGGGGCGCGGCGCGCAAGGCCGTGATCGCGCTGGTCTGCGACGCGGCCGCGGCGTCGAGCAGGTCCGCGACCGAGGCAAAGTCCTTCTCGCCCTCACGGGTCGTCGTCGAGAGGGCCAGCGTCCGCGTGTTGAGCTCGATCATGGCCCGGTCCAGCGGCGAATCGGCGCGGGCCAGCCGCGCGAGCTCGCTCGCCTGCGATGCGATGAGCGCGTCGATCGCCCCGGCGAGTTCATCCGCGGCACGTCGAAGCGTCTCGTCGCGCTTCGCCTGGGCGTTCTCCATGTCCTGCTGCATCTTCTGTAGCGAGTCGAGCGCCTTCTGCTGCGACTCCTGCGCGTTGCGCGTGCGGTTCTGCTGGATCTCTTCCGACGCCCGCCGCTGCTGCTCGGGCACGCCCTCGCGCCGCGCACGCTCGGCCGCCTCGCGGAGCGCCTCGCCCCGGGCGGGGTCGTTCTTCTGCGCCTCGGCCTTGGACTCGAGGTTGTCCGTCAGTTCCTGCGCGCGGCGAGAAAGATCGCGCTGCTGGCCCGAGAGCGATTCGAGACGAGCTCGCTCCTCGGGCGACAGGTCGCCAACGGACCTGCCGGCGGTGTCGCGCCCCGACTCACGCGTCTCGTTCATCAGCTGCTTCTGGTCGTCGATCAAGCGTTCGAGCTGGCGGCGGACGGCCCAGGTATCCTGTCCTTGGTCGAGCAGCGACGCCAGGCGCGACAGCTCATCGCGGACTTCCTTCTGCGACTGGGCCG
>JADYYE010000132.1 GCA_020853815.1 Phycisphaerales bacterium
ATCAACAAGATCGACCTTCCCTCCGCGCGCGTCAACGAGGTCGCCGAGGAAGTCGAGCAGACGCTCGGCTTCCCCGCCGAGGACTGCCTCCTGGTCTCCGCCAAATCCGGCATCGGAATCCCGCAGCTGCTCGCCGCCATCTGCGAAAAGATGCCCGGCCCGCGCAAGCAGGTCGTCCCACAGCTCCGGGCTCTCATCTTCGACGCCATCTACGACGACTACCGCGGCGTCATCGTCTACTGCCGAATCTTCGACGGCGAGATGAAGGTCGGCGACAAGATCCGCATGATGGGCATCGGCCGCTCCTTCCTCGTCACCGAGATCGGCAAGATGAACCCCAAGCCCTACCGCCTTCCCGGCGGCAAGGTCGGCCCCGGCGAAACCTGCTACGTCGTCGCCGCCATCCGCTCGCTCAAGGACGTCCGCATCGGCGACACCATCACCCTCGAGCAGAACCCCGCCACCGAAGCCCTTCCCGGCTATCAGCCGCCGCGCCAGATGGTCTTCTGCGACTTCTACCCCGCCACCAGCGAAGAAGGCGACGGCCCGGACTTCGAAGACCTCCGCGACGCCATCGAAAAACTCTCCCTCAACGACTCCTCCTTCACCTTCCAGCACGTCCACTCCGAAGCACTCGGCTTCGGCTTCCGCTGCGGCTTCCTCGGCCTGCTCCACATGGACATCATCCAGGAACGCCTCGAACGCGAGGGCAACGTCCAGGTCGTCCAGACCGCGCCGACCGTCTCCTACCACGTCCTGGTCCGCGGCACCGACACCGTCACCGGCGCCAACGGCCAGTCCCTCAAGTCCGTCGACCCCGCCACCGCGTTCTTCCGCGATGTCAAGCCCAACACCCAGCTCCTCGAGGTCCACAACCCCGCCGATCTGCCCAATCTCTCCTTCGTCGAGGAGATCCGCGAGCCCATCTGCCGCGTCGAGATCCTCCTGCCCAAGGAATACATCGGCGACGTGATGAAGCTCTGCCTCGACCGGCGCGGCACGTACAAGTCGCAGTCCTTCGTCTCCGCCTCGCGCGAGATGATCATCTTCGAGATCCCCCTGGCCGAAATCATCTACGACTTCTTCGACAAGATGAAGGGCCTGACCAGCGGCTACGGCACGATGGACTACGAGGTCATCGAGTACCGCTCCGACAACCTCGTCAAGCTCGACATCCTGATCAACGGCGACCCCGTCGAGGCCCTGGCCGTCATCGTCCACCGCGAAAAGGCCGAGCAGCGCGGGCGGGCGCTCATCAAGCGATTGAAGGAACAGATCCCCAAGCACCAGTTCGAGATCCCGCTCCAGGCCGCCATCGGCGCCAAGGTCATCGCACGCGAGACCATCAAGGCGTATCGCAAGGACGTGCTCGCCAAGTGCTACGGCGGCGACGTCTCCCGCAAGCGCAAGCTCCTCGAGAAGCAGAAAGAGGGCAAGAAGCGCATGAAGAACGTCGGGAGTGTGACCATCCCGCAGGAGGCCTTCATGGCCGTGCTGGATCAGGGGGATTGAGGCATGGGTCGGTGGAGTCGGACGATTAGGCTTGCCCCAAGGGCATCAAGTGCGGTATCATACCGTCGCGTCGGGAGTTTTCTCAATGAAAAGGCGTTCGCGGCAAAAGACCTCTCGAAGTAAATCGCAACGATCGAAGGAGATCGGCGACGTGTATGCGCGGCTGGGTCTCGATGAATCCTCTCGGCGAGACCGCTATGTATCGCTCTCGTTCTTTGGTTCGAGAGACTCTCGCATTGCGTACGAGATCGTTCAGACGGGAAATACGCTTCCGCTGGCTGGAACCTGAGGGCTGCAGTGCCAAACTGGAAAGAAATCGGAGATGCGATCAAGGCAGCGGGATCGCCGTATGACATCATGCGTCGGACGGCTTTGTCACATTTGAGCGTGGTATCCGAGCGAAACGTGATTATTTACTACTCGGGCTGGCTGCAAAAGCCGGAGCTCGCGAGAAGCGGATTTGCTGGGTTCGAGATCAATGACGCCGATAAGAACGGTTTCATGACGGCCGTACATGGATTGGATCGCGAGCGAGGTTTGGACCTGGTGCTCCACACTCCAGGTGGAGAAGTGGCTGCGACCGAATCGCTCGTCGATTACTTGCGATCGATGTTCGATGGGGATATTCGCGTCATCGTACCGCAGCTGGCCATGTCGGCTGGAACAATGATTGCTTGTTCGAGCAAACGAATCGTCATGGGCAAGCATTCCAGTCTCGGCCCAATTGACCCTCAGTTCAGCGGGATTCCTGCACACGGTGTGATCGAAGAGTTTGAGCGAGCTCGCCGTGAAATCGACGCCAATCCCGCAGCGATTCCGATTTGGCAACCCATCATCGCCAAGTATCCACCGACGCTAATCGGCGAATGTGAGAAGGCGATTGAGTGGTCAAATGAAGTCGTGCGGGGCTGGCTGCTGAGCGGAATGCTCAAGGACAAGCCGAAGGCCAGATCGCGAGTGAATCGCATCCTGCGTGAACTTGGAGATCATGCGCTGACAAAGTCGCACTCGCGCCACATCTCAGCCGCTCACGCCGAGAAGATTGGTCTCGAAATCATGAGGCTTGAAGGGAATAACAAGTTACAGGATGCGGTCCTCACCGTACACCACGCGACAATTCATACCCTGACGGCAACAGATGCGATCAAGATTATTGAGAATCATAATGGAACCGCCTACATCTCACAAGCTCGCGTGAGCATGCCGCAGATGGCGATCCCTCTGCCATCAATGAATGTGCCGGCGTCACCCCCAAGTGAAAGCGGTAGGAGTCGAAACAAGCGCTCGGGGTCCGGGCGTTAAGTGAAATGTCTAGATCGTTTAGCCAAGCCTTCGTAGTTTCGAGCGCGGTGGTACCGGAAGGCGAACCTCGTGTACCGCGCGACTTAATGCGCCAGCGACTGGTACCCGAACGCAAGTTCTATGCTCGACGAGGAGCCCTGATGGCCACGCCCCGGTATCACATCAATGTCTTTTTCAGCCCCGAGGACAAGGCGTACATCGCCGATGTTCCCGATCTGAAGTTCTGCTCGGCTCACGGGGCCACGCCCGAAAAGGCCGTGCGTGAGGTGATGATCGCTATCGACCTGTGGATCGCGGCCGCCAAGGCCCACGGGCGTCGCGTGCCCAAGCCCCGATACCGTCCCGTCATTTACGCCGCCGCGTCGTAAGCCGCTGCCCCAAAGCGCTCGGCCTCTTCTCCCCGTCTTTGACCGGGGGGTGCCGGGGGGCGGAGCCCCCGGCGTCAGCAGCGCCCAGGCTCAGACCACCACCTCGGCCACGCTCAGCCCTTCACCAGCCACCATCCAAGCTAGTGCGTGCTTATCACCGCGTCCGTGCGCACCAAAGTGTCCGTCTTTTTCCCCTCTTCCCAGATTTCCCAAAAAAATCTTCGCGCGAGTCCTCCCCGCGCGCAACTCCCACCGCGGCCTTGTTTTCCGGCCGTTTCTCGTATCCGGTGCCTAGTGGCTAGTGCCTGCTTACCACCGCCTTGGTGCGCACCAAAGTGTCCGTCCACCCCCTGGGTAGACGAGCCCGCGCTCGCCCGGAGGACGACATGCACCACGCGCCGAATTCACCCAGCCCGCCCTCAGCGCACCGCCACCCGCGCGCTCTCGCGCAGGCTGCGCCGCTCGGCGTCGAGCACGCGCGCGACCTCAAGCGCCTCGTCGATCGTCGCCCGGGCCGCCCGCTTCTCGCGGATCGCGCTCACCACCTCGCGCACCTGGAAGTCGTACCCCGCGCCCGCCTCCAGCGAAATCGTCTCCTGCTTGCCATCGCGGCACAGCAAAAGCTGCGGCGTGCGGCCAATGTCGTAATCCGCCGTCCCACGCTCGAACACCACGATGAACCGCATCCGGAAGCTGAACCCCGGCGTGTGGTCCCACGCTCCCTCGGCCACGACGTGCGCCGGTGCGCCGGCGCCGCCGAAGTGATACAGCGTGGTGACGTGATCGAGCGTGCCCGCGGAGGTGACCGCGTCGGGCCGCCCGAAGAGGTGATACACGAAGTCCGCGTCGTGGATGTGCAGGTCGACCAGCGCGCCGCCGGTGCGTTCGTTGTCGCGATAGAACTGCGGGCTCCACGCCGGCGGCGTGCCGAGCCGCTGAAACACCGCGGACTTCACGCGTCCCAGCGAGGCGTCGACCATGCGATCCTTCACCCAGCTCCAGCCGGGCCAGAAGCGGATGCACATCGCGGGCATGCAGACCAGTCCGCGACCCGCGGCGGCGCGGGCGGCGAGCGCCAGCCGCTCCACGTCCGAGGGCGCGACGGCGATCGGCTTCTCGACCAGCACGTGCTTGCCGGCCTCCAGCGCGCGGATCGCGGTGTCGACGTGCGACTCGGTGTGCGTGCAGATGCTGACCAGTTGCACCTTGGGATCAGCGAGCAGTTCGTCAAGGTTCGAGGTAGCGTGCACCTGCGCGGGGTCGAAGAGCTGCTCCGACGTGCCGGTCGCAATGTTGCCGCTGGTGACGACGCGCCCGGTGAGGCGCTCCTGCACCTGGTCGCAGACGCCGACGAGCGGGCAGTTGAACCCCGCGCCGTGGGCGGCGGCGTGGGCGCGGATGTGAGTCGCGCCCATGAAACCAAGGCCGATCACGCCGACGCCGATGGGGGATGTGCTCATGGTTTCAATCGCTTTCGCTTGTGTGTCGTGATCGCGTGTTCGGTCGAGAAGGCACCGGGCGTCAGGGAACAGGAAACCGGCATCAGGCATCGGGCATCAGGCATCAGGCATCAGGCATCGGGCATCAGGCATCGGGCATCGGTGTCTTCTCTACCCCTGTCTCGCTGCCTCGCTGCCTCGCTGTTTCGCTGTTTCGCTCGGTCCCGCTACCCCTTCGCGCCCTTGCCGCCCTTGCTGTAGGCCTCGACGACGCCGGGATCGACGGGCGAGACCTTCCACGACACGAAGCCCTCGATCGCCTGGTACTCGGGGAGGCCGAGCGCGTCGTAGAGCTGCGCCGTGTGGCGGTTGCGTTCCTCGGCGCGCTGCCAGAACTCGCGCGAGTCCACGCCGGGGAAGAGCGCCTTGTCCTTCTGCGACTCGTGCTTGAAAATCGCCATGCGCTTGCGCTCGACCTCGCTGGGCGAGAGGGGCACGGCCATCTCGATCTCGTGCGGCCCCCATTCCTGCCACGCGCCGCGGTACAGCCACACCTCGCACTGGGCCGCCCACGCCTCGTTCGCGACGGCCCGCATCGCCTGCACGATCGCCTTCAGGCACACGCGGTGCGTGCCGTGCGGGTCGGAAAGATCGCCCGCGGCGTAGACCTGCCGGGGCTTGATCTTGCGGAGCAATTCGACGGTGATGCGCACGTCCTCCTCGCCCAGGGGCTTCTTGCGGACCGCGCCGGTCTCATAGAACGGCAGGTCGAGGAAGTGCGTGTTCTCCGGCTTCACGCCCGAGTAACGCGCGCCGGCGCGGGCCTCGGTGCGCCGGATCAGGCCCTTGATGGTCTGGAGCTCGGGCATGTCGACCTGGCCCGCGCGCTTGGTGGCCGCGAACTTGTGCAGCTCCCCGGAGAGCTTGCGGACCGCGTCGAGGCCGGACCCGAGCTTGAGCGATTCGAAGAGCTCGACGACGAAGTCGGTGTGGCGGAGGGCGTTGTCATCGAAGACGGCGATGTTGCCGGAGGTCTGGTACGCGACGTGGACCTCGTGCCCCTGGTCGCAGAGGCGGATGAGCGTGCCGCCCATCGAGATCACGTCGTCGTCGGGGTGGGGGCTGAAGACCAGCACGCGCTTGGGAAAGGTGTCGGGCGTGCCCGCCTCGTCGACGCCCTTGCCGGGGATGAACTTGGGGCGACCGGGCTTGCCGCCCGGCCAGCCGGTGATGGTGCGCTGCATGGCGCGGAAGATGGCGATGTTGATGTCGTAGGCGCTCCCGCGCGTGGTGAGAAGCTCCTGCAGCCCGTGCTCGTTGTAGTCTTCCTCGGTGAGCTTCAGGATGGGCTTGCGCAGCGTCTGGGCGAGCCAGATGACGGCGCGCTTGGTGAGGTGGTCGTCCCACGCCAGCCCGAACTGGTCGAGCCCGCCGAGCAGCCAAGGCGTCTTGATCCGCGTGAGCTCCGCGGCGGCGGCGGGATCGAGCACAAAGCGGGCGCACGGATGTTCCTGCAGGAAGCTGGCCGCCACGGTGCTGGTGATTTCGCCCTCGACGGCGCGCTTCACGATCGGGGCCTTGTGCTCGCCGAAGGCGATGAGCAGGACTTTCTTGGCGTCGAGGATGGTGCCGACGCCCATGGTGATCGCGGTGCGCGGGACGTGACGTTCGCCGAAGAAATCGCTGGCCGCGTCGCCGCGCGTGACCGAGTCGAGCGTGATGAGGCGCGTGCGCGAGTTCCTGGGCGAGCCGGGTTCATTGAAGCCGACGTGCCCGGTTCGACCGATGCCCAGGATCTGGAGGTCGATCCCGCCGGCTTCCTTGATCTTGCGTTCGTATTCTTCGCAGAAGGCGCCGACGTCCTGGCGCTTGATGGTGCCGTCGGGCACGTTGGCGTTCTTGGGGTCGATGTCGACGCGGTCGAAGAGATACTCGCGCATGAAGCGCCGGTAGCTCTGCAGCTCGTCGGGGTTCATAGGGTGGTACTCGTCAAGGTTGAACGAGACCACGTTCTTGAACGAGAGCCCTTCTTCCTTGTGCAGGCGGACGAGCTCCTCGTACACGCCGTGCGGCGTGGAGCCGGTCGCGAGGCCCAGCACGGCCTTCTTTCCCTGGGCCGCCCGCGTGCGGATCAGGTCGGCGATCTCGGCGGCGACGGCCTGGCTGGCGGCGCTGCTGCTTGCATAGACCGTGACGGGCACGCGCTCGGCCGACATCCCCGGTCGGGCGTGGGCGGCGTGGTCGGGCGTGGGATGAGCGGCTTGGCCGGCGGCGGCGTGCATGGGCGTCTCCGATCGCGCCGGCGGGTCGTCGGCCCGGTCCTGGGACGGGGCCTGACAAGTCTGGTACCCTCGCGGGCGGGCGCGCGCCCGGCGGGCTTGTGAGGGTATTCACACCCGGCCCCGGTGTCGCGCCCGTTCATTCGGAGACCTTCTGATGCTCGCGTTTTGCCGTGCATTTCCAGCGTTGACCTCGGCCCTGGCGCTCGTCGCGGGTCTTTCGGTGGGCGTCGTTTTGGTGGGCTGCCAGCAGGGTTCCAAAGGCCCCGCCAACGCGGGGAGGCTGGAGCCCGCGACGGCGGAGTTCAGCGTGATGCTCGATGGCGACATCCGCGAGTGGCCCACCGACAGTGTCGCCTGGGCTGATCAGGATTACATCTACCTGCGCTTCACGGTCGAGAACGAGCGCTTCACGCTGCAATCCGCGCCCAAGACCGTGGCGATCTTGATCGACGCCGACGGGAGCGCCGCGACGGGGATGGCGGGCAAGCAGGAGCCGACGGCGGGGATCGGCGTTGATCTCGAGATCCAATGCTCGCCGCTGGACCCCAATGGCGGCGCGCCCACCAAGGGCGTGGCGTGCTTTGCGGTGGCGGCGGACGGCACGCGGACGAAGATCGACAACGCCGAGCTGGATGTTTCCTTCGCGCCGACGTTTGCGTCGGAGTGGTATGAGATGCGAGTGAAGCGGAGCGCCGCGATCGGATCGATGGCGGCGAACGACGCGGGCGGGACGGCGCGCGGCGTGGTGGTGATGACGGATGCCGCGGGCGAGATCGAGGCCTGGGCCGATCCCTTCGGAATCATCCTGCCCCCGGCGCGACGCGCGGGCGAGCCCGTGGCGGCGGGGGATGTCGGCGCCGGCGTCATCCCCGCGCGGGCGAACGGCACGCTGCGCGTGATGACGCTCAACGTGCTCAAGAGCGGCCCGGTCACGCGCCCCGATTCCTTCGCCCGATTGCTCAACGCCGCCACGCCCGACGTCGTTCTGCTCGAGGAGTGGGACGAGGGCGACGCGACCAGCGTGCAGGCGTGGTTCACCACGCTCGTCAAGTCCGAGTCCGGCTGGCACGTGCTCAAGCCCGCGGGCTCGTCGGTCGCCATCGCCTCGCGCTATCCGATCACGGCGCTGGGCGACCCGGCCGAGGGCGTGAAGAAGGACGACGGCAGCGATTGGAAGGTGCGGTACGTCGCGGGCAAGGTCAACTCGCCCATCGGGCCGGTGGCGGTGGCCGCCATGCACCTCAAGTGCTGCGGGAGCGCGGATTCGTGGGAAGACCAGCTCCGCGTGCGCGAGGCCAAGGCGATCAACGCGACGTTCGCGGCGGCGGCCAAGGACGTCAAGGTCCGCGTGATGGGCGGCGACCTGAATCTCGTCGGCTCGCGCCCGCCGCTGGACGCGCTGCGGGCGGGGATCGACACGGACGGCACGGACATGAACGTCGCGGACCCCGTGGTGTCGGGCGATCACGCGATGTACACGTGGGTCGACTGGAGCACGACCTTCACCCCCGGACGCCTTGATTACCTCGTCTACAGCGACGCGAGCGCGGAGGTGGCGCGTTGCTTCGTGCTGGACACGTCGCGCCTGTCGGACGCGGCGTTGAATGCCGCGGGCCTTTCGAGGAGCGACAGCCTCGCGACCGACCACAGGCCGGTGGTGGTGGATGTGAGGGGGAAGAGGTAGGAAGAAGTCACGGAGTCACGAAGAGAATACGTCGTGAGTCGTGAGTCGTGAGTCGTGAGTGGTGAGTCGTGAAGGCGGGTGTGGGGAGTGGGGAGTGGTGAAAGAGGCGGGAGTCAACAGTTGGGATGGGCGGTGCCGAACGGGGAGTGCGCGATCACGAGGGTGGGAGGGAGTCGAGCCAGGATTGAACCAGCGCTTCGCGGTCCTTGGCGCGAAGCTTTCGAAACAAGTTGCGTGAGAGAGTCCAGAGGCGGCGGGCTTCGGAGATGTTCCCTCGCTGCTCGGCGATCAGGCCGAGGTTGGCGTATTGGATCGCCATGCCCTCTTGGAGGCCGAGCTTCTCGTTGATGGTGAGTGACTTCTTGAGGTACTCCTCGGCGGCGTCGAGGTTGCCGCGGGCCCGTTCGATCACGCCGAGGTTGCCGTAGGTGGCCG
>JADYYE010000300.1 GCA_020853815.1 Phycisphaerales bacterium
GGTTTCCGGCATTTTTTCTTCTTTCAGCGATGCGCCGGAAGGATTCAACGAAGAGCTTCGGGAGTTGCAATACTCTTTGGGGGTTGAATACTGGTACGATAAGCAGTTTGCGGTGCGCGCCGGGTATTTCCACGAACACGTACAAAAAGGCAACCGCAAGTTTTTCACGGTCGGTTTGGGCCTGAAATACAACATCTTCGGGATGAACTTCTCTTATTTAGTGCCGACAACCAACCAGCGCAACCCGCTTGATAATACGCTGCGGTTTTCGTTGTTGTTTGATTTTGGTGCATTCGAGGCCGATAATTAATGTCTGTTTTTAACGTCCGATAGCTGCGTTATGCTCTCGAACGCTAAAACTCAGACACAGGGCTAATACAAGAGCCATCCCGAAACAATCAGGATGGCTCTTGTCATTTTCAGACAGCTGGCAAGAAACAGTCTCCCGCAAAGTACGCGAAGGTTTCGCAAAGTCCGCAAAGCGAGACGTCAGCCTTTGCGCCCTTGGCGAAACCTTCGCGCTCTTTGCGGGAAATTTTAGATGGAACGCAACACGCCAGTCTTTGCGCCCTTTGCGAAACCTTTGCGCCCTTTGCGGGAAATTTTAACCACAAAGCAATCCATTCCATTTTGGTTGTACTTTGCACTTTCTTTATGATCTTTGCAATCGAAAAAAACACAGCGCATTCCTTCTGATCCGGGATGAAAAAACAAACGCAACATACCACGCTTGCCGTCCATAACGCCGTCATCCCCGTAAAAATCATCCGGGAACGCAGGCCCAATGTACGCGCAGCCATCGGAAAAACCGGGGCAACCCTGCGGATGCCGACCATGACTTCTATTTCGGAAGAACGAAAACACCTGAGCTGGCTGCACGAGTGGTTGCACGAACGATTGGCTCAACGCGCGCCGCTGGCGCAGCGCTTTACGCCAAAGACGTTTGCGGACGGAGAAACCCTCCAGGTTGGCGCTCGCAATTACACCCTGAAAGTCGTTTTTGAAGACCGCAAAAC
>JADYYE010000301.1 GCA_020853815.1 Phycisphaerales bacterium
CCGCGCGCGCCTTTTGATAAAGGCCTTTGACATCGCGCTTTTCGCAAATCGCAACCGGCGTTTCTACAAACACTTCCACAAAATTTCCGATTTGCCGGCGGCACCAATCCCGCGCCTCACGATAAGGCGAAACCGCCGCCACAATCACAAAAACACCGTATTTTGTAAGCAAATTGCTGACAAATCCGATGCGTTTAATATTCAGATCGCGGTCTTCGCGCGAAAACCCCAAGCCTTTGCTCAGGTGCGTACGCACCACATCGCCATCCAAAATTTCAACCGGCAAGCTCCGCGCTTTCAGCTCGCGTGAAAGAGCGTGCGCAAGGGTCGACTTCCCCGAACTGGGAAGCCCGGTTAACCAAATCGTTACGCCTTTTTTACTATCCGTCATAATCCCTCAAAGGCCGGGCAAAAAGCTCCGGCAGCCCATTTCCTAGAGGGAAATGAGCTAGAAACTATACATCTAAACAGAGGGGGGGTCAATATCACGGTTCGCGCCCAGCCAAGCCTAAAAACGCCGGTCAAGCTGCGGAAAACGGCTGAAATATTACTGGGGTACGGACGGGGAGGGCTTCTCAAAGCGACGGCAAACAACCAAGGAGGCCTCAAAAAAAATCCAGAGCGGAATCGCAAGTAAAAGCTGAGAAAAGGGGTCGGGGGAGGGTGTCACAACCGCCGCAACGACAAAAATACCGACAAGAACCACTTTTCGCGCTTGCACCATGGCTTGGGTTGAAACAACCCCCAGCTTAACCAACCCAATCATTAAAATTGGAAAGTCAAATAAGGCCCCACAAGCCAAAATCATCCCGAGGAAAAAAGAAACATAGGGCCCGACGGTCAACATCGGCTTAAGCGTTTGGGAGCTAAAAGCCAATAAAAAATCCAGTCCTGCCGGCACCACCAGGTAATACGCAAAGGCGCAGCCGGCAAAAAAAAGCGCAAGCGAGAAAAAAATCAGCGGAATAATCGCACGGCGCTCTTTTTCATAAAGCCCCGGCGCGACAAAGTTCCAAAGTTGGGTCATCCAAACCGGCATGGCGAATAAAATTCCTGCCGTGAGCGCCGCTTTCACATTCACCATAAAAGCTTCATAGGGCGTTTGAAAATACAGGCTGACATCCGGATGTTTGCGTAACGGCAAAGTTAAAAAATCAAGGATTTGGTGGGAAAAAAAGAAACAAACAATCGTAGTCAGTGTTAACGTGCCCAGACAAATAATCAGGCGGCGACGAAACTCTTCGAGGTGATTTAAAAATTCAAAGTTCATGATTTGTTCGGCCGCGAGCGAGCTTTATCGCGTGAGCAAATATCTCAGGCTTGCGCGAAGACTTCTCGGGCAACAATACCAACCACACCGAGAGCCACAGCATTTTCACCGAAAGCAGACGGAATAATTTTAACGACTTCAGCCGCCTCTTCCACGCTCCAGTCTTTGACGGAGCCCTTGATCGCATCAAGCAAAAGCGCGCCGCAATCTTCGATGCCGCCGCCGATGACG
>JADYYE010000302.1 GCA_020853815.1 Phycisphaerales bacterium
AGAGGCGCGTCGGAGTCGGGTTGTCGATGTCGTAGCTGTTGGGGAGGCGCACCCAGTAGTCGGCCTTGCTGCTTGTCAGCGTGAAGAAGCCGTCCGCATCGGGCGTGAAGCTGCACTGCTGGCTCGGTCCCGCGCCGGGGTCGTCCATCCAGAGGTCGCCGCTCGCGCCCACGAGATCGGGGCTCGTCACGCCGACGAGATCGAGCCCGGTGGCGCCGTCGGTGAGTCCGCTGTCCCCCTGCAGATCGCTCGCTCCGCTGTCTCCAAGGGAGTCACTGCGTCGCAGATCGATCGGGTTCTGGCCGTTCTGATCGAGTCCGCCGTCGAGCTCGTCGCTGGACTTGGGGTCCGAGCAGCTCGAGCCGAACCAGCAGCTCCCGATCAAGGCCGCCGAGACCAAGAGGTGTCGCGAAGCGTTCATTCGACCTCGATGGTCTGACTATAGCAGCGGCGCTCGATGCCAACGCGGGCCGCGAATCTCGTATGGTGCTCTACGAACCGCGGAGGAGCGCGAAGATCTGACGAAGCAGGACCCCGACCCCGACGAGCGCAATGAGGATGCCGAAGACGCGCCGCAGTCGGGCGGCGGGGATGCGCCCGGTGAGCTGCGCGCCGCCGATGCTGCCGACCGCGGAGCAGATGCAGAGCGTCAGGACCAGCCGCGGCTCGATGGACACGCTCGCCTGCTGGCCCAGGAAGCCGGCGATCGCCTGAGTCGTGATGATCAACAGCGAGGTCCCGATCGCCTGGGCGATGGGCAGACCCGCGAGCAGGTTGAGGGCCGGCACCGTCAGAAAGCCGCCGCCGGCGCCGAGGAGCCCGGCGACCATGCCGACCGGAAGTCCGACGCACGCCGCACGACCGAGGCCGAGCGGTGCTGCAGCCTCGTCGTGGCGCTTGAAGATCGGCGTCAGCATCGCGGCGGCGGCGAGGAGCATCACGATCGCAAAGGCCAGCATCAAGGCCGGGGCTGGGATGTAGCCTGCGACGCGCCCACCGAGTTACGCGCCGACGATCGAGCAGGTCGAGAAGAGCGCGCCGGTGCGCCAGACGACGTTGCCCTTGCGCGCGTGGAGGATCACGGCGACGAGGCTGGTCGTCGCGACGAGGAGCTGCGAGCTGGCGATCGCCTGCCGGGTCTCGACGTGCAGCCAGTTGACGAGGATCGGGACCGTCAGCAGCGAGCCGCCGCCGCCGAGCAGGCCCATCAGCGCACCGATGA
>JADYYE010000133.1 GCA_020853815.1 Phycisphaerales bacterium
GCGGGCCGACGGTCCCGAGCGGCGAGGGTGTCGTGCCAAGAGGCGCTCCGAAGCGGACAGTGATCTCGCAGGGCTCGGGGGGCAGGATCAGGCTGACTGAGCGGGCGTTCGTCGTATTCATGGCCTCCGGTGTGCTTGCGGGGGTTTCGATGGTCACACCGCCCGCGCCGGGTGTCGGCGGGGGCGGCCGCTGGAATGACTCGGCGAGGAGCGCCCGCTGGGGCGCGGGCATCTCGCGCGCCTGCAAGTGCCCGACGATCTTGGTGATGCGCACGCCTTCGTTGGCCTCCCAGTCAAGCGCATCCTCTCCCATGGCGCTGTCCCAGACCTTCCCCCCGTGCGTCATGGGACGGCCTTCCTCGTCGCGCCTGTAGACCCCGGCGTGGTGAAGTGCGACCACCTCCCAGCGGTCGTTGAACACCGGCGAGCCCGAGCTGCCCGGCGCGGTGTCGGCGAGATAGGTGAGGAAGTCGGGCGAGTCGTCCGGGAAGGCATCCACGATCTGGTTCTCGCGCAACACGAGCTGCTTCGGTCCGCCGCCGGGATGCTGGATAATGTTCACCCACTGGCCCGTGATCGACTTAGCCTGCTCTACGAGCAGGGGGTTCCAGCGCTGTTCGACGAGACGCGCGCCGTCGGCGCCCACGGCCTCGACCGCCACCAGTGCGTAGTCGAGAGTTCCGTCGTTGAGGAAAAGGACGTCGGGCTGGAGACGGAAAACCACGCCGCGCCTCAGGCGCCCCGCAACGTCCTGTTCGAAGCCAAACTCGACCGCGGAGTTCCGCGCCACGGCGGGGGACTCCAGCACGTGGTGGTTCGTTAGCAGCAGACGCGGCGATACCAGAAAGCCCGTGCCGTACTCGGCGGGAGCGCCGAATGAGACGTCCACCAGCATGCGTCCCACTGTCCGCGCGGCCAGCGCGCCCGCCTCCAGGAAGGCGACGCTCATCTGGTTGTTCTGCCCGATCTGCCGTTCCAGCACGCGGTAGCGCTCGGCGCCCAGCACCGCCCGCTGGTCGTCGGCGTTGTGTGCGGCGATCAGGCGGCTTGCCTCGTCGGCGCTGAAGCCTCGGCGCAGCAGCCAGCGCGAGACACGATCGGGCCTGTCCAGGCTCAACCAGCGGCC
This sequence comes from Phycisphaerales bacterium, assembly GCA_020853815.1. Classification (GTDB taxonomy): domain Bacteria; phylum Planctomycetota; class Phycisphaerae; order Phycisphaerales; family UBA1924; genus JABWBC01. Next base: position 1,127 of record JADYYE010000133.1, read on the forward strand.
GGATCTAATGATCCGAAGGTTGCGCGAGCGCTCCTCGGTGCGGCGCACGTAGCGTTCAGCCGCCTGCTGCATCTGGCGAGCCTTTAGCGTCAGATTCATGTGTTCAAGTGGCGGAGCCGCGTCGCTGCGATCAAGAACTCCCGACGCCTGCGCGTAGCGCCCTACGCTTGGATGATAGACGCGTTGCTGGCATTTTCAACGCAATTCCCTCTCACCGTAATCCCCCCGAAACGCAATTGTCGTCATGAACTCCCGGACGCATCGCGTTAGCGCGTGGCCCCGCCAAGAGGTATCCCGCCGACGGTTACTTCCCCCGTCCACCGATGCGTGCACTTTTAAGCTGAGATCCAATCACTCCTCCGGCAAAACACCCACCGATGAACATCAAGGAGGCCATCATGAAGAATGCGAAGGCGATCACGAAGGACGACATCGAGCGCGCCATGCGTGAGGCGCGTCCCGCGAGCCTGACGGGTCTCGCCAAGGCGCTGGGCTACAAGGGCAGCATCGGCGGCGGCTTGGCGAAGACGATCCGGGGGCTCGTCCCCGGCATCGAGGAGGTGCTGGCGACGAACAAGGCGGCGAAGGAAATCGAGACAAGCGCCAAGGAGGGCGCTGCCACGGCTGGCTCGACGCGTACGGAGGATACGGTGCCGACCACGGCGACTGCGACGCCGAAGCGCAAAGCGAATGCCGCCGCCAAGCCCGTCCAGAAGCACGCCGAAAAGTCCGCCCTGAAGGCTGACCGCAAGTGGCGGCGCGACCCGCGCAACGTCTACCGTGAGGGCAGCTCGTACGCGACGGCGTACGATATCTTGGCCGCCCACAAGTCGGGGATGACCCGCAGCAAGCTCGTCGAGCTGCTCGCCGCCGCCACGGGCAAGGACCTGAAGCATTCGGGCTGGGACGCCCACGTGGTCCTCACGGCATGGGGCAATGAGCCGGGGCTCAGCCGAAACGATGGGCCTCGTCATCGCTCCGCACGACCCGGCTACTGGGTGAAGCGCGAGAACGGCCACGTCACGCTCGTGGTCGACTGATTCGTCGGACCATTCCCATGAAGGACTCAACCTTAAAGATCCTGCGTCCAGTCATCGAGGCCGACGACACGATCACCGCCGAACAGGCCACCCGGGCGCTCGACATACTCTCGGGCAGGCAGAATAGGCCGCCGCAGGAGCCGGAGCGGTATATGACGCTACGCGGGGTGGCTGCGGCCCTCGGCGTCAGCACGTGCAGCCTGTGGCGGTGGGGCGTGCCGGGGCACGATCTCGGCGGGCGCGCAGGTTCCGGCTGTCGGAGGTACAAGCGTACCTTGACAGCAACGAGATGCGCGAGCGTGCGGAGGGACTGCGGCGGGTGCGAAGGAAAGGCAGGGCGATGGCATGAGCGACCTCACGGCAGAACTGCTGGCGGCTTTCGTGGCGGCGTCTCCGGAACGGAAGGCGGACGCGCTCAAGGTCCTCAGGGGCCACGCCATGGCGACAGA
>JADYYE010000181.1 GCA_020853815.1 Phycisphaerales bacterium
CGCGGCATCGGCAACGGCATCTCGCTGATCATCTTCATCGGCATCGTGGCGCGCTACCCGCTCCAGCTCATCAACCTGGTGCGGACCGAGTTGCTCGGGCAGGAATTCAACATCATCAAGATCACCGGCTTCGTGCTGCTGGCGGCATTGTTCATAGCCGTCATCATGGGCACGATCCTGATTACCCAGGGCCAACGCAAGATCCCGGTCCAGTACGCCAAGCGGGTCGTCGGGCGGAAGATGTACGGGGGGCAGAACACGCACATCCCGCTGCGGGTCAACACCGCCGGCGTGATGCCCATCATCTTCGCGCAGGCGCTGGTTTCGATTCCGGCCACCATCGCCGGGTTCTTCCAGCGCAGCAACGACCTGGCCGCCACCATCACGGAGCTCTTTTCACCGACCTCGGTGCTCTACATGGTGCTCTACGCGGTCGCCATCATCTTCTTCACCTACTTCTACACGGCCATCGTGCTCAATCCCGTCGACCTGGCGGACAACATGCGCAAGTACGGCGGCTTCATCCCGGGCATCAGGCCGGGTCGCAAGACCGCCGAGTACATCGATCGGATCCTGACCCGGATCACGGTGCCGGGCGCCATCTTCCTGGCGTTCATCGCCATCCTTCCGGACGTGCTGATACGGTTGTCGAACGCGCCGATCTACTTCGGCGGAACCGGGCTTTTGATCGTCGTCGGCGTGGCACTCGACACGATGGCGCAGATCGAATCCCACATGCTCATGCGGCACTATGACGGGTTCCTCAAGAAGGGCAAGTTGAAGGCGCGTTTCGGTCGCTAGTCGATCAGCCTGCTGGTCGGGCCGCCGTTTCTCCGTGAAGGCAGTGCCTCGATAAGGGCAGCATATGAACCTAGTATTTCTGGGGCCTCCCGGTGTAGGCAAGGGCACACAGGCACGGGTCCTGGCCGGCCAGTTCGGTCTGACCGCGGTGGCCACGGGAGATCTCATCCGGGCGGAAGTGGTGGCGGGAACGCCACTGGGTTGTGAAGCGAAGAAGTACATCGAGGCCGGCAATCTCGTCCCCGATGACGTCATCATCAAGATGGTCGAAGACCTGCTGGCGCGGGACAATCGGCAGGGTTTCCTGCTCGACGGCTTCCCGCGCACGATCGCCCAGGCCGAGGGTCTGGAGCGGATGCTGCGGGGACTCGGGCGGCAGGTTTCCGCCGCGGTCTGCCTCGTCGTGGCGGAGGAAAAGGTGGTGCAGCGGCTCGGGAATCGCCGCATGTGCCCGATCTGCCACCGGGTATACAACCTGTTGCACCAGGCTCCGCTCGTTTCGGGCCGGTGCGACGACCATCCGGATGCGGAGTTGATCCTGCGCCACGATGACGACCCGGCAACGGTGCGTCACCGCCTGCAGGTGTACCGAAACCAGACGGCTCCGCTGATCGATTACTACCGGCAGCGCAGTCTGCTCAAGGAAGTTGACGGGGATGGACCGGTCGAGGATGTCACGGGTCGAATCGTGGCTTCCCTAAGCCGATGATCCGGCTCAAGACCCCGACGGAAGTCGAAGAGATCCGCCGGAGTGCCGGGCTCGTCGCCGACACCCTGGAGTACCTGGGGCCGCACGTCCAGCCGGGGGTAACCACCCGCGAGCTGGATCGGTTGGCGGAGGCGTTCATCCGCCAGAATGGCGGGGTTCCCTCGTTCCTCGGGTATCGCGGTTACAAGTACTCGATCTGCGCGTCGGTCAACGACGAGGTGGTGCACGGCCTTCCGGGGCCGCGAGCCCTGAAAGAGGGCGACGTCATCTCGATCGACGTGGGGGTGTACAGGAATGGTTTCCATGGGGATGCGGCACGCACGTTCCCTGTGGGGCCGATCCGGCTGGATGCGCAGAAACTCCTGGATGTCACCCGGGAGTCTCTGATGCGGGGTGTGGCGCAGGTCAAGTCAGGCGCCCGACTCGGCGACGTGTCCGCGGCCATCCAGGCCCATGCGGAACACCACGGCTTTTCGGTGGTGCGCAGCCTGGTCGGCCACGGCATCGGCCGGGATCTGCACGAGGATCCGCAGATCCCGAACTTCGGGCGCGCCGGGGTCGGCGTGGTCCTGAAGACCGGCATGGTGCTGGCCATCGAACCGATGGTCAACGCCGGGGGATGGGAAGTGGAAACGCTGGAGGATGGCTGGACGGTGGTTTCCGCCGACAGCTCCCTGGCGGCCCACTTCGAGCATACCGTGGCGGTCACCGAAGACGGGCCCGACATACTGTCGTTGCCCACGACACGCGGCCGGTAGCGGCGCGGGTCAGCATGGAAGACGGGTCGCGCGTGGCGGCCCGGGGCGGTCACCGGGGTGTCCCGGGGGAAGGTTTCAACCATAGGATGAGCAAACAGGAAGGCGTCCAGGTCGAAGGCACGGTCATCGAGCCACTGCCGAATGCCATGTTCCGGGTTGAACTGGAGAATGGTCACAAGGTCCTGGCCCACATTTCCGGCAAGATGCGGATGCACTTCATCCGGATCCTGCCGGGCGACAAGGTCACTGTCGATTTGTCGCCCTATGATCTTACCCGCGGCCGGATCTTCTACCGTTACAAGTAGAACCGACCTGTCCGTTCGGACGAGGTCCGTCGCCGGGCCACCAGGCCCGGCGGGGCGTCTCGTGAGAACGCGGCGTGACTCCGACACATGTCGGGGCGATGAGTTCCAAAGGCAGCACCACCTAAGGACGATGCAATGAAAGTCAAAGCTTCGGTCAAGAAGATCTGCGAAAACTGCAAACTCGTCCGCCGCAAGGGCGTGATCCGGGTGATCTGCAAGAACCCCCGCCATAAGCAGCGGCAGGGCTAGTAGGAGGTAAGACGTGGCTCGTATTGCCGGCATCGATCTGCCCATGAACAAGCGGGTGGAGGTGGCCCTGACCTACATCTTCGGCCTGGGCCCTGCCTCGGCGCGCAAGATCATCAAGGCTACCGGCGTTAACCCGGAAACGCGCGTGAAAGACCTGTCCGAAGAGGACACGGGAAAGTTGCGCAGCGAGATCGAAACGAAGTACCGCGTGGAGGGAACGCTCCACACGGAAATCAACATGAACATCAAGCGTTTGATGGATATCGGCGCCTATCGCGGCATTCGCCATCGCAAGGGCCTGCCGGTGAACGGACAGCGCACCAAGACGAACGCGCGTACGCGCAAGGGCCCCAAGAAGGGCACGGCCGTCAAGAACAAGGTCAAGGCGGCCAAGTAAAGAAGCTCTGGAGGAACCGTGGCCAAAGGCAAGGAAAAGCGCAAGAAGAAGGACAAGCGGGTCGGCATCAATGGCGTGGCGCACGTGAAGGCCACCTTCAACAACACCATTGTGTCGATTACCGATACGGAAGGCAACGTGGTCGCGTGGGCCAGCGCCGGCAAAGTGGCGTTCAAGGGTTCGCGCAAGAGCACGCCGTTCGCCGCTCAGATGGCGGCCGAGAATGCGGCGCGTGAAGCACTGGGGCTCGGCATGCGCAAGGTGGAGGTCCTCGTGAAGGGCCCGGGCGCCGGTCGGGAAGCCGCCATCCGCAGCTTGCAGGCGGCGGGGCTGGAAATCCAGAGCATCCGCGACGTGACGCCGATTCCGCACAACGGCTGCCGTCCGCCGAAGCGGCGTCGGGTCTGACGCGACCGTCGGGTCGCTGAGACCCGGTCTCTCTGGTCCGTCATCCCCATGGACTTTTCGGAGCCGGCCCGCGGTGGCGGGAGGGTCCGGGCTTGTGATGGCAATCGACCTGTTCCACTGACTGCGTTCGACCGTTCGGACCACCGGCAAGTTGGGCTTTTTTGAAGCCGGCCGATCGGTTCAACATAGATTCTCGAAACCGGGTTGCATCCCTGGAATCCTAAGCCAATCATTGAACGGAGGCTTTTGTTAGATGGCACGCTATCGTGATGCCGTGTGTCGGCTCTGCCGCCGGGAAGGCGTAAAGCTCTTCCTGAAGGGCGATCGCTGCTACACGGAAAAATGCGCGATCGAGCGCCGTTCGTACGTCCCCGGCGACCATGGTCAGACCCGGCGGACGAAATTGACGAACTACGCCATTCAGTTGCGCGAGAAGCAGAAGGCCAAGCGCACCTATGGCGTTCTCGAGAAGCAGTTCCGCAACTACTTCAAGAAGGCGGCCAGCTCCTCCGGTGTCACCGGCGAAGCGCTGCTGCAGATCCTGGAGACGCGCATCGACAACGTCATCTACCGCCTCGGTTTCGGCGCCTCGCGCGCCCAGTCGCGGCAGTTGGTGCGCCATCGTCACGTCACCGTCAATGGTCGCATCGTGGACATTCCGTCCTACAACCTGCGGCCCAACGATGTCGTGGCCATCAAGGAATCGAGCCGCAGCCTGGTGCCGGTGCAGGCCGCGCTCGAGGGGGTCGGGCGTCGGGGCGAGTTGCCCGACTGGATGGAGGTCAACGAAAAGACCTTCTCCGGGCGGATCACGCGTATCCCGTCGCGCGACGTCATCCCGACGCCGATCGCCGAGAACCTGATCGTCGAGCTCTACTCGAAGTAAGCCCCGGGGCGCGGTCGGCCGGGCGTTTCCTTGCGGATGCGCCGGGGCCGGGTGGCCGTCCGGGTCTGTCGGTCGAGAATCGCATGATGCCGTAGAAAATGGGCAAGGCCCAGCGTGGTGTTGGGCCGGCCTTTCTAACGTCGGACAAAATTCCGGCGGGCCCCCGCTTTGAGGAGGCTGAATTCATGAAGTGGAAAAATCTCCAGATCCCGAAGTCCGTCGAGACCGACCTGGCTGTCAGCAATGACCGCTACGGGCGGTTCATCATCGAACCCCTGGAGCGGGGGTTCGGCATCACGATCGGTAATGCGCTGCGGCGGGTCCTGCTCTCTTCGTTGCAGGGCGCGGCCATCACATCGGTGCGCATCGAAGGCGTGTTGCACGAGTTTTCCACGGTCCCGGGCGTGCTGGAAGACGTCACCGAGATCGTCCTGAATCTGAAGCAGGTACGCTTCAAGTTGCACGCGGACCACAAGAAGGTGGCCCGCTTCAACGTCGTCGGCCCGTCGGAAGTCACGGCCGGCGATCTGCAGCGCGACGCGGACCTCGAGGTGCTGAACCCCGAGCACGTCGTCTGCACGGTCAACCAGGAAGGCGCGCTGAACATGGAGGTGGAGGTCACCGCGGGTCGCGGTTACGTCACCGCCGACATGCAGCCGGACGAGGATCGCCCGATCGGCGTGATCCCGGTGGATGCGCACTTTTCGCCCATCAAGAAGTGCAACTTCTTCGTGGAAAATACCCGTATCGGCCAGCGCGTCGACTTCGACAAGCTGACGCTGGAAGTCTGGACCGACGGTTCCATCCTGCCGCAGGACGCCGTGGCTTATGCCGCCAAGGTCCTGCAGAGCCACTTCGAGCCGCTCATTCGCTTCGAACAGGCGATCGAGACGGACGAGGAGGTCGAGGTCGACGCCAACAAGGCCCGGATCCGCGAGCAGCTCATGAAGAGCGTCGAGGAGATGGAGCTTTCGGTGCGTTCGGCCAACTGCCTGCGGGCCGCCAATATCAAGACGATCGGCGACCTGGTGCAGAAGCCCGAGTCCACCATGCTGAAGTTCCGCAACTTCGGGCGCAAGAGCCTGAAGGAGATCTCCGACATCCTGGCGGAGATGGGACTGCACTTCGGCATGGATGTCACGCCGTACCTGGGCAAGCAGGCGGCCATTTCGGCGCCGATTCCGGCCGAGGCGTTGCGTGACGAAAGCGACATGGATGACGATGATGACGATGACGACGACGACGATCTCGGCGACATCGATGATGTGGATGAGGATCTCGACGCGGACGACGACGACGACGATGAAGACGACGTGGTCGTTCCGGTTGATTCGGATGCTGATGACGAGGGTGCGGCCGTGGGCACGGGTGATGCCG
>JADYYE010000134.1 GCA_020853815.1 Phycisphaerales bacterium
CACCCGGACCCAGAACGCCCTCTGGACCGCGATGCAGTCGGTCCTCGATCAGGTCACACCCTCCGACGCCGCCAACTGCTTCAGGCACTGCGGATACTCGCTACGTCAGGAGTGAGAACGCTCTAGCTACTGGGCATTTGGCACTAGGAAAGGCCATAAGACAAGGCCGAAGAGGGGGTTGTGCGCGGGGGAAGAACGCGCGAAGATTTTTTTCGGAAATCTGGAAGGAGCCAAAAAAGACGGACACTTTGGTGCGCACCAACGCGGTGATAAGCGGGTGCTAACCGGGAAGAGCGGGAGTGGGGAATGGGGAGTCGGGAGTGGGGAAGAGAAAAGGGAACGCAGAGGAATCAGAGGGGAGCAGAGGAACGCGGAGAAGAGAGGAATGGGAAAGAAGAGGGATTGAACGCAGAGGTCGCAGAGTGCGCAGAGGAGAGGACAGGAGAAGAGAAGCGAATGGAAAGGGAGGAAGAGGCGCCCTCCTTGGGGTTGGAATTGTGGTTGGGGCGCTGGTTGTGCGATGAGGGTTGTCGATGGTGAAGATGTCGGCGCGGAGCGCCGACCCACCGGAGACGTGGTCAAGCCCGCCGAGCGGGGTCTGGCCACGGCACCAGGAGAAGAGAGCTGAAGAGCAAGAACGGAGGAGACAGGAAGAGGAAGAGGAGGAGGAGGAGCACGGACACGAAGACGTGTCCGTGGCACGACCGAGTCGATCGGCGTCACGAGTTGGTTGTCAATGGGTTCACCAGATGAACCGGAGGCGTCCCGCGTCGGGGATGGGGATCGAGCCGGGCTTGGGGGCGGGGAAGTAGACGCAGAAGGCGCGCCCGACGAGCAGGTCGCGGTGCACAACGCCGACGGTGTCGTCGATCTGGTCGGCGGTGAAGGGGTCGACGTCGGTCCAGAGGCGTGAGTCGGCGGAGGCGGGGCTGTTGTCGCCGCAGAAGACGAACTGATCGCCGGTGAGGATGGTGCTGGCGGAGGGGTGGGTGCCCAGGCCGTAGGCGCCATCCGGGCGCTGGCGCGGCTGGTAGTAGAGGTCGCGATCCAGGGCGCTGCGGTTGATGGTGAACTTGGACCCGCTGAACTCAAAGCGGAAGGAAGCCTGGCGGTACTTGGCGGGGTCGTAGAGGGGCCACGTGCCGCCGGTCTTGTTCTCTTCGGCGAGGGCGTCGTCGACGGAGAGGCCGGTCGAGGCCAGGACGCGCTCGGCGGGCGACCAGTCGTAGCCGGCTTCGACGACGCGGCCGCCATCGATCCAAAGCGAGAGGGTCTGATCGACGTGCCAGAACTCGATGGCGGTGGCGCGGCCGGGCTTCAGCGCGTTCTCGGGGAGATCGACGCTCGCGAGTTCTTTCCACGCGGGCTCGGCGTTGTCCTTGGATGGCGCGGGCCTCATGCGGAGGATCGCCTGGCCGCCGGAGAGATCGGCGCGGAACTCATGCCCGCGCGCGAGCAGGCACGCGGAGACGGAAAGTCCGGCGTCGTCGGGCGTGACGGTGCAGCGGGCGCGGACGTCGGAGACGGGGAAGCAGATGATCCCGCCGGTGCCGCCCACGGGCTGCACGAAACCCGGCGTCGGGGGGTACTGGGCGATCTGATAGAGCTCGTTGTACGCGGTCCAATCGGTGATCGGGCGGTTGGTCCATTCGAGCGCGGTCGGGGTCGTCGCGTCGAATCGATAATGAGCGCTGGCTTTGCCCGGCTCACCGAAGTTCCAGCCGGGCGTGGCGCCCTTCCACGGCGGCGTGAACTGACCCTTGCCCTGCTGGGCGTCCCAGGGCGTGTACTGGCTGTCGAACATCGGCTGCCACACGGCGCGCTGCACGCGATCGGGCTTGCGCGCGATCCGCCAGCCCTCGCCGGCCCAGGCGTTGCTTTCCTTTTTCTGATCGTCGGTGGGGCGGCGGGTGAAGACATCGCCGTCGATGAAGGCGACCTGCTCGCCGGGGAGGGCGACGAGGCGCTTGATGTAGTTGTTCTGCGAGCCCGGGGCCTCGCCGGCGGTGGGACCGGGGTACTTGAAGACGACGACGTCGAAGCGCGAGGGATCGAAGAACGAATAGACGCTCTTCAAGACGAAGATGCGATCGCCCGAGCGGGTGGGGATATCGATGTCGCGGCCTTCGCGCCCGCTCATGGGGTCGTGGAAGAGGATTGGCTCCGTCTTGGTGCCCTGGCGCGGCAGGGGCGTCTGCGAATTCCCGGCGAACTTCCACGGATTGACCGCCCAGTCGTAACCGGAGTTCTGGTCGTCGAAGCGCATGTGTGCGCCCATGAGCGTGGGGGCCATCGAGCCGGTGGGGATCATGAAGGGCTCGAGCACGAAGCCGCGGAAGACGAACGCGACGACGAACGCGATGACCAGCGAGATCACGGTTTCCTTGATGGAGGAGTGGGGTTTGGTGGGCGTGGCGTCGGCGCCGGGGTTGGTCGGGGTGTCGGTTGAAGTGGGGGGCATGGAGTCCTCGGGAGTGATGCTCGCGCGTCCTGCTCAACCTACGTCATCGGCGGGGGGATTGATCGCCCGCCAGCGGATGAACGGCTAGGCGCCCTGATTGGGGCCGGGCGGGGGGCCGCCTTGACCCGACGACGGGCCGCCGGGCTGGTTGCCGGGAGGTCCACCCGGGCCGCGGCGGCGACGCCGACGCCGGCGCTTGCGGGGCTGGACCGAGGGGTCCATGTCACTCGGCCCGCTTTGGCCGCTCTGTTCCGCTTGACCGGCTTGGCCACCCGCTCCGCCGGAAGGACCGCCAGAGGGACCGCTGTGGCCGAAGTCGTGATCGCCCGCATCGGTCTCGATGTCGTCGAAGATGTCGTCGGCATCGACCGATTCTGGGCGAGGCTGGTTGGGGCGGGGCTGATTGGGCGGGCCTTGGCGCTGGTCGGGGCGCTGGTCGGGGCGCTGGTCGGGGCGTTGGTCGGGTCGGGGGCCGCGAGCGTTGGGATCGCGCGGGCCTTGCTCGCGCCTGTTCGGATCACGCGAGCTCTGATCGCGCGAGCTCTGATCGCGTGGCCCTTGCTCTCGAGGGCGTTGATCGCGGCGATCGCGCTGGCCGCCTTCGCGAGGTCCTTGGTCACGGGGTCCCTGGTCGCGCAGGCGCTGGTCGCGGGTATCGCGCGCGTCGGGGCGCGAGTCAGGGCGCGAGTCGGTGCGTGAGTCGGGGCGGGCTTCGGGCCTGGGGCCGGGGCGAGGGCCGCGCGTGTCGCGCGAATCACGCGGACTTGGCATCGCCCGGACGGGCGCGACGGCGTTGACGGGCGCGGTGAGATCCTCGACGGGGACGGCGACCTGCTTGATCTTGCCGTCGGCCTCGAGCGCGTCGAGTTCGACGAGCACGAGCTGCGTCAGGATCTGCGCGTCGATCACAAGGCCATCGCCCTCGGGGGTGCCCACCCGAGACTTCTTCTTGGGAAGGCGCTTGCGGAGATCGTCGTAGGTTTCGTCCTCGTAACGGAGGCAGCACATGAGCCTCCCGCAGCGCCCGGAGATCTTGAGCGGGTCGAGCGTGGCCTTCTGGATCTTGGCCGACTTCATCGACACGGGCTTCAGGACCTTGAGGAAGTTCTTGCAGCAGCAGTACTGCCCGCACTTTTCATAGTCGGCCGTCAGGCGTGCCTCGTCGCGGGAGCCGACCAGGCGCAGTTCGACGCGGACCTTGAAGTCCTGCTGGAGGACGCGGACCAATTCGCGGAAGTCGACGCGTTCCTCGGAGAGGTAATAGACCGTGAGGCGCTCGCCGCCCAGGATCGGCTCGGCGTCCACGACCTTGCAGGGCAGGCGCAGCTCCTGGGCGCGGGCCTTGGCGACGGCGCGGAGTTCGTGCCTGGACTGCTCGAGCCTGGCCTGGGCGTCGAGGTCCTCGGGCGTGGCGATGCGGAGCACCTTGCCCTCGGTGAAGAAGGGGTAGTCGCGCCCGCCGGAGTTCTCGATGTACTCGAGCATCTCCTTGCGGCTGACGCTCTTGGAGCAGCCGGAGTTTGGGCAGGTGCTGGCGAGCATCTCGCCGAGTTCGGTGCCGCGGTGGGTGCGGACGACGAGCTTTGACCCACAGCCGGGCTTGATGTCGCCGCTGGAGGGGAACTCGCCCACGAGCTTCATGGCGCCGAAACGGACGACGAGCGTCTTGGGGGCCTTGAGGCTCTCGTAGAGCTTGCGGTCCTCCTCGTGGAGGGCGGCAAGGTCGGCCTCAAATTGGGGGAGTGGGACGATGGGCATAGTGGCCCCCGTGGGGGCGGATGAGGGTAGGGGCGTTGGGGGAGGGGCGGGACGCGAGGAAAAGCCCGATCCGAAAGGTGACCTGAACGGGCGGACGAACGGTTCCTGCGACAAGCGCGGTGGGCAGTCTATGAGTGCCCGTGGCTTGGCTTTGTGTTCCTTCTCTTCGCCAGGTGGGCAAGCGGTACAAGAACTACGAGTACGGACAGCCCGAAGTAACGAAACACCGTGCGATACGCGGGTGGTGCCGTGAAGAAAAGCGCGACGAATCCCAGCATGAGCATCGAGGCGAGAACGCGGGAGGTCCGTGGGTGGGCGACAAGGAAGCGGCGCTCGGCCCGTCGGACGGTGATCACGACACCGGTGGTGACCAGGACAAAAATCCCAGCGAGCAAGTGCCAGACTTGTTCGGTTGTCATGGGTCAGACTCCGATACAACCGATGCGGCAACCGATCAGGGCGGTAACGAGTGTAGCAAGGAACGCCGCCAGGCATACCGCCCCGACACCCGTGGCGAGTGCTCCGAGGCCCAAGAGACACTCGCCAACACAGGCGAGCCAGGCGGGTCCGCCGAGAAGCACGCAAACAAGGCCGCACTCGCTGGCGATCAAGAAGGCACCCGGCCGGGTCGGAAGCCGGCAGGGGGAAGTACACCGCAGGGTTTGAACGAATCGCATCGTCGCCGACTACGGATTCGCGGTGACTTGTACGCCGTAGGTCTTGTAGAGCAACATGAGCACGCCGAGTACCGAAAGCGTGACGGCCATCCAAAGCGTGAGCTTCGGGTGGTCGCCATTCGACCCGCGGAGCTTGCGTCGCGCCACAACGCTGAAGAGGGGCACGACAGCAAGCCCCCCGGCACTGACGTACCACAGCACGCCTGAGAGTGACATAGTTCAGACTCCGATGCAGCCGAGGCGACAGACGAGTTGCGCAGCGATCAGAGAAGCGATCAAGTCGGCAAAGCAAACGCCGGTCAACATGGCGATCGGAACGCCAAGCGCCAGTGCCAATTCACCAAGGCACGCCGTCATGCACGGCCAAAAGACGACGTTTCCGAGCAAACACACCTGGCAACAGGCGGCGGCAACAGCCGCTGCCGCAAGCCCAGCGATCGCCAGACAATCCTCAAAGACAGCCCATCGTTCATTGAAAGTCTGGGTGAGGCACAGCGAAACACAGAGGGAGTAGATGCTGCCGGGAGGGCCGCCGCCAGCCTGTGCGCCTTCAGGATCGATGCCAGCGGATGGGCTTTGGGCTGCCGAATCCCACACGTCCTGCATCGCGGCTACAGCTTCCGTACCATTCGCTGTCTCTCGAATCAACTTGAAGCTACCCGCGCGACTGACGGCGCCGTTTCCGCTGTTGACAATCGTCACTTCAGTTCGGATTCCACAGCCGTATCGCGGTTGTGAACTCGCGGCATCCTGGTAGACCACGGCAACAACCCTCGCGAGTGGGGAGATTGTCAGAGTGGTAGCCGGAGACCACTGCGATGCAGCGATTTCAGTGGAGGAGACTGGTTGTGCCCAACCCTCGGGCATGTCCATTTCATCGATGATGAGAACATGCCTAAGGATGTTCTCGGGAGCCGCCACGACCTGCTCCGTGGGCGTGAGTTCGAACGGCGCGACCTCTTGCACACCAACGAGCGGCGGCGACCCATCGCAACAGCCACCGTCGAAAACGGCTGCGGCGTATGCCGTCGGCCCGCCCATGAGCATGAGTGCGGCGACGAGAATCCCCGCGACGAAGCTGACGAATGAGTCGTCTCGGAGTGAAGGACGAGGTACGTTCATGGCATTCTCCCTGAAATCAATCACCCGAAACCGGGTGTCCAGCGAGCGGCCATGGCGACGGGCCATGGCGACGGGCCATGGCGACGGGCCATGGCGACGGGCCATGGTTTTGATACTTCTACATCCGTTTACACCCTATGTCAATGCGAAGTTGCTGCGACCAATGGATTCTCAAAGATTTCAGGATATGTGCGATGGGACGACACCCCCAATGGGGGAGACAATTCGGATCTCTGAACAATTCGAGCCCTGGCGCGACGATTGCTTCTCTTGGCCCAGAAAGCCCGCCTCGGAGAGGCGGGCCACCCAATACGCGGAGGTTCCAGTTGCCGCGCTCACTTCCCCTTCTTCTTGAAGATCGAGTCCAAGCCTTTCTGGAGCAGGTCCTCGGGCTTGGCATTGTCGATCGCCTGCTTGGCGAGGAGTTCGAGATCGGGCTCGGTCTTGGTTTTGCCGAAGGAGCCCTTGGTGCGGAAGGGGATCATGAGGCCGTCGTTTGTTTTCTTATCTTGTTCTTTCTTGCCGCCCAGGATGTCGCCGAGCACGCCGCCGAGATTGGCCTTGCTGACGAGCTTGGCGGTCTCCTCGCTGAGCGCGCCGAGCGGGATCCAGGTGATGACGTCGACCTTCTTCTGAACCAGGTCGACCTTGCCCTCGGTGGCGAGCTTGAACTCTCCGAGCGGCAGGGCCCACGGGGCGTACTCCGCCACGCCGCTCGTGATGGTGATGGACATCGGTTCGAGCTTGTTGCCGACCGAGGCCATGGTTTTCTGGGCCGCGAGGTTGAGGATCGGGCCGAACTGCTCGCTGGCGGTGAACTTGGCCTGGCCCGGGTCGATCAGGATCTGCCCGTTGAGCTTGGAGAGATCGCTGTCGAGCGGCACGCGGAGCGCGCTGGCGACGATCGTCGCGGGCTGATCGGTCTTGACTTTCTCGACCGAGCCGACGAGCGGCATGCCCGTGACGAAGCGAGCCGCCAGCGCCTGCGTCACCTCGATGATCGACACATTCAGCGGCTCGCTGATGGCGAACACGCCCGCGCCCGAGTTGCCCTTCACCTTGGCCTTGGCCCGATCGCTGCCGGCCTCGAGCGAGAGTGATCCGCCGGTCTTGGAGAAGTTCTCGGCCCGCAGCGAGACGCTGGCGGTCGGCCCGAGCGCGTCGACCAAGAGGCCGTTCTGCTGCGCCAGCGCGTCGACCAGTGCCGTGGGAACGACGGGCATGTCGCCATTGGCGGTGAGCGTGGCCGCGTCGGCGTTGACGTTCCCGTTCTTGTCCGCGAGGTTGGAGACGTTGCCGACCAGCGAGATCTTCTGGGCCGCGGCGGCGGGCTTGTTCGCCTGGGCGGTGCCGGGCGATTCGACGGACTCAACCGCGACGTTGAACGCGATGGCGCTGGCGGCCTCGGCGGCGGGCGGGGTGCTGAGCGTCACTCGCGTGTTGCCGAGCCTCATCCGCTGCCCGTCGGGGAGCGTGAGGTCGAGCGCCGGGATGATCGCGTTCATGGCGAGCTCGAACACGCCGGGCTTCAGCGGGCCGAGAGTTTGCTTGGGGTCGTTCCCCTTGCTGATCGCGAACTTGCCGAGCGTGAGCGACATCGGCGCGGGCGCGAGCAGCTTCATCGCCTTGCCCGAGGCGTCGGGCTTGAAGACGTGGGCGTTGGCGAACTCCGGGTCGAGCTGCCAGTTGATCTTCACCTCGCGATCGCTCCTGATGCGATCGGGGAGCACGCCCAGCTTCATCGGACCGTCGAACTTCATCTTGGGAGACAGCACCGCGACCTCGGCATCGATCGTCTGACCGGCGGCGGCCTGCCTGATCTTCACGTTCGCGTCGACGCTGGTCGTCGGCCCAAGTGCGCCCACGAGCAGGCCGGGCTGCGCGAGGAATCCGTCCAGCTTGTCGTTGCGGAGGTCGGCGATCTTCGCGGCCGCGTCGAGGTTTCCCACGCTGACCTGGCCCTTGCTGGACGTGAGGTCGCCGGTGGCCTTGCCGGTGACCACGCCGCTGACCGCGCCAGGGCCGGTGAGGATCTTCATCGAGAAATCGGCGGCCAGAGGCTTGGTCCACGCTGCGTCGGACGAACCGAGCAGCGAACCCGGCGCCTTGACGAGCAGGGCCATGTCCTCCACGCCGATCTGCCCCATGTCAAGGACGCTGCCGTTCTCCTGCTTGAGCTTGAAGCCCTGCGCGATGGTCTGGCCGGGCATGTTGAGGCTGAGTTCAACCTCGCCGGCGCGGGCGAAGTCGGGCTTGCCGTCCGATCCCATGGGGATCGAGAGCGGCTTGACGCCAATCGTGATCTTCGCGGGGCTGGCGAGCGTCGGGGCGTCCTTCAAGTCGGGCGCGAACGTCGCCATGAGCGTGGCGAGCGTGGAGGGCGCGAGCGAGGTTTCAACGCTTGTCGCGGCGATCGCGATCGCGTCCTTGGCGAGCTTGGCCTGCGTGCCGGCCTTCAGGTTCTGGCCGCTCGCCGTGAGCGTGAGCGCGACGGCGTCGGCGCTCTCCGCGCCGCCCTTCACGTTCACGTTCAGCGTCGGGCCCACGACCTCGTTCATGAGCTTGGCGAGATCAAGGCCCGGCTTGCCGTCCGCGCCGGGCTTGCTGGGCACCAGGCCCGCGATCGCGGTGGGCACGTCGAGGAGGTCGAGCTGGCCCACGGGGCGCGCGGCGCCGGGCGTCACGTCGAGCGTGCCGTCGCTCTTGTTGGAGAGGAGCCCGGGCACGTCGAACACGCCGCGGACGGCGAACGGCTTTCCCGCGTAGTTCATGGACGAGTTCAGATCGACGCCCGGCGCCTTGCCCGGGGCCAGGCCCGCGGCGAGCGTCACCTTGGCGATGTCCACCGCCCCCGCGCCCTTGGCAGGGGTCATCGAGAGCCCGTCAAGATCGACGCGGAGGGACGCCTTGGACTTGTCGATGAGCGGCTGGCGCGACTTGTCGTGGAGCGGAAGATCGAGATCGGAGATCGAGAGCGTGGCGCTCCCGCGCGGCGCGATGGACGCGCCGGAATCGCCGACGAATCGCCCGGCGAGCTGCCCGACCTGCACGAGCGACACGCGCACGCCGTCCTTGGCCGACTTGAGCGACGCGCCGTCGTAGGCCAGGGCTCCGGCGGCCTTGACGTTCGCGCTGGTGACGCCGAACGTGAGATCAACCGCGTTGGCGGCCGCGGTCTTCGCGCGCACGTCGACATCCAGCGTCGGGCCGATGTCCCTGGGAAGGTCGAGCTTGGCGCTCTGCACGAAGGGCTGCGCGATCGCGGTCGCCACGCCCTGCAGGAGCAGCTTGGCGTCGAGCGCGCCCGGCGCGCCCTTCACCGGCGCGCCCTTGTCGTCGAGCAATCCCGACGCGACGGCGTCGAGCGTCAGCACACCCGCGTTCTGGTTGCCGATCTTCGCGTCGGTTGTGGCGCTCACCTTCACCGTGCCGCCAAGGTCCGGCGCCTCGACGCGCAGCGCCAGGGGCGCGACGCGGAGCGCACTGGGCGCGGCATTGGGATCGAGCTTGATGGTTCCGAGCGTCTCGCCCGCGGCGAGCGTGAGCTGCACCGCGCCGCCGCGAAGGTCGGCGGCGCCGCCCTCGGGGATCTTGATCTTGAGCGCCTCGAGCGAGACCGAGACATCGGGCACGTTGGTGAGCGTGACCGTGCCCGACTTGGCGAGCGATTCGTCGATCTGCGGCGCCAGCGTTCGGATCGCCGAGCCGTCGATCTTGATGATGCCCGGCTTGCTGGCGGTGAGCACGTTGTCCGCGATGTTGAGCGTCAGGTCGGCGTTGACGTGGGCCGCCGTCGCCTTCACGAGCGCGTCGGCGTTCTTCGCGTTGCCCTTGACGATGATGGATGCGTCGAGCGTCGGGCCCACGCCCTTGGCGAGCCGCCCGCCCATGCGCGCCAGCGCGTCGGCGACCGCGAGCGGGGCGTTCTTGATGTCGATGGTCGCGTCGATCTTGGCGGTGGTGGGGGAGAGCTTGCCCGAGGCGTCGGCTAGGCCGTCGACGCGCCCGTTGATGTTGATCGATCCGGTTGACCCGCCGCCGCTGGTGCTGGCCGCGAGCTTGAGGAGCGCCGCCGTGCCGCCCTGCGCCGGGCCGATCTCCGCCTCGCCCTTCACGTCGCTGACCTTGACCTCGCCGGTCTGGGCGGCCTCGTCGCGATACGTGAGGTCGAGCTTGTCGATCAACACCTTGGCCTTGAGCGAAGGCGGAAGCGTGGAGGTTGGAGATGCCCCGCCCGACGATGCGGGCGCGGCGGGCTGGTTCGCGGGCTTCCCCGCGCCTTGGACCTTCGGCTCCAGCGCGCGATCGAGGTTGGTCGTGCCGTCCGCGAAGCGCGTGAGCGACGCCTGGCCGGAGACCGTGATGACGCCGACGTCCTTGCCCGACGCGGCCGTCATGAGCGTGAAGAGCCCCGAGGAGATCTCGACCTTGACGCGGGCGACCTGGTTGCTCGCGGCCGTCCCCTTGGGATCAAGGAGCGTGATATCGCCGATGGTCTGCGGCCCGCCCCAGGAGAAGCTGGCGGTGTCGACCTTCACGCCGCCCGCGATCGAGTCCTTGGCCGCGTTCTCGATGATGCCCGGGGCCATGCTCCCGGCGATGGTGGGGAGCAAAGCGACAAGGACGACCAGCGCGACGACGAGCACCGCCGCGAGGATGCCGATGACCTTCAGGATCGAGCGTTTCTTGGGTGGCTTGGGGTTGGTGGCGCCTTCCCAGAATTGCTCGTTGGACGTGCCGCCGGAGTTGGTGGTAGCCATGCCCAGAGGTTAGGCGGCCCTCATTTTTCATGCCCGCCTCTCGCCGGAGGCACAGGTGGTTGGTACCTTCCGCTGGTTCAGTTCCTGCTGCGCCGTTTCGATGCAATCCCATCGGAGCTGAAGGCGGAGCACGGGGAGGGATCGCGAGCGATCGAACGACGCGCCGGGGCCCGAGATGTCGAGCGAGGGGCGCGTGGGCGGGCCGCCGACGTTGGGCGAGGCGATGCTGACGGACGTGAACAGCGAGGGGACGCTGCGCGCGCGGGTGGTGCTGGTGCTGACGCCCAAGACTCCTGGGACGTTCACGCTGACGGATCGGTAGCGGGCGCTGCGATTGCGCGCCGGCCCGGCCCGGGTGGCGCCGGCATCACGCCGCGGAATTCGTTGAGTCGGAGCGGTCCAAAAACGCGTCCGGGGACCTCCCTCCGGATGTCCCCGTCGCGCGCGGCGACTGATCCTGTTCCTGATCGGGCCGCGATGTCTCTCTCGATCGGTGGCAACTTCGTTCGTGAAGCTCGGCGTCGAACTCCGTGGCGGGCTTCTGCGCGTCGAGCGTCTTATTCCTCCGACGCCGGCTCGTCGCCGCCCTTGTTCTGGGCCTCGAGAAGCTTGCGCAGGTACTGGTTCTCGCGGCGGGTCGCCTCCAGGTCGAAGACGAGGTACTTGATGGAGAGGCGGAGGTAGTCGAGCGACTCCTGAAGGTCCGCGATGGTCTTCTTCATCTTGTCGTGACGGTTCTGGGTCTCGAGCGCGTGCTGCTCGAGCGGGCCGCGTTCCCCTTCAGGAAGCTGCCCGATCTGGCTGATGAGGTCGCCGAGTTTCGCCTGGAAGTCGCTCTCGTTCATGATTCTCCTCTCCCCTGTCTGGCGCCGTTTCTGGCGTTGTTCCGAACGTCTCAAACCCGCACCACCGGCGGCGTCGCCCAAGCAGGCGACGGGAGAGAGAACAACAACCGACGCACCGATCCGCGAGAATCCGCGTGCCAGGCGCGTTGGTCCAATAAAAAGCGGCGCAGGATCACGGCGCGGGCGGTCGCGTCGCGAGCGGCCATCGCGGGCGGGCTAGGCCCAGGTCCGTCTGTAACGTTTGTGGTGTTTCGTCAACGCATCACGTCGGCCCGACGCAACACCTGCCGCGCGTCGGCAGCGATGGTGGGGGCGAGGCTGTCGAGGAGCCCGGGCTCCTGGCGCTTGCTGTCCTTGGCCAGGCGGACCAGGTGCTGGTCGAGGGCGAAGCGGAAGCGTTTGAAGAGTTCCTCGAGCTCGTGGCGGTTGAAGCGGACCATGGGGTCCTTCAGGCCGGTCTGCATGCAGGCCCAGTCGATGAGCGAGCCGCCGTTGCCGGTGAAGCGGTAAAGGCCGAGCGTGGCGACCATCCGCTTCTTGAGGGGGATGAAGGGGTCGGTCGCGGTGTCGGGGATCGCCAGCAGGCGTTCCTCGGCGGATTCGTCGGGGGCGGCCAGGGGGTCGACCGCCTTCTCCGTCGGCACGGGCGAGAGTTCTGAGGCGGGGCGCAGGTCCGCGAAGGCGGACGACAGCGTCTTAAACCCGCCACGTTCGAAGCGGATGACGAGTCGTTGCGTCGGCTTGCCGTCTTGCATGAGCGATTCGGCGGCCGTGACTTCGCCGACTCCCCATTCGGGGCGGGCGGCATGGCGCACTCGATCGCCGAGCGCGAACGCACGAACATTGGCGGACATGGTCATTCCGATCCTCGGCGGGCGGGTGCGGGCGAGGCCTTCATGGCCTGACCCATACAACGCGGAGCTGGTCGAACCGACCAGCCCGGCGCGGAGACACCCGGCAAGCGTGGGGCGGCGCGGGCAGGGCTCTCAAGCCCCGGTCCACCGGCCGCCAGCATCAAACAATACGCTGGTTCCCCGCGGGGCGTTGCAACGGGCCGCACAAGGGAGAACGGAGCAGGGTGGGGGGCGTCGAAGGGCCCATCGGACCGGGGGGACGGTCCCCGCCTATAGTCTGTGTCCCGCCGGGCGGGCGCGTCTTTCGCGCGACCAGGCCCCGCGGCAACCGGGAAACGACATGATCGAAGCCCTTAAGAGCGATGACATCGTCAACAAGGTCGGCGGCAAGTTCAAGCTGTGCGCCCTGATCCAGCGCCGCCTCATCCAGCTCATGGAGGGGCAGCGTCCGCTGGTCGATCGCGCCGGGCGCACCGACCTTGAGGTCGTGATCGACGAGATCCTGCACGACAAGATCACGCTCGATTTCGATCCCTCGGTGCTCTACCGCAAGTCGAGCGAAGCCGCCGAGTAAGAGCGAACGCCAGCGCGGGCGATCAGACCGGTCGGCGCACCATTCCCATGACCAGCTCTGCACCCAATCCCCCGGACGCCGTCCTCAAGGGCGCGCGGGTGTTTGTCGGCGTGATGGGCGGGATCGCGGCGTACAAGACGGCGGCGTTGGTGAGCAGGCTGGCCCAGGCGGGCGCGGAAGTGACGGTGGCGATGACGCCCGGCGCGACGCACTTTGTCACGCCGCTGACGTTCCAATCGCTCTCGGCCCGCCCGGTGTACACCTCT
Organism: Phycisphaerales bacterium; assembly: GCA_020853815.1. GTDB lineage: Bacteria > Planctomycetota > Phycisphaerae > Phycisphaerales > UBA1924 > JABWBC01. Next base: position 13,318 of record JADYYE010000134.1, read on the forward strand.
CCGTGGGAGCACATCGAGTCCCAGGACCCGCAGCACATCGCGCTGGCGAGCCGGACGGATATCGCGGTGGTCGCGCCGTGTACGGCGGACGGCCTGGCGCGGCTGGCGACGGGGCGGTGTGACGACGCGGTGACGCTGATCCTGGCCGCGATCGATCGGCGAAGGACGCCGGTACTTTTGGCGCCCGCGATGAACACCGTGATGTGGGAACAGCCGGCCAACCAGCGGAACGTGGCGCAGCTGGCGGCGGACGGGTTCAGTTTCATCGGGCCCGAGGACGGCTGGCAGGCGTGCCGCAACGTGGGCAAGGGACGCATGTGCGAGCCCGAGGCGATCCTGCGGATGATCGTGCAAATCTTGAGCCAGCGGGTATCCTCGCCCCGCGCGCCGTCGCCCGGATGATTCAGCCCTTGCATGGTTGATTTCGATCCGGCCCAGGGCGCGTTCGGAGGAGCGCCCCATGTCTGTGCAAGAATCAAAGCCCGACGCCGGTGCGCCCAAGCCCGGCGGGGTTCTCGGCTTCATCGAGTGGCTGGGCAACAAGCTCCCCGACCCGGTGTTTCTCTTCATCAGCGCGACGGCGTTGGTGATGGTGATCTCGGCGCTGGGGGCGTCGATGGGCTGGTCGGTGCAGCCGCAGCGCGTGCGCCTGGTGACCGAGGCCGTCACGCAGTCCGATGGCAGCGTGATCCAGGAGCCCAAGCTCGACGCGGGCGGCAAGCCAGCGACGGAACTGGTGTCCAGCGGCGCGCCGGTCGTGCCGCGGAACCTCCTGAGCGTGGACGGCGTGTACTGGCTGCTGGCGAACGCGGTGCGGAACTTCATCAACTTTGCCCCCTTGGGCGTGGTGCTGGTCGGGATGTTCGGGATCGGGGTGGCGGAGAAGGTGGGGCTGTTCGGGGCGGGGATGCGCTGGGTGGCGGGGATCGTGCCGTCGAAGGCGCTCACGCCGACGATTGTGCTTCTTGGTGTCATTTCAAACATCGCCAGCGACGCGGGGTACATCATCCTGCCGCCCCTGGCGGCGGCGCTGTACGCCGCGTTCGGGCGCGCTCCCCTGGCCGGGGTCGCGGCGGCGTTCGCGGGGGTGTCCGCGGGGTTCTCGGCGAACCTGATGGTGGGCTCGACCGACGCGCTGGTCGCGGGCATCACCACGCTGGGCGCGCGGACGCTCGAACCCTCGTACACCGTGCTCGCCACCGCCAACTGGTGGTTCCTGGCGGTTTCGACCGTATTGCTCACGTTCATCGGGTGGGGCGTGACGGCGTGGATCGTCGAGCCGCGGCTGACGGCGCAGGGATACGACAAGGACGCGGCGGGCGGCGGGAACGAGGCGCTGGCGCCCACCGAGCGACGCGCCCTGGGCTGGTCGATGGGAGCGGCGGTGCTCACCTTGGGAATCATCGCGGGGTGCATCGCCCTTCCCGGTGGGCCGCTTGCCGGGCCCATGCCCGCTCCCGCGCCGACCTACGGCACGATCCCCAACGTGCTCGCGCCCGCGCCGGCGAAGTTCGCGCCGGGCGCGGAGGTCGCGGCGGAGACGCCCTTTGCCAAGGGGCCGATCGCGGGTGAGGGGACGTTGCTGAAGGGGTACACGCTTGACGCGGCCGGTCCGGACGGCACGCCGCGCGGCACGTTCCGCGTGGGCGCGGACACGCCGATCCAGGGGCGCCTGGAAGCCCCGGCGGAACCGAGCCCGCGCTGGTCGACGGCGGTCGTGCCGCTCATCCTGATCGCGTTCATCGTGCCCGGGATCGTCTACGGCGCGATGACCGGCTCGATCCGGAGGACGACGGATGTTTCCAAGTGCTTCACGCACGCGATGGTGATGATGGCGCCGGTGCTGGCGATGTCGTTCTTCGCCGCTCAGTTCGTCGAGTGCTTCAAGTACACGCGGCTGGACGTGATGCTCGCGAACACGGGGGGCAAGCTCCTGGTGGGAAGCGGGCTGCCCACCTGGGCCCTGCTGGCGGGCGTGGTCGCGATCACGATGGTCATCAACCTGCTGATGTCGAGCATGTCGGCCAAGTGGACGGCGCTGGCGCCGATCCTGGTGCCCATGCTGATGATGGCGGGGATCAGCCCGGAGCTGACGCAGGCGGCGTACCGCGTGGGCGACAGCTGCACGAACGTGGTCACGCCGCTGAACGGATATGTTGTCATCATCCTGGTCGCGATGCAGCGATGGAAGAAGGACGCGGGGATCGGGAACCTGATGGCGATGATGCTCCCGTACTCGATCGTGTTTGCGATCGCGTGGACCATTCTGCTGATTATCTGGGTCGCCGGCGGGTGGGAGCTTGGGCCCGGCGCGCCGCTGTGGTACACGCCGAGCGTGCACCATTGAGGGAGGTGGTTTCGGCGCGGTTCGGGCTGAACTGGTGAGTTTGATCGGTCGATGGAAGGGCTGGGTTCGCGGGGCGGGATTGCCCGGTGGAATCTCCGCGCCGGTTGACGGGCGCGGGCGGATGCCCAACGATTGACCTCACCTTTGGAGAGGTGCCAGAGTGGTTGAACGGACCGGTTTCGAAAACCGGCAGAGGGATTTATCCCTCTCGGGAGTTCGAATCTCCCCCTCTCCGCTTGTTCGCGTGCCGGGCGATTGGCCCGGCCGGCTCGCCCGTTGGGCGCACCAGCGGCCTTGCCGCCTTAGCTCAGTGGTAGAGCAGCGCTTTTGTAAAGCGCGGGTCGGAGGTTCAAATCCTCTAGGCGGCTGTTTCCCTGACAACGGGTGGGGTGAAAGACCGTCGGCGGGGCTTCGTCGATACAGACGGTGCGATCGCGCCAGACGCGGGGTGTTCGCGGGCGAAGTCAAAGCCGCGTTTGTCCCGGACCGAAGGGGGGAATATATTTCGTCCACGCCGAAGGGCGGCCCTGGGAGTGTGCCGGAGTGGCCAAACGGGGCAGATTGTAAATCTGTTGGCTTATGCCTACGGGGGTTCGAATCCCTCCGCTCCCACTTTCGACGCCGATCGCAGCCGCGGTCGGCGGTCGTGTTTTTGGGGGTCCGTGCTCGGCGGCGAGGCCAATCTTCCCGCCATCGCACATCGCGGCCTGTGGGCGGCGGTCGACGCCCCCCTCGTCCACGATCCCCGCTCACGCGCCCGGGTGCGGCTCGTCGTCCGCCGCCTGCTGGGTGATGGGGGGCGTGGCGTGGCGTTTCAGCACGACCGCCGCGATCACCAGGCCCAGGAACGACAGGACGGCGCCGGCGTAGAACGGCGCGCCGGGAAGTTGGAAGGGCGCCCTGTCGGAGATGAAGTACGCGAACGCGCCGCTCCCGATGAGGGGGCCCAGCACGTTGGCGACGCTCTGCAGGCTCGTCATCGCACCCTGCACGGTTCCCTGCTGATCGCGCGGGACCGATCGCGTGATGATCGACTGGGCCGCCGGCATCGCGATCCCGCCCAGGCACCCGAAGGCGACGGTAACGTAGATCATCCATCCCTGGGTGGCGGCGCCGTATCCGATGTACGACAGGACGCCGATCGCCACGCCGAGCAGGAGCGACATCCGCTCACCCAGCATGGGCACGATGCGTCGCGCCAACCCTCCCTGCACGATCGCCGCCCCCACGCCGACCGCAAACAGCGACAGGCCGACGTCCTTGGGCCCCCAGCCGAACTTGTGCCCGGTGTAAAGAACCCAGGTCGCGTGCAGCGCGAACTGCGCCAGGTTCATGAGGAAGAACGACCACGCCAGCCCGAACACCATCGGGTACTTGGTCAAGCCCGAGAACGCGCCGACCGGGTTGGCACGCTTGTAGTTGATGGAGTGATGACGAGCCGGGGGCAACGACTCGGGCAGGACGAAGTAGCCATAGAGCCAGTTGAGCAGCGTCAGCCCGCCCGCAGCGTAGAACGGATAATGAATGTCGAGGTCGCCCAGAAACCCGCCGATCAGCGGCCCGAGCACGAAGCCCAGCCCGAACGCCGCGCCCGCCATGCCGAATCCCGCGGCCCGCTTCTCGGGCGGGGTGACGTCCGCGATGTAGGCGTTGGCGGCGGTCATGCTCGCGCCCGAGATTCCGTTGAGCGCACGGGTGATGAAGAGCCACGGCACGGTCGGCGCCAGCGCCATCGCGAAATAATCGACCCCTGAGCCGAACACCGAGACCAGGAGCACCGGGCGGCGCCCGAATCGATCCGACAGCACGCCCAGGAGTGGCGCGAACAGGAACTGCATCAGCGCGTAGGTGGCGGCGAGGAACCCGACCGCGCCCGCCGCCTCCTGCTCGCCGCCGCCCTGCAGGTGTTGCACCAGTTTGGGCGCCACGGGGATGATGAGCCCGAAGCCCAGCACGTCCAGCAGCAAGGTGATGAATATGAAGCCCAGCGCGGGCCGGCGGGAACTCATGCGAGCGGGAGCATAGCGGGGCCTCATCCTTCAGTCCGCGTCCGTGGATGGCACGCCGGTGTCGGCCGGCGCGCGATCGTGCCTTCTCGCCATCATCTCCATCAATCCAGGACCGTTTCGCATCTTTCAATCGATCATGAAACCTCGCCGGCCCGCCGCCTACGCTTCCTCCATGACCATCGCTCCGTCCCGCGGCGTCGATCCCCGCGTCTCCACCGACCCCGCGTCCCTCGTCGTCGATCCCGCCCTCGTCCCCATCGCGCACAAGCTCTCGACCGGCGAGCGCCTCTCCCTCGCCGATGGCGACACGCTCTTCTCAACCTTCGACCTCCACGGCGTGCTCGCGCTCGCCGATTTCGTCCGGCGTCGCCTGCACGGCGACGCCGCGTACTACAACATCAACCGGCACCTCAACTACTCCAACGTCTGCGCCCTCTCGTGCAAGTTCTGCGATTTCTTCGCCAAGAAGGACGACTCCAAGGCCTACACCCGCGACATGGGCTACGTGCGCGAGCAGGTGCGGCTGGCCGTCGACTCCGGCGCGACCGAGATGCACTCCGTCGGCGGGCTGCACCCCTACCTGGCGTTCTCCTACTACACCGACCTGGTCTCCACCATCCGCGACGAGGCCCGCACGCTGGGGAGCGAGCTGCACGTCAAGGCGTTCACCGCCGTCGAGATCGTCCACCTCGCCAAGATCGCCAAGGTCTACAGGGGCGCGAACCTCCCCGGCGAGGAAGGCCGCGCCGCGCGGCGGGAGGGCATCCGCTTCGTGCTCCGCGATCTGAAGAACGCGGGGCTCGGCTCGCTCCCGGGCGGCGGCGCGGAGGTCTTCGACGACCGCGTCCACGACGAAGCCTACAAGGGCAAGATTCGCTCCGACGTGTGGCTCGATGTCCACCGCGAGGCCCACGACATGGGCCTCAACACCAACGCCACGATCCTCTACGGGCACATCGAATCACGGCGCGACCGCCTCGTCCATATGGAGATGCTCCGGCGCGAGCAGGACCGCGCCCTGGCGAAGATGGGGTATGCGGAGAGTCACGAAGTCACGAAGCCACAAAGTCACGAAGCCGATCGCGCGCGCAACACGGGCGCCCCGCTCGGGACGCCGGACCTGAGCGCGCCCGTGTGCGAAGGTCCGGGCTCTGGCGACGACGCGCTCACGCGCAGCGAGGGCGGGCACCTTGGCTATCGCGCGGACGACTCCGACGCCCCCGTCATCACGCTCACGCGCCCCGGAACTCCACTCCCCGAACACGTCGCGTTCTCTTCTTCTTCCCCAAGTGCCAAGTGCCCAGTGCCTCGTGCCTCCTCTTCGTCTTCCCCAAGCGCCAAGTGCCAGGTGCCAAGTGCCTTCTCTTCCGGCTACTACCAAACCATCATCCCGCTCCCGTTCTTCCCCGACGGCTGCGAGATCGAGCATCTCCCCGGGCCCAGCGGCCTGGAGAACATCCGCACCCTCGCCGTCGCGCGGCTCATGCTCGACAACTTCCCCCACGTCAAAGCCTTCTGGATCATGCAGACCCTCCCCATGGCCCAGCTCATGCTCCAGTCCGGCGCCGACGACATCGACGGCACCGTCGTCTGGTACGACATCACCAAGGTACATCACGGCGGGGTGAACCACGGCGACACCGCCGCCGCGGCGACACACCAGGAAGTCACGCCGTGGACGCTTCAGAAGGCGATCCGCGAAGCGGGCTTCGAGCCCGTCGAGCGCGACACGCTCTACCGACGCGTGAAACGCGACGGCAAGAAGTGGTGGGTGGAGTAGGCGACGAGTGCGGCGGATCGACCCTGACCTTCCCCGCGGACCCGTCAGGTCCGGCGTCCGAATGCGGGACAACCAAGACGATCTCGACTCAGCACCCCGCTTCAAACGCCTCCGCGAATCCGTCGTAGTCATC
>JADYYE010000135.1 GCA_020853815.1 Phycisphaerales bacterium
TCCCCACTCCCCATTCCCCACTCCCCATTCCCCACTCCCCATTCCCCACTCCCCACTCCCCACTCCCGCTCCCGCTCCCGCTCCCGCTCCTCCCGGTTAGTACCCGCTTATCACCGCCTTGGTGCGCACCAAAGTGTCCGTCTTTTTCCCCTCTTTCCAGATTCCCGAAAAAAATCTTCGCGCGATTCTCCACCTCGCGCAACCTCCTCTTCGGCCTTGTCTTATGGCCTTTCCTAGTGCCCAGTGCCCAGTGCCTAGTGCCTACTTACAACCACGCCGTTGCGCACCAAAGTGTCCGTCCGCCCCCCTATCGGAGAGCGCGTGCGTACCCCGCGCCCTCACCGGGGCCAACCGGCGGCCCATCACCCGCCGCGCCACCCCGGCGTCTTTGACAAGTGAATACTCCGGCCGGGACCGGGCTCTGGGTGGCGTGGCCAACCTGTTGGCCACGCGCGTGCCACCGATGTCCGCCTTGCGACATCGGTGCTCTTCTCTTCTTCTTCATTTGGCCATTTGGAACTTCTGAGTATTTGGTGGCCCGCCTCTCCGAGGCGGTTTTTCCGCCAACTGGAAGCGGACCTCGCGGCTGAACTCGAATTGTTCAGAGGTTCCATTTGGCGATTTGGATACCATCCCCCGTGACCACCACACTCACACCCGCCGCCGCCGTTCACCGCATCGAGGTCCGCGTCCGCGAGGGCCGCCCCGACGCTCGCGCCAACTCCATCCTCCGCGCCGCCGCCGCGCGAGGCATCCATCCGACCTCGCTCGTGGTGCGTCACGTCTACTTCATCGAATCCGACCTCGCGCCCTCGGACCTCGCGACCATCCGCGCCCGCTTGCTCGCCGACCCTGTCGTCGAAGACTCCGCGCTCGGCGCCGCCACGCCCGCCGCATCGACCGCGGTTGTCGAGGTGCATCCGCTCCCGGGCGTCATGGACCCCGCGGCCCAATCCGTCCGCAACGCCATCGCCGAACTCCTCTCCCGGAGCCCCGATTCCTTCGCCGTCTCAACCGGGCGTCGCTACGACTTCCAGGGGCTCACGCCCGCCCAGGCCGTCGACCTGACGCGTGCGCTCCTCGCCAACCCCGTCATCCAGGAGGTTCACGACAAGCCGTGGACCCCCGCGTCGCTCCCCAAGGGCACGCCGACGTCGTTCGGGCTCCGCCACATCCCGATCCGCGATCTCTCCGACGAAGAACTCGCCCGCATGTCGCGCGAGGCACACCTCTTCCTCAGCCTCGACGAGATGCGCGCCGTCCGCGCCGAGTACCAGACGCTCGGCCGCGAGCCCACCGACATCGAGCTCGAGACCATCGCCCAGACCTGGTCCGAGCACTGCGTTCACAAGACGCTCAAGTCGCAGGTCCACTACACCGGCGTGAAGAACGACACGCTCAACTTCGCCGATCGCCCCGGCCACACCGTCAACCCCGACGGCAGCGTCACGATCAACAACCTGCTCAAGTCCACCGTCGCCGCCGCCACGAACGAACTGATCGAAGACGGCATCGACTGGACCCTCTCGGTCTTCAAGGACAACTCAGGCGTCATCGCCCTCGACGACGACTTCGGCGTCTGCATCAAGGTCGAAACCCACAACCATCCTTCCGCACTCGAGCCCTACGGCGGGTCCGCCACCGGCGCGGGCGGCTGCATCCGCGACGTCATCGGCACGGGCCTGGGCGCCAAGCCCATCGCCAACACCGACGTCTTCTGCGTCGCCGATCCCCGCCGCACCGACAAACCGCTCCCCCCCGGCTGCCTGCCGCCAAGGCGAATCCTCACCGACGTCGTCGCGGGCGTCCGCGACTACGGCAACCGAATGGGCATCCCCACCGTCAACGGCGCGGTCTACTTCGACGATCGCCACGTCGGCAATCCACTCGTCTTCTGCGGGTGCATCGGCCTCATCCCGCGTTCGCTCGTCCACGGCAAGGCGCGGCCCGGCGATCGCATCATCGCCCTCGGCGGCCGCACCGGCCGCGACGGCATCCACGGCGCCACCTTCAGCTCCGCCGAACTCGAGCACACCGCCGCCGACGAGTTCTCTCACGCCGTGCAGATCGGCAACGCCATCGAGGAGAAGCGTGTCCTCGACGCCATCCTCCGGGCCCGCGACGAGGACCCCGCCGGCCCGCTCTACCACGCCATGACCGACTGCGGCGCCGGCGGCTTCTCCTCCGCCGTCGGCGAGATGGGCTCACAGATCGGCGCTCGCGTTCACCTCGAACGCGCCCCGCTCAAGTACGCCGGCCTCTCCTACACCGAAATCTGGATCAGCGAAGCGCAGGAGCGCATGGTGCTCGCGGTCCCCGAGAAAAACCTCACGCGTCTCGCCGCCATCTGCCGTGAGGAGCACGTCGAGCTCTCCGACCTCGGAATCTTCGGCACCGAAAACGCCACGCTCCAGCTCTTCTATCACGAGCACAAGGTCGGCGAACTGCCGATGCACTTCCTCCACGACGGCATCCCCACGCCCGTCCGCCGGGCCGTGTGGTCGCCGACATCGCCTCGCACCTCGGCGGGCGCCGGCACCGGCCTGCCCGCGACCGGCGACGCGCTTACGAAACTCCTCTCGCATCCCAACATCGCCAGCAAGCACTGGATCATCCGCCAGTACGACCACGAGGTGCAGGGCGCGACCATCCTCAAGCCCCTCGTCGGCCCGCACTCCCGCGGCCCGGGCGACGCCAGCGTCCTCGAACCGCGCCCAGGCACCAACCGAGGCATCGCGCTGGCGTGCGGCCTGCAGACTCCCGTCGGCGATCCCGACCTCGGCGGCGATCCCTATCACATGGTTCTCTCCGCCGTCGACGAGTGCGTGCGCAACCTCGTCTGCGTCGGCGCGGACCCGTCGCGGATCGCGATCCTCGATAACTTCTGCTGGCCGAGCTGCGAGAAGCCGGAGAACCTCGCGCGGCTCGTCCGCGCTTGTGAGGGGTGCTACGACGCCGCCAAGGCCTATCGCACGCCGTTCGTGTCGGGCAAGGACTCGCTCAACAACCAGCTGCGCTACGAAGACCCCGCGACCGGCGAGAAGCGCGTAATCGAGATCCCGCCCACGCTCCTCATCACGGGCCTGGGCATCGTGCCCAGCGTCAATCGCTGTCTCACCATGGACGCCAAGCGCCCCGGCAACGCGCTGGTGCTCATCGGCACGACCACCGATCAATTGGGCGCGTCGCTCTTTGCCTCGATGTTCGGGCACGCGGGCTCCGACGCCGCGATCCCGACGCTCGATCTGGCCAAGGGCCCGGCGTACGCCGCCGCGATCGCCACGCTCGTCCGCGACGGGCTGATCGTGTCCGCGCACGATTGCTCCGAGGGCGGGATGCTCGTCGCCCTCGCGGAGATGCTCATCGCCACGACCGGGCCGCGCTCGAGCGCCGGGCGCGACACGTCGTCGCCGCTGGCCTCGCTGCTTTCGTCGAGCGTGCGGTCAACACAGCCACTGGGCGCGCATCTCTCGACGCCCGCGGGCGCGATGCTGGAATCGCACGAGCTGGCGTTCAGCGAAGCGCCGAGCCGCTACATCGTCGAGGTCGAGCCCGAAAACCTGCCGCGCCTGCGCCAAGTCCTGCGCGATCACGGCGAGCGCGTCGGCGGCCTGTTCCACACGGTGCTCGGTCATCTCAACGACTCGGGCCGCCTCACCTGGCCCGAGGCCGACTTCGACGCCGATGTCAACGCTTTGGCCGACGCGTGGCTCGCGCCCCTGGACTGGTAGTGGCTTCCTCACTTCACTTCGTCTCACCGTCTCTTCGTCTCTTTCAAGTGCCTAGTGCCTTCTTCTCTTCACTTCGTCTCTTCGTCTCTTTTCTCTTCCCCTCATGCCAAGTGCCCCGTGCGTTTTCCCAAGTGCCCCATGCCCACCGCCTTTTCCCTCTACGAATCCTGCGTGCAGAACCCGGAGCTGGCGGTCAAGCTGCTGCGCGGGATTCACGGCGCGTCGCCGCGCGTCCTTGCGGAGGACTTTTGCGGGACGGCCGCTCTCTCCCGCGCCTGGGTCCGCGCGATCGAGAACTCCCGCGCCATCGCCGCCGACATCGACCCCGCGCCGCTGAAGCGTGCCAAGGCCGAGATCGCCAAGCTTCGAGGCAGATCCCGCGGAAAGGTTCGCGGCAAGTCCCTCGTTCCGCCCGCCAAGGCGGTCCGCATCCTCCGCGCCAACGTGCTCACCTCCACGCCGCTCGCAAAGGCACGCGCCGACGTCCTCTTCGTGGGCAATTTCTCCATCGGCGAGATTCACGATCGCGCCACGCTCGTCCGCTACCTCGCCCGCTCGCGAAAGCGGCTGCTCAAGGGCGGCGTGTTCGTCTGCGATATCTACGCCGGCGAATCCGCCTTCCGCGAGGGAACCACCCAGCGCGAGCACATCCTCGCGGACGGCACGCGCGTGAAGTACACCTGGGAACAGCGCACCGCCGATCCTTTGACTGCACGGGTCGTGAACGCGCTCCACTTCCGTGTCTTCAAGGGGAGCGAACTCGTCCAGGACCTGCACGACGCCTTTGTCTATCACTGGCGGCTGTGGTCGATCCCCGAGCTCCGCGACGCGATGCTTGAGGCCGGGTTCGATCGCGTCGATGTCTACGCACAGCTCCCCGACGCCGAGGACTCCGACGGCAACGTCTACGCCTCGCCCGTCGACGACCCCGAGGAACTCGGGCCCAGCTTCATCGTGTGCGTCGCGGCGCGGGCCTCGTCCAAAAAGGCCGCGGGCCCCGGAGGTCGTCCGAGGCCCGCGAAGCGGTCAGCGCGGCGATAAGCCGAGTTCTGTTGAGCGCCGGTTTCCCGACACCCCGACGACCATTTCTCTGGGCGACGCGTCGCCGCGCCGCTCAAGCAGTCGACCCGCCCCCTTCCGCCCGGACCGGGCGTCCCCGTGTCTCCACGGAGCGGAAGCTGCTTGACCTTGCACGCGGTGGGGTCTGCCATGCCCCGCGTGTCACCACGCGGGCGGTGCGCTCTTACCGCACCTTTTCACCCTTGCCTGATCCCGTTCGGGCCATCGGCGGTGTGTTTTCTGTGGCACTTTCCCTCGCCCCCAACCGTCGGAGCGGGTGGGCGTTACCCACCACCGTGTCCTTTCGTGCTCGGACTTTCCTCAGGAGGCCCGAGGGCCTCCCGCGGCCGTCTGCCGCGCCGTGGTCAGATCATACGACGACCCGCGCTTGCTCGCCGTCCCCGCGCGCGGCCCCCGCGCGGTACCATCTTTGGCCGTGCCGACGCCCGCCTCCCATCGCGTCATCGCTTGGCTGCGCCCCGACCAGGTCGCGCTGGCGCGCGCCGTCGCCGAGGCCGCCGGGCTCTCATTTGCGGCCGCCGGCTCGCCCTCGCGCGGACAGGCGACGTTGATCGCGGGCGAACTGGGCTGCTCGGCCATCGACGATCTTCGCCTGGCGATCGCGACGGCACGGCTTCCCGCGCCCGACGCCGACGCTTCGCCCGATCGCGCATCGATCGTCTGGATGCTCGATCCGGGCGAGTTCGCGGCCAGTCCGGGCGACGACGACACGAGCGCCCTGCTGGCCGCACGCGAGCGCGGCGTGCGCATCGCGTCGCTCGAACCCATCCCCGCGTCGGCACTCGCGCTGGGCGGTCCGGGCTTGGCGGGAGAGGAACCGCCCCCGGCGCGAGCGACCGACGCCATCCGCCTGGTTCCCTTGGCGCGGTTTGCCGCGGCGTATCGCAACGCGGCCGACATCGTGCAATCGCTGGTCCCGCCGCGTTTGCTGGTCCACGAGGCCTGGGCGACGCCCGCGGAGGGCTCGCTGGGGGCTCGTCTGTTTGCCGCCATGGACCTGGTGGTCGCGCTGATGGGCGAGCCGGAGACGATCGACGCGGCGTATGTCGGCCCCAAGGCCGGCGCGCTCCACACGCTTCCGGGCGAGTCGCTCCGCGACCTGCACGGCGACCTGACGGTCAACATGCGTTTCGCGGACGCGCGGGCCGCTTGCCTGGCGCTGTCGAATCAGGGCGGTCGATTCAGCCGCGGGACGACGATCATCGGGAACGCCGGGCGGCTGCGGGTCTTTGAGGACGGCTTTGAGTGGACGGACCCCGCGGGGCAGAAGCTCGACGAGTCTCGCCCGGCCTCGCGCCGGCGGGGCTCGCCACCGCCCGACCACGCCGCCGCCACGCTCGCGGACGCGCTGTCGCGTCTGCTGGAGCCCGGTCAGCCCGACGCGGCCCCGGTTAATGTGGAGTCGGCGCTGGTGCTGAGCCAGACGGCCCTGCTCTCGGCCCGCACGGGCCAGGCCGAGTCGCCTTCCAGCGTTCGGCGCATGGCGGGCATCGCGTAGGCCCTACGCTTGTCGTGGGCGGGGCCTGCCCGGCGGTTTGGGGCCGATGGTCCGAATCGCATCATTCGGGCAACCCCCGTCCCCGTCAGCGGTATTCAAGTGTCAGCACCTTCACGCACCGGACAGGAGAATCGCATGGCAACGACCCGTCGGCTGATCGCCGCCGCCGCCCTCGCGCTCTGCACCCGCGCCTGGGCCCAGCAGGCCATCACGTACCCCAAGGCCGAGACGTATTTCGTCGATTACTACCACGGCACGCCCGTGGCGGACCCCTACCGCTGGCTCGAGGACCCGGATTCGGCCCAGACCCGAGCCTGGATCGACGCTCAGAACAAGATCACGATGCCCTACCTGGCCGCGATCCCGCAGCGCGATTCCATCCAGGCGCGCGTCACCGAGCTCTGGAACTATGAGAAGTTCTCCGCGCCCGGCAAGGAAGGAGGCAAGTACTTCTACAGCTACAACTCCGGCCTGCAGAACCAGGGTGTCCTCTATGTCACCGACAAGCTTGAAGACAAGGGGCGCGTCCTGCTCGACCCCAACACCCTCAAGGCGGACGGCACGGCCGCCCTCGCGGGGACCGCGGTCTCCGACGACGGCAAGTACATCGCCTATGGCATCGCCGAGGCCGGCTCGGACTGGAACGTCTGGAAGGTCCGCGACATCGCCACGGGCCAGGACCTTGGCGACGAGCTGCGCTGGGTCAAGTTCTCCGGCGCGAGCTGGATGAAAGACGGGAGCGGCTTCTTCTACAGCCGCTACGACGAACCCAAGCAGGGCGCCGAGTACACGTCTGTGAACTACTACCCCAAGTTCTATTTCCACAAGGTGAACACGCCGCAATCGCAGGACGTGCTCATCTATGAGCGCCCGGACCAGAAGGAATGGGGCATCGGCGGGGGCGTGTCCGAGGACGGGCGTTTCATCGTCCTCAGCATCTCGCAGGGGACGGACCCGAAGAATCGCCTCTTCGTGCGCGACCTCAAGTCTCACCCGCTGACCGGAGCACCGACGGAGCAGGACAAGCAGGTCCGCGCCATCGAGACGCAGATCCAGGGCGCGGTCGCCGCGCTGGAGTCCGGCGCCGACAAGGCCAAGACAGAGGAAGTGATCGCGGGCCTGCGCGCCAAGCGTGCCGAGCTGGTCGCGGCCCAGGGCAACATGTCCTTCGGCTTCGTCGAGCTGCTCAACGACTTTGACGCCAGCTATGAGTGGATCGGAAACGACGGCACAACGGCCTACTTCTCGACCAACCTCGAGGCGCCTCGCTCGCGCGTCATCGCCATCGACCTCACCAAGCCCGCCCGCGCGAACTGGAAGGAGCTGATCCCCCAGGCCGCCGAGACTCTGCAGGGCTGCGGCATGGTGGGCGATTTCTTCTTCGCGAGCTATCTCAAGGACGCCAAGACGCAGGTCAAGCAGTTCGACACCGGTGGCAAGCTGGTCCGCGAGGTGAAGTTCCCGGGCATCGGCTCGGCCGGCGGCTTTGGCGGCAAGCGCACCGACGCCGACACCTTCTATTCCTTCACCACCTACAACGTCCCGCCGCAGATCTTCCGGTACGACATCAAGACCGGCGAGAGCAAGCTGTGGAAAGCCCCCGCCGTCAAGTTCAGCCCCGACGATTATGTCGTCAAGCAGGAGTTCTACGCCTCCAAGGACGGCACGAAGGTCCCGATGTTCATCGTCCACAAGAAAGCCACCAAGCTCGACGGGAACAACCCGACCCTTCTCTATGGCTACGGCGGCTTCAACATCCCGCTCACGCCCGGCTTCAGCCCCGGCACCCTCGCGTGGCTTGAGATGGGCGGCGTGTACGCGGTCGCCAACATCCGCGGCGGCGGCGAGTATGGCGAAGAGTGGCACAAGGCGGGCACGCTGACGCAGAAGCAGAACGTCTTTGACGACTTCATCGCGGCCGCCGAGTATCTGATCGCCCAGAAGTACACCAGCAAGGGCAAGATCGCGTGCCAGGGCGGGTCCAACGGTGGGCTGCTCGTGGGCGCGATGGTGACGCAGCGGCCCGACCTGTGGGGCGCGTGCCTCCCGGCCGTCGGCGTGCTCGACATGCTCCGCTTCCAGAAGTTCACGATCGGTTGGGCGTGGAAGAGCGACTATGGCGACACCGAGGGCGACAAGGCGGTCTTCGAGGCCGTCCACAAGTACTCCCCCTACCACCTCGCGCTGCGCACCAAGGGCGCCAAGTGGCCGCCGACGCTGATCACGACCGGCGACCACGATGACCGCGTCGTTCCGGCGCACAGCTTCAAGTTCGCCGCGGCGCTGCAGGCGACCCAGACCGGGGCCTCGCCGGTGCTGATCCGCATCGATGTTCGCGCCGGGCACGGCGCGGGCAAGCCAACCGCCAAGCGCATCGAAGAGCTCGCCGACACCTGGGCTTTCCTGGCCAAGAACCTGGGCATGAGCATGAACTGATGAATCCGCCCCCGGGCTGATGCTCTCGGCCCGAGGCGATCCGATTCCGTTCGAGAACAAGTCTCCACCCAACCCCTCGCATTCGAGGGGTTTTTCGTTGGGCTCGCCTTGATGCGGTTCGACCTCCGGTCGATCAGCGCGGCATGTTTGGCGTGCGAGCTGCTATCGTGGCCTCGCGATGTGCGGACGCTTCACCTATCGATACACATGGCAGAGGCTCTCCGGGCTGATGGGCCTGGTCCGCTGGCCGAGCGTTGAGATCACGCCGCGCTATAACGTGGCCCCCAGTCAAACGGCTCCGGTGGTCCGGCTCTCGGCCGATGGCACGCGGGAGGGCGATCTGCTGCGATGGGGGCTCGTGCCATCGTGGTCGGATGCTCCCTCGATCGGTCATCGTTACATCAACGCGCGTGCGGAAACGGTCGGCGTCAAATCGGCGTTCCGCATCGCGTTTTCGAGGCAGCGGTGCCTTGTTCCGGTGAGCGGATTCTATGAATGGCGGGTGCTCCGGGACGGGACGACGAAGCAGCCCTACCTGATCTCTCGCACGGACGGAGAGCCGTTCGCGTTGGCGGGGCTCTGGGATCGCTGCGTCATGGACGGAGCGGCGATCGAATCTTTCACGATCATCACCACGTCACCCAATGAGCTGATGTCGCGGCTGCACGATCGCATGCCGGTCGTGATTGATGAATCCGATTTTGATCGGTGGCTGGAGGACGTGCCGTTGGGAGACGCGGAGAGGTCTCGGCTGCTGGGTGCCAAACCCTGGGATGGCTTTGAGATGTTCCCGGTCGGCCGCCTCGTCAACAGCCCCAAGATCGACGCTCCAGAGGTGTCGGCCCGGGTTGCGGAGCCGGATGAGAGCGAAGGATTTTTGTTTTGATTTCGTTCGGGTATCTTGATACCCTAACGGAATGCTTTCAGGATCGGATAAATCAACCACGATCAAGCAGCTTTCGGAGTGTCTGCGCTCGATCGAGACCTCTTGTCGAAACACGGCTGCGGCACCGATCAGGACCGGCTGGTCCGAGGTCGATTCCGCATTGGCACATGGAGGATTGAGAGGCGGCGCGATTCACGAGTGCTATGGGGTCGGCGGTCGTCGCAATTCGGCGAGCGATTGGACCCCTCCACTTCTGATCATCGCACATCTGATGCGTCGAGCCTGTCAATCGCCAGCGGGTGAACCGCGTTGGTCGGTCTGGATCGGTCGGCGCGTGTGGCTCTTTGGCCAGGCCGCCGTGGCCGCCCTGGGCGCCACGGATCGCGTGCTATGGGTCGATGCGTCCGAGGCCGGGGCGCGTCTGTGGGCGGTCGAAGCCGCGTTGCGATGTTCCGGGGTTGCGGTGGCGGCCGATGGATCGGGGTTCGACGCGGCGTCCTCGAGACGATTGCAACTGGCGGCGACATCGTGCGGCACGTTTGCGATCTTGGCGCGTCGGGCGCATGAGCTCGCCGGGATTTCGTTCGCGGCCACACGGTGGGAGGTCGAATCGCGGCCGACCGAGACACTCGAGAACCGATGGAGTTTGAGGCTAGCGCGGCACACCGGATCGGCGTGCGTCGGCGCGCGATCATGGATTGTCGAGAGATCATCCCATGCTGGGCTTGTCTGTCTATCTCCCGACCTGGCCGACCGATCTGGCGCGGCGGCGAGGGCGAGTTGATCCGCGCGTGCCGATCGTGCTGTCACGTCGAGGGCGTCGGGCCGAGGTCGTGGCGGCGGCGTGCGCCGTCTCGATGCGGCGCGGCATCTCCGCGGGGATGTCGATGGCGGAGGCGCGCATGGTGCTCTCGAACGGTGCGAGCGTGATCGAGCCGATCGACGATCATGCGGTGCGTGGGGCGCTGCGGCGTCTCGCGTTCAGGATGACGCGTTGGGTGCCGCTGGTCTCGATCGACGGCGACGACGGGCTTTTGTGCGACGCCGGCGGGTGCGAGCGTTTATACCGTGGGATCGATCGACTGGTGCGGAAGATCGCGGGCGGGTTGCGTGCGTGGGGAATCGCGGGGAGGGTCGCCGCCGCCCCGACCTTCGGCGCCGCGTGGGCCATGGCCCGTTTCGGCGCATCGGATGAGGCGACGGTCACCGGCGAGGACCTTTCGCGGGTGTTGGCGGAACTGCCCTTGGGCGCGCTGCGTCTGGAGCGGGAGGTGCTCGATGCGATGGCGCGTGTCGGGCTGGAACGTGTCGTTCACCTGTACCCGATCCCGCGCGCGGCGATCGAGGACCGCTACGGGGCTTCGGTGCTTCGTCGCCTGGACCAGGCGCTGGGGCGTGCGATGGAGGCCATCGAGCCGATCCATGCTCGCGAGCCCGTGCGGGCGGGCATCGAGTTCGACGGGGTGACCGATCGCCTGGACGCGATCCTGTCGGCCGCGAGGTCACTGCTCGCCGACGTGTGCCGCACGCTTCGGCGCCTGGAGAGCGGCTGTCGTCATTTCGAGCTCGGCTTGGATCGGTCCGATCTGCCGCCGCTGGTGCTGACGATCCGCACGGCGCGAGCGGCGCGCGACGCCGGGCATCTCTGGCCTCTCCTGGCGGGAAAGATCGAATCGGCGCAGCTCGGATTCGGCCTGCGTGGTCTGGTGCTGCGGGGCAAGAGCCGAGCGCGGATCGCGCACGTTCAGAGCGAGCATTGGCGTGGGGATCGGGGCGAGCACAGCGCGGGAGTTGCGAAGCTGATCGACACACTCAACGCCCGGCTTGGCGTCGGGGCGGTGAAGGAGCTTCGCGCCCGGGAATCGCACGTTCCCGAGGCGGCGTTCACGCTCGACACCGTGACAACACTGCGCGAATCGGGCGGGGCGATCGACCCGCTTGGCGTCGACCGCCCTTCGATCCTGTACGACGAGCCGCGGGCGATCGTCGTAACGCTCCTGGGGCCCAACGGGCCGATCGCGACGGTGCGTCAGGGGGGGCGTGGCTTCCGGGTGGTGTGCGTGCTGGGCCCGGAGCGGATCGAGCCCGAGTGGTGGCGTCCGGGGTCGGAGCATCGGGCGCGCGACTATTTCAAGGTCGCGACCGAGGACGGGCGTGTGCTGTGGCTGTTCCGATCGCTCGCCCGCGGGGACGACGCGTGGTTCCTGCACGGGCAGTGGGCGTGAGGAGGACGTTTGATGGCGGAAGAAGCGAACTGCAAGGGCGGGGACCACGCGATCGGATCGGGCGGGGCGGCGCGATCGTCAACGTGGGCGTCTGAGTACATCGAGCTCGACGTCACGAGCAACTTCACGTTCTTGAACGGCGCGAGCCATCCGAGCGAGTTCGTGGACAGGGCGGCGGAGCTTGGGTATGGGGCGATCGCGCTGACCGACCTGCACTCGCTGGCGGGGATCGTGCGGGCGCACGTCGCCGCGAAGCGTCGCGGCGTGCGGCTGGTGGTCGGCGCGCGTGTGCGTCCGGGGGACGCGGGCGGGCTGTCGGTGCTGCTCTATCCGACCGACCGCGAGGCGTACGCGCGTCTGTGCCGTCTTCTGACGCTCGGGAAGCGGCGTGCGGGCAAGGGCTCGTGCGATCTTTTTCTTGCCGACCTGACGTCGGACAACGAGGGCCTGCTCGCGGTAGCGGCCGCTCCGGCGAAGCTCGACGAGGCGGTCGTGCGTGGGCTGGTGGAGCTGCGAAGGTCGTTCGGTGATGATCGGCTTTCGATCGCGATGAGCCGCCTTTTCCGCCAGGACGACGAGGCGCGAGTTCGTGCGATCGAGGACCTCGGTGATCGCCTGCGTATTCCGGCGGTTGCGACCAACGCGGTGCATTACCATCGCCCGGAGCGGAGGCGGCTTCAGGACATCCTGACGTGCATACGCCACGGGTGCACGATCGACGCGGCGGGGCGGAGGCTGTTCGAGAACGCCGAGAGGCATCTGAAACGGCCGGACGAGATGATCGAGTTGTTCCGTGGTCAGGCGGGCGCGATCGCGCGGACTCGGGAGATCGCCGATCGGGCCGGGGGGTTCAGTCTGGACCAGTTGCGTTACGAATATCCCGACGAGATCGTGCCGCCGGGCTCGACGCCGATGCGGCACCTGATCGAGCTGACGTGGGCGGGCGCGGCGAGGCGGTTCCCCGAGGGGGTTCCGTCGACCGTCACGGCGCAGATCATGCACGAGTTCGCGTTGATCGACGCGCTCAATTACGCCCCGTACTTCCTGACGGTACACGAGATCGTTGAGTTCGCGCGGGCCCGCGGGGTTCTGTGCCAGGGGCGCGGGGCGGCGGCGAATTCGGCGGTGTGCTACTGCCTGGGCGTGACGGCGGTGGACCCGACGCGTGTGAGCATGCTGTTCGAGCGGTTCATCAGCAAGGAGCGTGACGAACCGCCCGACATCGACATCGACTTCGAGCATGAACGGCGCGAGGAGGTGATCCAGCACCTTTACGCCAAGTACGGGCGTGATCGGGCGGCGCTGACCGCCGAGGTGATTTCGTATCGCGGGCGGAGCGCGGTGCGCGAGGTGGGCAAGGCGATGGGCCTCTCGGTCGACACGCTCGCCACACTGGCGAAAGACCTTGACGGGTGGAACGAGCGGCCACAGCAGGGCGAACGGCTGAGGCGTCTTGGCCTGAACCCCAACGACCCAACCCTTGGCGCGACGCTCGAACTCGCGGGCGAAATCATGGGATTCCCGCGGCATCTCTCGCAGCATGTGGGCGGCTTTGTCATCACGCGCCGGCGGCTCTGCGACGTGGTGCCGATCGAGAACGCGGCGATGCCGGATCGCACCGTGATCGAGTGGGACAAGGACGATATCGAGGCGATGGGCGTGCTGAAGGTCGACGTGCTGGGGCTTGGGATGCTGACCTGTCTGCGCAAATCGCTCGACCTGGTGCGCGACGCGGAGGGCAAGGACTACACGCTGGCCACCATCCCGGCGGAGGACCCGGCGACCTACGACATGATCTGCAAGGCCGACACCGTCGGTGTGTTCCAGATCGAAAGCCGGGCGCAGATGTCGATGCTCCCGCGTCTGCGGCCCCGCTGCTACTACGACCTTGTGATCGAGGTGGCGATCGTGCGCCCCGGGCCGATCCAGGGGAAGATGGTGCATCCGTTCATTCGGCGTCGGTCCGGGCAGGAGCCGATCGTCTATGCCTCGCCCGAGATCGAGCGAGTCCTGGGTCGCACGCTGGGCGTCCCGCTCTTTCAGGAGCAGGCGATGGCGTTGGCGGTGGTCGCGGCCGGATTCACGCCGGGACAGGCCGACCAGTTGCGTCGAGCGATGGCCTCGTGGAAGCGATCGGGGGACGCGATGCGGCAATTCGAGCGGGAATTGATCGACGGCGTGCTGGCGCGCGGGCATGATCGGGTCTTCGCCGAGCAGGTCTTCCAGCAGGTCTCCGGTTTCTCGGGCTACGGCTTCCCCGAGAGCCATGCCGCCAGCTTTGCGCTCCTGGTGTACTCCTCGGCGTGGCTGAAGCGTCACCACCCGGCGGCGTTCGCGGCGGCGCTCATCAACAGCCAGCCCATGGGCTTCTATCAGCCGGCCCAGATCATCCGCGACGCCAAGGAGCACGGCGTTGAGGTGCGTCCCGTCGACGTTCATTACAGCCAATGGGATTGCACGCTCGAACCGGGCGTGCGCGGGCCCGCGATCCGCCTGGGGATGCGGATGGTCAAGGGGCTGCCGCAGCGTGAGGCCGAGCGCATCGGCGAGGCGGTCCGGGAGAGGGGCTTGTTCCGCGGCGTGCGATCCTTCTGGCGAGCGAGCGGCGTGTCGACGGCGAGTCTTCGCAGGCTCGCTCAGGCCGACGCGTTCGCATCGCTCGGACTCACGCGTCAGCTGGCGTTATGGGAGGTGCAGGCACTTGGTGATGAGCCGATGCCGCTCTTTGAGACGGCCGCCGACGATCGCGAGGTCGAGGCCTGCACGCTTCCGGGGCGGACCGCGCTGGGGGAGGTGAGCGAGGACTATCGGAGCACGGGGCTCTCGTTGAAATCACACCCCATGTCGTTCATCCGCGACTCCCTCTCGGCCCGGGGTGTCATTGAAAACGCGGCGCTCACCGACGCGCGGCGCACGCCGGAGGGGCGGCGCGTAGCCGTCGCGGGCGTGGTGCTGGTTCGGCAGCGTCCCGGCACCGCCAGCGGCGTCGTGTTCGTTACGATCGAAGACGAAACCGGCATCGCCAACCTGATCGTTCGCCCGAGGGTCTACGAGCGGTACCGTGCCGCTGCCCGGCGTGCGAGGGTCATCGCGGCCGCCGGTATCGTCGAACGCCAGGGTGAGGTGGTGCATGTCATGGTTCGCAAGATCGTGGCGATCAGCATCTCGGGCGCAACCATCGGCATGACGGCCAGGGATTTTCGCTAAGCCGCCCCGCGCGAGCGGACACCGCACCCCGCGCACGCCCTCTGCTGAACTTGAAGGCACGAGGTGAATCATGAAGAAAGCCGAGCGGCCCGGCTTGCGGGCGAAATCAGGCGGCAAAGTGCCGGGGACGCACGGGGCGTTCATCATGTGCGATGCGGGGCTGGGCGCGTGCCACGAGATGGTGGCGACAGCAGGGTCGGGGCGTGCCTGTTCCGCACCTGCGAAGGGGCTCTGCGCTCGCCCCTTCGGAGTGATTCGACGAGCGACGACGAGACCGCGGAGTTCCTAGAGCGGATTTGCTTGGAGCCGAGCGTCATGGAGAGCGCCTCGGGCAATGGGAACCTCTGAACAATTCGAGTTCAGCCGCGAGGTCCGCTTCAGGTGGGCTGAAAAACCGCCTCGGAGAGGCGGGCCACCAAATACTCAGAGGTTCCAATGGGGAATGGGGAATGGGGAATGGGAAGACGCTACTTGAATAGAAACCGCACCAATCGACGCAACGTGGACCAAGCAGTCGGGCCACGGCATTGCGACGCCGCGGTTCGAGCGGCCCTGGCGCCTCCCGCCCGCGATCGGCGGGTGGCCGGTTCCACTAGAGCGGATTCGCTTGGAGTCGGGCGTCATGTCGCACGCCCAGGCAATGGGCAATAGGAACCTCTGAACAATTCGAGTTCAGCCGCGAGGTCCGCTTCCAGTGGGCTGAAAAACCGCCTCGGAGAGGCGGGCCACCAAATACTCAGAGGTTCCAATAGGGAATGGGCAA
>JADYYE010000303.1 GCA_020853815.1 Phycisphaerales bacterium
AGGCTCCCTGTGAAACGGTTGCCGGATTGCCCTTGAAGCTGGTCACAACAGGCGCGACGTCGCCGGTCAGGCCGGAAAACAGGGTGCGCAGGAAATCGTCGTTGCCGATAACTTCGGTTTCGCCGGTTTTATCGGTTTCCGGCAGATCGGATGGGAAATCTGTCGCGCTCATGCTGCGACTCCCAATGCCGCCGACTTGCGGGCAGCTTCGAGCTTGGCGACCAGCTCGCGAATCTCGCTTTCTGTATTGCCGGCGATGCGGGCCGTGTTGAGCGCGGCGACTTCCGAGGCCGGCCAGCCGACGGCACGGAGGCCGATCTGTACCGGGTGCGTGAATAGCCCCTGCTGGATGTCGAGATAGTGAGCGCTGCGTGAGCGGGCGCGTTCGCGGAGTACGGCGGGAAGGCGGAGGATGGTGGTCATGTCTGTACCTATTGGGTTGCTGCGGTACGTCACCGCATAACCCCTTGGCATGACATGTCACATCAGATGCCCGAAACCCCAGTTGGCACTGCAAACTTGCCCGGCGGATTTGTCATGACAAATCGGCTTCTGTCACGGCTCCCAAGACCGCTTGTTCTCCTTCATCCATTGATCTGCGGTTGCATCCTCGTCGGTTACATCATTATCGCTGGCAGCAAATTGGCGTCCTTGCTCCTGCATCTGGTCGAGTGATACCGTTCGGCGTTCAGCTTTGTCCTTGGCGCGTTCGTCAGCGCATCCGCGTAGATCGACAATGGAAAACAGAGGCCGCCAGCCGGTATCTCGCTGGTGGGTTGAAAACGGATCAGCCTCAAGCCCTAGTCGATCACGGAACTGGGCGCGCAGCCGCTTCATCGTTGCCGCATGCGATTCTTTGGTGCGGGAACTCCTTGCACCTTGTGCAAGGCCGACGAGAACTGCTGCCTGCTGGTTCAGTGCGCCAGTGCGCCGATCCAGCAATCCGAACTCCGCAAGTGAAATCCGTTTTGTAACTCCCCGTGCGCTTATTTCAAGCAGGTTGTTTCCAGTCAGCCCCGTTTCATGGGTGTCCCCGACAATCGTGATCGCAATTTCGCTCGGGTGCAGATTTGCCAGGTTGCGGAAGACCGCGCATGCGTCATTGCCTGGGACTGGCTGTAAATCGCTTCCAGACTTTTCATTGATCACCACATCCTGTTTGGCAGCAAGTTGTTCATTGGTGAAATCAAGGCCATCCTCTGCTTCGATGCGCTCGATGTCCCCGAGTGCGAATAGGCCAACCTCAAGTGGCGGAAAGCCTGCATCTTCAGTATGTGTGCCACGCGTGCCACCGAATGTTGGATGAATGTCGAGCAGCCGTGATTCGGCAATCTTGGCGCGAATGAAAGCTTCGGGCCGGATGCCGGGCTGGTGACTCCACCTTCCAATCAACGTTGCGCCGGTACTGTAACGATCCGCTGGCTCGAATTTGTCGATATCGTCGTTCCGGAACCAGCAAGCCATCATTGGCGATAGGTAATCGTCGCCCATAAAGCAGTCGAACTGGAATA
>JADYYE010000304.1 GCA_020853815.1 Phycisphaerales bacterium
AGTTTGATCCCTTTGGCGGGGCGTATAAACAGATCGACAAAGAGAGCGAAGCGTTGGCCGTTGACATTGTGCGCGCCGTGCGCCAGGCCGTCGGTCCCAAAGTTGACCTGCTGATCGAATTTCACGACCGCTTTACCGTCGGCACCGCGATTCGGGTGGGACGCAAACTGGATGAGTTTGAACCAATGTGGTTCGAGACCCCGGTGCGCACCCATGACCTGGCCGGTCACATCGAAGTGGCGCGCAATGTCAAGACGCCGGTGGTGCTGGGCGAGGGCTTCAACGAGTTGCGCCAGTTTGCCGATCTGCTTGCCTACCGTGTGATCGATATTGTCCAGCCGGAGCCGCAAAGTTTGGGACCAGCCCGTGCGCTAAAGTCCTTTGCGATTGCCCAGGCGTATGACGCGCTGATCGCCTGTCACCAGGCCCAAAGCCCTTTCTGCACGGCGATGAATGCCCATCTGCACGCGTCAATTCCCAACTTCCTGATCCATGAAAACTTTGACGACTCGCTGGAGCCGTGGACTTGGGATCTGCTCCAAGGTACGCCACGGGTAGTGGATGGTTATATCACCGTACCGGATACCCCAGGCTGGGGCGTCGAATTCAACGAGGAAGAGGCCGCCAAACACCCTTATGGTGAGAAGAACTTCCTACGCCTTTTTGAAGAAGGCTGGGAAACGCGCAAGCCGGAATAAAGGCGTGTCTTTCTAGGATCAAGCAGCCCGATGAGACGGCTTTGCGAATCGACCTATCCGTACGTCAAAGCGTGATCAACCCTGCAACTTTCACTCGTGCCTTACGTATAGAATAGTGTTGGTACAAAATGAAAATGACAGGTAGCGGGCGTTGACACAGCGCAAGTTTGTATAGATATCGGATACGCCGAAAAGGAGTGGAACACCATGAGTGAATACAAAAACCCCAGCCACGAAGAGATGAATGCCCAGATGGGGAGTTCACAGACGGCAAGTGGATCAACCAGCCAGGGGCAGAGCAATCCTGGTAGCAATCAAAGCACCAGTGGTGCCACCGGCCACACCCCCGGCGGCCAGGAGTTGATCGACGAGTTGGGCCGCTTGGGCAATAAAATGGCCGAAGTGATCCGCACCGCGTGGGCCAGTGACGAGCGCAAGCGCATGGAGCAAGATCTGCGCACTGGTCTCAACACCCTTGCCAACAATCTAGAGCAAGGTGTGCGCAAGATGGGCGAACACGAACAGACCAAAGAGTTTGTGCGCAAAGCCGAAGATGTCGCCGAAAACGTTGGTGAAAAGGTGCGCAACAGCCAGACCACCTATGATATTGCCGGTGCCTTGGCCGGCGGTCTACGTGTCCTCGCCGATCAGGTGGAGAAGCTAGCGGCGGAATTGCAACGCAAGCGCGCCGAGACCCCAACCACCCCACCAACTGCAAACGACGATTCGCAAGATATTCCCATTGGTCGTGTCTAGTTAGATATCACAAAAAAGGGGCAAAATACGCATGTATTTCGCCCCTTTTTTGTGATATCTCTTCTCCCTACCGCGGCACCGCCACCCCGCTGACAAACCGGCGAATCACATCATCGGCACTGAGCCCTTCAATCTCGGCTTCGGGGCGGAGGATGATACGGTGGCGATAGGTGGGCGCTAAGACCTGCTTGACATCGTCGGGGCTGACATAGCTGTGCCCTTTGAGCGCGGCGTAACTTTTCGCTGCCAGCAACAAGGTAATGCTTGCACGCGGGCTGCCCCCCAAAATTAGATCCTGACTGCGCCGGCTGGCATTGGCCAACTGGGTGATATAGCGCAAGATCCCCTCTTCAACCGTCACCTGGCTAATCTCTTGACGTAACTGTGCTAACTCTGCCGGATTAACGACCGGCTGCAAATCGATGTTCTCCAGCCGATGGGCGTCAAAGCCCTGATGATAGCGGCGTAACACTTCCGTCTCCACAGCTTCCGGCGGATAGTTGACCAGCACTTTGAACATAAAGCGGTCGAGTTGCGCTTCGGGCAGCGGATAGGTGCCTTCGTACTCTACTGGGTTCTGGGTGGCCAACACCATAAAGGGATTGGGCAACAGATGGCGCTCGCCTTCGATGGTGGCCTGCCGCTCTTCCATCGCCTCCAACAGGGCGGACTGGGTCTTGGCCGGCGCGCGGTTGATCTCGTCCGCCAGCACAATGTTGGCGAAGATTGGCCCTTTTTTCAGATAGAAGGTGCCTTGGTTGACCTGAAAAACCTGCGTGCCAACCACGTCGCTAGGCATCAGATCGGCAGTGAATTGGATGCGGCTAAAATCGGCCTGGATCAGACGCGCCAACGTTTTGGCCAGCAACGTCTTGGCTGTGCCGGGTACCCCTTCCAGCAGCACATGGCCACCGGCAAAGAAGGCGACCACCACCTGCTCGAAGACCTCTTCTTGTCCCACAATGACTTTTGCCGCCTCTGCTTGCATGCGGGCAAAACATTCTGCTACTGACACAATTTTGCTCCCTTATTGCTGC
>JADYYE010000305.1 GCA_020853815.1 Phycisphaerales bacterium
CGTCGCGAAGCGCTTCATGATCCAGGCGTCGCTCTTCGAGCGCGCCTCACGGTTCCTTCGGGACGACGACGGAGAGGACTTCCGACGACTCTGCGGTCTCCTGAGAGGCACGCCGGCGCTGCGCTGGACTGTGACTGTCTCGCGTGAGGATCAGACGCTCGAAGCAGCGCTGGTCTCGCCGACGTCAGATCCTGGTTGGCATCTAGCGGTACGTGCAGGTCTCGGCGGGGATGGCGAAGGTGCTGCAGGCGGGTACGCGGACATATCGAGCCACCTCGTGGAATCTGTGGGCCTCGATGCGGGTCCGGTCGATCGCGGCCTCGACGCGCTCGTCCCGATGGGTGTCCTGAGCTTCTCCCGAGCCTTCCCGTCCAGACGTTCCATCGGCGTGCGACTCGGGGCCGGATACCCCGAGCACGCGGTCGTCGAAGCCATCGACCGCGTCCTACACTCGGATGACGGTCCGACGCCCCTCGGCCTCGCTCTCGAAGGGGGGGTGTCACTTGCGTCGACGCGGCCAGTCGGAGAGTTGGGCGAACTCCGCTGGTCTGACCCGCCGATCATGCTGTACCGCAGCGCTGCGGCTCCGGCCGCGGAGTCGCCTGCGGGAGGCGACGTTCTGATGCTCGGCCCGACGACGGAACTGACGTTCAGGGATGAACCCGAGCCGCTTGCGATCGCTCGCGGGGCCGCCCGCGAGTGCGTCTTCCACGAGCCACTTCGATGGCTCACAGAAGGCCAGGCGATGATCCCGAAGGCCGTTACGTTCGAGATGGACACGGCCAGCCCGGAGGGCTCCGACCTTTCCTCAGCCTTCGAGAGGGTCTCGGCCTTGCCGTTCCGCTCGCTCGGCAAGGGGCGAACCGCGATGAGGTCGATCGACCTGCCGGCTCGGCTCGACTCGATCTGGGCAATCGCGCCGGGAGCCGACATCGATCCAGCCGTCTTCGTGCAGTATGTCCGCAACGGCGCCCAGCGCGAATCGCAGGACCGCGCGCTGTGGGACTTCCGAGTGGACGTTTCGGGGAAGTCCGGGAGCTTCTACATTCTCTCGGCGGTTCCGAAGAGCGTCCTCGTCGCGGTGAACGGTGTCTTTGGTTCGCGCGACGTGGCATCGCCGCTGATCAGCGAGCTGGGCCACATCGGCATCGCCATCGGCGGCGAGGCGATGAGATCGGGGCGCCATGCACTGGGGGTCATCGGCCTCGCCGGAGCCGTTCGGTTGACCAGGGACGCGCTCTCTGAACCCGTCGCCGAAGGCGAACTGCCGCCCGTTGTCACGTTCCTCGTCCCAGTGGATTCGTTCACGTCCCTTCTCGGTCGCACGAATCAGGCATCGCTCGACGATCAACGACGCACAGACTTGCTCGCGGTGCGGCTCGTGCTCCCTGGTGATGATCGGGGTCACCTTGGAATTCAGGCTTGGGGAATCGAGGCAAAATGCGTGGCGGGAACGTTCAGCCGGGCCGACGCGGCCCGCGCACTGCAGCAGGGGCGTTCCACGAGTGCGGACGTAAAGAAACTCGTTCACGTCGCCGCCGGTCGCGGGGCGATGCCCGAGCGCCTCGCCCTGCTGACGGTTCTTCGCTTCGGGCTCCGGGTTCACTCCCCATTCGAACTTCGCGCCGCTCGCCAATGGAGCGGTGTTGAGCGCGCGGTGTACGAGGGGTTGCTGCAAGGCCGTGTGCGCTGGATAGCCTCGCCGCACGAGTCGGTGGCCGTCGTCACAGAGCAGGGCCTTCGAGGCGCGCCCGAGATGCACCTGCTGGGCGATGGCGTCTGGGTGCGGTTGAACGCGCACCATTGGCCAGGCGTGGAAGAGACGGAGCAGTTGGCGCAGATCAGGACGCAACTCCGGACTCACCTGAAAGGCCCTCGCCCCGGCGGCTCTCCTCCACGTCCCCCAGAGCCGCCGGCGCCGGAGTCATCAGGGCCGGCGCCAACCCGGCCGGAGTCATCGGGACCGGTAGACCCTCCTCCGCCTTCGGATACCCGTGCGACACCCATGCAGCCTGCAGTCGGCCCGCCACCGACCCAGCCTGACCCAGCGACTGATCAGGCACGATCCAGCGATTCGTCCCCGCCATCGCAACCGACACCAGGTTCCGATGGCGTCCGCGTGTCGCGCATCTACAGCGGGTCCGA
>JADYYE010000136.1 GCA_020853815.1 Phycisphaerales bacterium
AATACGGCGCCGCCATCAAACGACTCCCTTTCTTCCCACCAGAAAGGGAACCTACCGCATCACCACGCCTGGCGCAACCCGTCCGTGCGCCGAACAGCGCTAGATTTGGGCTCAAGGCGCTCTAGGGAAGAAGAAGAAGAAGAAGAAGTCCAGGCGAGGGCTTCGCGGCTGGGTGGCGAAGTGCGCTTCCGACCCGGCATCGACTCGACAAGCAAACCCAATCACGGGCGCTGCGTCACGCCGTTACTGGGCGAGCGATCTCGATAACCAGCGTGTCGTCGGCGGGCGGGCCGTAGCGGTGCTGCTCGACGGCCTTGAGTAGCGTGCCGGTCCAGCCGAGCTGGGGGTCGGGCGTGGTGAAGGCGACGAGCTTGGCGAAGCCCTTGACACCCAGCATTCGCCCGGCGCGGTCGCGTGCTTCGATCGCGCCGTCGGTGTAGCCGATGATGACGTCGCCGCGACCGAAACGCATGGACTTTGGATCGGGTTCGAAGTCGGGGTCGGCGCAGGCGCCGAGGACAAAGCTGGTTGAGGGGAGTTCGTGGACCGTGCCGTCGACGGCGCGCAGGAACGCGGGCGGGTGTCCGCCGCTGGCGTATTCGAGGTGATCGCGGGTGCAATCGACGCGGAGGCAGAGGGCGGTGACGTAGACGGAGTGGTTGGCGAGCGTGAGGTGGATGTAGCGATTGAGGAGTTTGAGGACGTCGCCCGGGGCGGCGTCGGGGTTTTCGGCAAAGACGCGTTCGAGCTCGCCGTGCAGGCGATTGACGGTGAGGGCGGCGGGGATGCCGTGCCCGGTGACGTCGAGCATGACGACGGAGAAACGATCGGCCTGATCGCCCTGGCGGGCGGAGGTGGCGTAGAGGTAATCGCCGCCGATCTGTCGCATCGGTTCATACTCATACGCGAAGCGCAGGGGGCCTTGGGTGACGGGCGAGGGGAAGAGGGCTTCGTGGATGCGTCGAGCGTCGACGAGTTCGCGGCGGAGTTCGCCGTAGCGGCGTTGGAAGAAGCGGTTGCGATACGTGTCGAGGCGGCGCGAGTGTCTGAGCCAGGCGATGAAGGTGCCGGGCGCGGCGAGGAAGAGGCTCCACACGATGCCCCAGATTTTTTCGGACCAGTCGAGATCGGTGCGGGCGAGGCGGACGATCGCGTAGAGGGCGAGGATGAGGGCGATGGGGCGGAAGGCGTCACGGGCACTCCAGGGGAGCGTGAGGGCGGCGATGACGTGGCAGAGGATGACGCCGCCCAGGCCGATCCCGTGCCCGACGCCGAGCCAGCCCATGACGATGCGGAGCGATCCGTCGAGGAAGACGAGCCAGAAGGTGAGCTTGAGGAGGTCCTGATCGGTGACGCTGCCGCGGCGAACGGCGACGAACGAAGCGGAATAGGCGATGATGGCGACGAGGTCGAAGAAGGGGCGCGGGACGACGCCGCGCGGCATGTTGAAGAGGGCGCTCCAGGCGGAGGAGAAGTTCAGGCCCTCGACGCCGCCGGTCTTGATGAGGAGCTGGAGGCCGAGTGAATAGAGGGAGAGAACGAGAAAGAGGATCCAGATCAAGCCCAGCAAGGCGTTGAAGAGGAGGAACTTGCCGCGGAGGAGCTGGGTCGTCTCGGCCTCGAACTCATGGCGGATGTCGGCGGTGAACGCGGCGCTGCGCGAGTCCGGCGCGGGTCGGCGTGGCGGAGTTCGGGGGTTGTTGTTGTGGTTGCTGGCCATGGATGACACCGGACGCCGGGAGGCCACTACAGGATACCGGCAAGAACGGCGTCCGTGGCGGGATCAGGATTGGGGGCGGTTGGCGCCCGGAACCCAGAGTACGTCGGCGGCACCCATGTCGTTGGCGACGCGCCCGAGCACGAAGAGGAGGTCGCTCAGGCGATTGAGAAATCGCACGGCTTCCGCGCTGGTGTGTTGGGAATCGTGGCGGCGGAGTTGCACCGCGAGGCGCTCGGCGCGGCGGACGACCGTGCGGGCCGCGTGAAGGGCGGCCGACGGGGGGCTTCCGCCCGGGAGCACGAAGCTGTTGAGGGAGGCAAGGGCGTCGTTGAAGCGATCGATGATGGGTTCGAGTCGATCGGTCTGGGCGTGCTGGATGCGGAGGCGCTGGCCGGGCTTTTCATCCGGTGAGACGGGCGTGGCCAGGTCCGCCCCGAGGTCAAAGAGATCGTGCTGGATGGAACGGAGCACGTCGGTCATCTCGGCGAGCGAGGGAACCGCGGCGCAGGCGACGACCGCGAGCCCGAGGAAGGAGTTGGCCTCGTCGACCGTGCCGTAGCACTCGACGCGGAGGTCGTCCTTGGCGACGCGCTCGCCGGTCGCCAGTCCGGTGGTGCCGTCATCGCCGGTTCGGGTGTAGATGCGATTGAGCTTGACCATCGGGGCCTCCGTTTGTGGTGTCGCGGCGATGTTCGCGGCGGATCGGGAACGCTATTCTGAGTTGCCGCGATGGAACGCGGCGGGGAGAAGGCGGAACGGATGTCGACCTCAGCCAGCGAGCAATCCGCAACCATCGTTGACGCGCCGGCGGTTCATGTCACGTCGAACGCGGGAACGCCGGCGCGCCGGGCCGACGAGGCGGGAGCGATCGTTCGCGGCCTGACGCG
This sequence comes from Phycisphaerales bacterium, assembly GCA_020853815.1. GTDB lineage: Bacteria > Planctomycetota > Phycisphaerae > Phycisphaerales > UBA1924 > JABWBC01. The sequence continues at coordinate 2,608 of JADYYE010000136.1, forward strand.
CCTGTGGAAGATCAGGCGGGCGGTCGAGGTGCCGGCGTCGCCGGAGTTTGAGCCGCTCGTGGGGCGTGTCTTCGCGGCACGCGGGCTGGCGGATTCGTCGGCGGCCCGTGAGTTTCTCGACCCGAGCCTCAAGCAGTTGCACGACCCGGGCCTGCTCCCGGAGATCGACAAGGCCGCGGGGAGACTACTGTACGCCGCGGCGTCGCGCGAACCGATCGTGATCTACGGCGACTACGACGTGGATGGCGTGACGGCGACGACGATCCTCTATCACACGCTCAAGACCCTCGAGCCCGGCGTCGTCATCGACAGCTACGTCCCCCACCGACTGGACGAGGGCTACGGCCTTTCGAGCGACGCGATCGGCGAGCTTGCGAGCCGCGGCGCGAAGGTGATCGTGTCGGTTGACTGCGGCGTGACGGCGGCCGAACCGGCGCGCGTCGCGAGCGAGCGCGGCGTCGACCTCATCATCACGGATCACCACACGCCGCCCGCCAGCGTCGCGGACATGCCCAAGTGCTTCGCGCTCGTGCATCCGCGCTTGCCGGGATCGAAGTATCCGTTCGGCGATCTTTCCGGTGCGGGCGTCGCGTTCAAGCTGGCGTGGCGTCTGACGACCACGCACGCGGGCGGCGACAGGGTCGGCGAGAAGATTCGGGCGGTCCTGCTCGATCTGTTGGCGCTGGCGGCGCTCGGAACCATCGCGGATGTCGTGCCGCTGGTGGGCGAGAATCGCGTGATCGCGAGGTTCGGCCTGTCGCGGATCAAGGCCTCGCCGCTGATCGGGATGAAGGCGCTGGTCGAGGCGTCGGGGCTCGACGGCGCGTCGGTGAGCTCGGAGGACGTGGGTTTCAAGCTCGGGCCGAGGCTCAACGCGTGCGGGCGGATGGGGCACGCGCGCGAGGCGGTGGAGATGTTCACCGTGGCGTCGCCCGAGCGCGCGAAAGAGATCGCGCGGAACCTCACCAAGCTCAATCGCGAGCGGCAGGACACGGAGAAGAAGATCTTCGAGCACGCGGCCCAGCTCGCCGAACAGTCGGGCATGACCTCGCCCGATCGGCGCGCGATCGTGCTGGCGCACGAATCATGGCATCGCGGCGTCGTGGGCATCGTGTGCTCGCGATTGGTCGAGCGGTTCAGCCGCCCCACCATTCTGATGGGGCGCGACGGCGACGTGTATCACGGCTCGGGCCGGAGTGTCGAGGGCTTCAGCCTGGCGGAGGCGATCGAGGAGTGCCGGCCGATGCTGAGGTCGGGCGGCGGGCACGCGATGGCCGCGGGCCTGTCGCTCGATGCGTCGCGCCTCGCGGAGTTCACCGAAGCGTTTACCGGGATCGCGAATCGGACGATCGCGCCCGATCGGCTGGTCGGCTCGCTGTGGGTTGACACGCACGCGGCGATCGAGGAACTGAGCGAAAGCGCCGTGCGCCAACTCGCGGCCCTCGCGCCGTTCGGGCAGAGCAATCCATCGGTGCGGGTGCGCCTGACGCGGGCGCGCGTGGTCGACAAGCCGCGGGCGCTGGGAACGCAGGGCAAGCACCTCTCGCTGCAACTCGCGGGCGAGCGCGGTCGGCATGTGCGGGTCGTCGCGTGGAACTGGGCGAGCCTGTGGGATCGCTTCGCGGGCGACATCCGCGCGGGCACCATGATCGAGGCGGTGGTATCGCCGAAGCTCTCGGACTGGAACGGGCAGGTCGAGCCCGAGCTCTTGGACCTGCGGTTCGCGGAATAATCGGCCCGATTCAGTTCTGCTCGTCGACCTGCGTCAGCATCGCCGCGGCCGCGGGGTCCTGCGGGTTGGTCTGGAGGGCCTGCGCGAAGAGGGCGCGGGCTTCGTCGGTGCGGTTGAGGTCCTTGAGCGCCATGCCCTTGAGGATCAGGACGTCGGACTTGGCGCCGAGCGCGAGGGCCTTGTCGAAGCTGGCGAGCGCGTCCTGGGGCTTCGTGTCGCGGCGCTGCTGCAGGCCGCGGAGCACATAGCCGTCGGCGCGATCGGGCGCCAGGGCGATGACGCGCGCGGCGCATTGGCGCGTGCGAGTCGCGTCTTTCAGGACGTAGCTGAGATTGCCGAGCTGCACCCAAGCCTCGGTGTCGGCGGCGCCGGACTGTCCCTGGGTGAGCGCGATCAGCGCCTCGCGCGCGTCCAGCTTGCGGTCGACCTCGACCAGGCAGCGGGCGCGGAGATGCTGCAGATCGCGGCGATCCTTGGCGTCGGGCGACTTGAGCAGGCGCGACAGGTTGGATTCCGCGTCCGCGAACTGCGTGGCGGCGACCTGGGCCCGCGCGAGGTCCTCGAGAATGGCGTTATCGTCGGGGGCGAGCAGGCGAGCTTCGTTGAAGAGCGCGACCGCCTTGGTCGAGTCCGAGCGCATCATCGCGAGATGCCCGAGCGTCTGGCGAACGCCCGCGTTGTTCTCGAAGCTCCCGCCGCGTTCGGTCAGGTAGGCCTCGGCCTCGTCGCACCGCCCCAGGTCGATCATCATCTCCGCGGCGGCGATGACATACTGGGCGTTGGAGGGTTCGAGTTCGGCGGCCTTCTGGTACGCCGCCAGCGACGGTTCGCGGCGATTGATGCGTTCATAGGCGATGCCGAGGTAGTACGGCGCGTCGACAAAGGTTGGATCGAGCGTGGCGGCCTTGTTGAAGGAATCGATCGCGCCCTCCAACTCGGCGCGCTCCATCAGGATGCGGCCCTTGAGCACATGGCTCTTGGGCACGTTGTCGTTGATGGCGATCGAGCGATCAACGCCCTTGAGGGCTTTGTCGAGTTCGCCGGCGAGGAACGCCTGGTGGGCCATCTCCCACTCGGTGGCGCTCTTCATGATGTTCATCTTCTCTTTGGCGGCCGAGATGTGCTCGGTCGTGTAACCGCCGCCCGTGCTGGCGCCGCACCCGCCGACGGCCAGGCCCGCGGCGAGCACAACGAGAAAGGCCCCGACCCGCGTGAGCGTGTCGAGGCCCCCACACACCTGCTTGTTGTCGAGCGACTTCTGAACGCGGCGGGTCTGGAAAGCCATGGTCGGTTCTCCTGGCGCCCGCGCTCCATCGTCGCGGGCTCTACTTCTGTTCACCGGGCGGGCCCGTGTCGTCCTGCCCCTTGGTCACGGTTGTCTCGGCCTGTTCGTCGTCATCGCTGGGACGGAGGAAGTCGAAGATGCCCCAGCTGGACTTCTTCTTCTTGGCTTCCTGCGCGGCCTTGGTCTTGGCGGCCTTGCTGTCCTTGGTGTTGGCCTTGGCGGTCTTCGAGTTCGCGGCGGTCTTGGTCGTCGCGGCCGATGACTTGCCGGGCTTCAGTTCCTTGGTGGTCGCTTCCTTGCCGGACTTGCTCTTGGACTTGGAAGCGGCAGAGGCTTTGGGCTGGGCTTGGGTTTGGGTTTGGGACGTGGACTGGGCGTCCGACGCCGAGCCGGCCGCGGTGTTGTTGTCGGCGTTCTGGGACGACGAGTTCTCTGACATTGGCGAGTTCTCGGCGTTTTCCGAGGCGTTCGCCTGATCGCCGCCCTGGGTATTGATCGCGTTGGTCAGGAGGTCAAGGTTGGACTTTTCACCGTGGACGACGCCCGAAGTCGCATCCGTGGTGGCGCCGGTGGTCGAGGCGTCGGCCGTCTGGCTGGTGGCGGACTCGCTGGCCTCGAAACCGGAGTTGGGCTGGTTGGCGTAGTCGGTCGGGGTGGTGTCGGTGGTCGTGCTGGTGGTCGCGTTCGTGTTATCGGTGGTGGCGTCGGTGTTGGCCGAGTTGGTGCTGCTTGTCGCTTCGGTTGCGGTGGTGCCGGCGTCGGAGGACGGGGTCGTGGAGTTGGCGGTCGGTTCGGTTGCGGTGCTCTCCGCCGGCGTCGAGGCGCCGGTGGTGTCGGTGAGAGTGTTGTTGGTGGCGTTCGTCGGCGGGGTGGTCGAGTCGGTGGTGGTCGAGTCGGCGGTGTTCGAGGTTGTGCTGGATTCGGTTGTAGTTGCTGGCGACGAGTCGGTGTTCTTGGGAGTCGCGCTCTGGCCGACGCTGCCGGCGGCCGAGGTCGTGCTATTGCTGGTGGCCGCGCCGCCCGTGTTGGTGGCCGCGTTCGTCGCGTTCGTGTCGGTTGTCGCCGCGGTCGGAGTTGTTTCGGTCGGGGGAATCTGACGCTCGGCCTGGGTACCGGCGATCGCAGTGTCGGTGTTATTCGCGGCGTTCGTCTTGTTCGCCTGATCGCTCGGCGTCGGAGTGCTCGCGGTGTCGGTTGAGTTGCTGGTGTCGGTCGAGTTGGTTGAAGTCGTGGTGTTCGTGAGCGAGTTGGCGGCGGTGTCCGGGGTCGTCGTGCCGGCGATCGAGCCCGAGTCATAGGACGTGCTGCTGCCCGTCGTGTTCACGCCCTGATCGGGTGTGTTGTTGTCCGGGGTCGTGGGAGTGGCCTGGTTGGGCGTTTCGCTGGGCGAGTTGCTCGGACTCTCGTTCGGGGTCTCATTCGGGGTGGGCGGCACGAACTCGTTGCTCTGGGGTGTTGGCTCGGTCTGGGGTTCGGTCTGGGGTTCGGTCTGGGGCTGCGTCGAGTTGTCGAAGTTCGCGTCCGTTGGTGCCGGTTCGGTCTGGGGCTGGATGCTCGAATCCGGCGTCGTGAAGCCGTCCGTGTTCGGGTCGGTGCCATCCGTGGTGGTCGGCACGAGATCGATCGCGGGTTCGGTCGTCGGCTGGCCCGACGGGGCGTCGCCGGGCGTGAAGGTCACGCTCGCGCTGTCGTCCGCTGTGTTGGTCCGAGGTGGAACCTGCACGCCCTGATGAGCGCTGTGGTTCGCCCCGTGGCTGCCCGTGTGATCCTCGGGCGTCGGCCAGTGATTCGGGTCGTACTCGAGCTTCGAGGTCTTCAGCTCGGTCTTCACCTCGTTATTGATGATGTCTTCCATCAGGCTGCGGCTGGACCACGTCGTCACGTCGCCGCCCAGTTCCTTCAGCAGGCCGATGGCGTCGGGCTGGTTCTGGTTGAGCGACAGCGACTGCTGCAGCTTCCAGCGCGCCTTCTCCGTGTCGCCGGCGGCGGCGAGTTTCTGGGCCTCGATGAGCTTCATGCCCGTCATCTTGTCGCGGCTCCAGGGGAGCAGGCCCTCGCGCGAGCCGGTGCGGGCGTGGTCGATGTAGTCCTTGGCGGCCTTGCCGTGCTTGTCCAGGAGCTCGTCCTTCACGATCGATGGCGTGATGAGGAAGATGATCTCGGAGCGCTGCACCTCGTCCTCGTGCCCGCGGAAGGCGGTGCCGATGAGCGGGATGTCGCCCAGGAACGGGACCTGCTTGCGGCTCGACTGGGTCGACTCGCGGAACAGCCCGCCCAGCACGATGGTCTGGCCGTCCTTCACCATGACGTTCGTCACCAGTTCGTTGGTGATTTCGTCGGGGATGGTGACGGCGGCGCCGGTGACATCGGTGGCGTCGCGGATCACCGCCTCCGAGACCTGCGGCTTGAGCTCCATGCGGATCGTGTTGTCGTTGAGCGACACGAACGGACGGAAGTAGAGCTGGGTGCCGGTGTCGAGGAACTCGACCGTCTGCGTCGTGGTCGTGTCCGTCGATGTCGTGCTCAGATAACCGACCTTTCGACCGACCAGGACCCGCGAGGGCTGGCGGTTGACGGCCAAGATCTTCGGATTCGAGAGGATGGTCGTGTCCGAGACTTCGTCGAGCATCTTGACGAAGACGGCCACGTCCTTGTCGACGATGCCGAGCTTCAGCGTGCCGGGGCCGGCGGTGTTGCCGGGCGAGCTGACCAGGCCGCGGCCCTCGTCGTCGGCGGGCACCTGCAGCGGGATGCTGCTGCCGCCGGTGAGCTGGCCGCCCTTGCCGGAGATCATGGAATCAACGGCCTTGAGCGGGCCGCCGATGCCCGAGAAGTCGGCGAAGTTCATGTCGGCGATGAGCGAGAAGTCGACGCCGAAGGCGTTGTTCTCGTTGAGCGCGGTCTGGACGATGGTGGCCTCGACCAGCACCTGGGCGGGCTTGGTGTCCAGGCCCTTCAAGAGTTTCTCGATCTCGGCGACGTTCTCTTCGTAATCGTACACGACCAGCGTCGCGTCCAGGGCGTATTCGTCCGCACCGGTCGGGGTCTCGCCGGGGATCGAGAAGTCCTTGGTCTTGCCGGGCGTCTTGATCGAGCCGCCCTCGGAGAGCAAGGGCTTGACGAACTCGGCGGCGTCGATGGCGTTGAGATAACTCAGGGTGACGAGCTTGGAGACGCGGACGCGCGAGGCCTGCTCGATCTGCTTGAGCTCTTCGAGCGTGTGGACATAGATCATGTTGCCGCGGTCGATGTAGCCGTAGCCGTTCGGGTGCAGGATGGCGTCAAGGGCTTCGTAGAAGGTCACGCCGTAGAGGTTGGCGGAGACCTTGGCGTTGCTGATGCCGCCCGAGGCGACGATGTTGCGCTGGCTCTGGATGGAGAGCATCTCGAGCACCTTGGAGAGGTCCTCGTTGTTGAGATGCAGGTCAACGATGAGGTTATCGTCGACCTTGACGTCTCCCGGCGCGGGCTCGCTGCCGGGCTCGCCGGAGGCCAGCGCGTCCTGCTCGGCGTTCATGGGATCGCCCGCGGGCGGCTCGCTCGGCGTGGGCGGCGTGAAGTTCCGGTTCTGGCTCGCGCCGCCGCTGGTCGCCTGCTTGGGCGTGGGCGGAAGCATGGGAAGATTGGAGAGGCCGGTGTTGACCGGGGGTTGGGCGGGCGTCGCGGACTGCGCGAGCGCCACGCTCGTGCCGGCGATCATCACGGTCGCGACCGCCGACCAGGTCGCCTGACGGTTGGAACGGCCGCTGACTTCACGCCGATCGGTGGGCTGGTGCCGCATGACGAGTCTTCCTCTTGTCTGCCCGTGGATGGTTCCCGATCGGCGGCCTTTCCGCCGGCTCGCCCGGAGTTGGGCGACGGTGCATGGACGGAATCCGCCCACGGAGCAGCTTCGTTTTCGGCCTGTTGTCACGCGTGCTTGGCGAACAATCGCTTTTCGCACCTTCGCGTGGTCGGTCTCGAACGCACAGCGCGACTGTGCGGCTTGGGAAAGCGCGACGTGAAGCAGAGTTTGCGCGAACGGATGAGTGCGCGATTTGAAGCATCACGCACGTCGCGGGGAACGGGGCGCGGCGCACGCCGTCGGCGCGGCGACAACATGGCAGCGCGCCGCGCCAAGAACGGGCGACGCAAAGCGTGGCATCTGAGCGCGGGCGTTCAGTTATTCAAACGGAGGGATGCGGTCGCGCCGAGACCAGTCCTCGTTCTGGCTCGGCGGAGCATCGCCCTTCGGGAGCGCGGCACGCTCGGCGTTCGGACTCGACGCGCCGGAGCTCGCGATTTCGGGGCTCGGAGCCGGCGTTGGTTCGGGCCTCGGCTCGGGCGTTAGCGCGGGCAACGGTTCGGCCACCGCGGTGCGTGGTATCCCGTTGACCAAGCGCAGCTTGGTCCACAGCAAGAGCGTGGCGGCCAGGGCGCACATGCCGAGCACGGCCGTGAATGGCCGGACACGCGCTGGTTGGTTCTTGGACCGTGACTCGCGCACGCGTGCTCAGCCTCCGGTGCGGGCGACGGTGATGCGCCCGGTGTAGGCCTCGATGGTGATGGTGAACTCCTGGCCCGAGCCCGAGACGACGATCGTGCCGTTCGCCGCCGGGTCGGTGCCCATCGGCTCCTGCACGGGCGATCCCATCTCGTCAAAGACCAGCGTGGTATCGTCGTCGCAGTCGACGCTGGTGATCCGCGCGTCGCCGAACTCCGCGCCCTGGATGACGGTCCGGCGGATCAGGTCGTTCTCGACGTCCAGCTCCGCGCTGTTGACGTCGACGATCGAATAACTGTTGGTGTCGGCGTCGAATACGACCGCGCGCCCCTTCTGGAACGCCAGCGCGTCGGACTGCGCCTCGGTCAGGTCCGCCACGATCGTGCGGACCGCCGCCTGGACGCGCAGCGAACCCGTGCCGCCCATGGACGGAACGATCAGCGCCGCCGCGATCCCCAGGACGAGGATCACGATCAAGAGCTCGATCAGCGTGTACGCACGCGCCGACGGACGACGCATGTCTCCCTCCCCTTCCGGCTCAGTTTGCCTTGGTGGGCGCGTCGGCCGCGTCCTTCTGCTTGGGCATCTCGGTGATCTTGATGCCCTTCTTCAGCGTCGCTTCGAGCTGAGACACCTTCGTGTTCAGCGTCTTCAGCTCCGCGATGATCTGCTTGCGCTGGTCCGCCGGGTTCACACGCCCGCCCGTCGACTCCACGCTCTCTTCTTCCGGCGGCTGCGCCATCGCGCTCGACACGTCCAAAAGCCGCGGCTCCGAGGGCGCGCGATCAAGGATCAGCACGCCGACGCCGGCGACCAGGAGCGTGAGCATCAGGTTGTGATATGCATGGCGCGAGCGCGGGGTGGGTGTGTTGGATTCCATGAGTGGCTCATCGGGCGTTCGCGGGCCCGCGATCAGGAGAACTCGCCAAAGTAAGGGTCACTCGCGCGGGAATGGCTGGTCCTGGGCGTTGAAGCCGCCGGCGTAGACCTGCCCGTTCTCCGGGTTGTAGATCCACGCGTAGTCGCCCTGCCACGCATCGTCGGCGTGGTCCCCGATCACGACCTTCTTCGCGTTCTCGGGCCTCACCCAGGCGTTGACCGGCGGCGTCCGCATGTAGTTGGGGAGCAGCTCCGCCCACGTCCCCTCGCCCTCGGTGATCGCCGGATACGCGCTCTGATTCTGCACGAAATACACCGCCAGCGCCCGACGGACCTTGTCGAGCTGGTCCAGCGTCGCGGTCTCCGAGCTCTCCTGCACCGCGTTGCTGAACTTCGGCACCACCAGCGACGCCAGGATGCCCAGGATCACCACCACGATCAGGATCTCAACCAGCGTGAAGGCGCGGCGTAGCTGCATCGGCGTCGCTCCCGTCGGAAATGACCATCCCGGCCCGGATAACAAAGACGGCCGGGCCCGGTCAGGGGTCCGGCCGTTCTGATTCAACTCAGATCAGCACGCGATTACGGAGTACCGGGGGTCATCGCCTCGGTGGTCTCGTCGTAGTAGCAGGCGCCGAGCACGCCGGTGTCCTCGTCGTAGTGCCAGCCGTTGCCTTCCGTGGCCTCGGCGGCGACAACGGGCGAGCCGTTGTAGGGGTTCTTCGCGGGAGCCTTCAGGTAGTTCCCGTCGATCAGGGCGCCCCAGCCCATGTCGGCGAAGTCGGCGTTGGCCGAATCGGCCGTGAGCTGCGCGAGCGTCGGATACGCGTTGTTACGGGCGCGGAAGAGTTCCAGCTGGTTCTGGATGCTCTTGATCTGGGCACGCAGGTTGCCCACCTGGGCGTCCTGCGTCGCGTTCGTGAACTGCGGCACGACGATGGCGGCGAGAATGCCGAGGATGACCACGACGATCAGGATTTCGACAAGCGTGAAGGCCTTGCTCAAACGGCGGGTACGCATGCTGCTGACTCCTCATTCCGGGCGTTCGGACCGGGCCGCGGGCCACTGGTCCGCAAGCCGAACGATCGATCGCGACACACGACCGACCCTCAATCCCCATCGCACGCTCGCGGCGCCCGACGGAAACTCGTGACACCTCGTCACGAGCACCCATGACATCGGTCCCAGCCACGGCGCACTTTCGACCGCGTGCTCCGCCCGCCACCGCGGCGCGCCGGTCATGCGCTCTGTAACGACGGCGACGCCCCCACCCTCGATCCGGGCTCGGCGTGACACGCCCGAGAATGAAATAACCCGGGCCGATAAGCCCGGGCTGGTCACCTACTTCGTGTTCGGGGTCGTTCAGTTCACCGCGGAACCAGGCGGGTCATGGATTCGGAGGGATAATGGCTGGATAGAACTTGCATGTGCTCGACTGAGTGCTGTCGCACTTCTTGGCATTGCTGCAATCGTTATTGGAACCTCTGAGTATTTGGTGGCCCGCCTCTCCGAGGCGGTTTTTCAGCCCACTGGAAGCGGACCTCGCGCCTGAACTCGAATTGTTCAGAGGTTCCTATTGTTCTTGCATTCCAGGCTGACCCGATCCGAGCAATCGCAGATCGTTCCCGAAAGAATCTGGATCGACTCCCCGGCACCCTGCACCACGAAGGCGGCGGGTTTGCGCCCCGGCACGTTGACCTCGACAGACCATGTGCTGCCGTTCGGGTTATCTACGAATCCCGTCAACGCCGGCTTTCCGTCCACAAACCGCCCAGAGAACTCCCAACGAAGGCCACCTGTCGCACGCGTCGAGAGGTCGCCCACCTCGGTGCCGTCGATGTACATCGTGAACGATGCAGATGCCGGGTTCCAGTACAGCACGACGCCCTGGTAGCCAAGCAGCAGCCGATCCAATTCGAGTTCCGACGAGGCGGCGACAACCTGAGGCGGGGTCGGTTCTCCACATGCGGCCGCGGGGCTCAGACTGGGGTCCACCGCAGCCGCACTGCTCCACGTCAGCACAATGGAACCAACGACGCATAAGAGCATCTTGCAAACTCCTTTGCGAGTGAGCGTGAAAGAGCCAGTCCGAGAACACCTCGGCGCAGTTATTCGCCCTGACCTTTCGGCATCGAATCAACTCCCTTGTCCACATCACGGACGAAGGATGCGGTTACGCCGGCCAACTCCTCGGGCGGATGAGCATGGAACTCGTACTCGAATCGATTCGTCCACACGACGCGGAACGCCAGCCGGCCGTTGCCTTTGCGGTCGGCCGTGATGATGGTTCGCCATTCGCGCAATTCCGGTAACCCGTCCGCGTCGCGCGTCAAGAGCATGCAGTCGCTGCGTCGGTGTAGCCGCTCGGGGTCGTTTGGCTCGCTATCGCGCTCGACGGTGTCACTGAACACATCGAACCAATAACCAGCCTCGGACGGGTCCGGCGGCACGATCGGTGTGTTCGGGCTCCGCGCGAGCGCCATTGTCGAGTACTGATTCGATGGGTCCAGCCTTACGCCCGACTTCAGGCGGTCGCGGTCGGTCAATATGTTGTGCGTTCCAACGGCAAAATTACAATCCCGCGCCTCAAAGTGCTCTCGCTCGGGCCCGTTGGCCGAAGCGTCAACCTTTGTCCGAAACACGTCGTAGCTCTTGTTCGTACTCGACCAGGTTCGCTCCCATACCATCTGCTTCTCCGCCGACCAGTAGACCTGGTAGATCGGAAATGTGGTGTCCGGCTGCTCGTTCTTGTAGGGATATATAACCGCCCATAATCGGTCCGGCATCATCCAGGTGTGGATCTGAAACCGTTCACGCATCTGAAGCGAGGGTGAACCAGTTGAGTCGATCATGTTCAGGTCGAACCACGCGTCATCTAGGTTCGTGATAACCTTCAGACACCCGACCGCATCGAGCCTCGCCCGCCACGCCAGGATTTCCTTCTCCGCCGCCAGCGGCAGATGCGCCAATCCCGGATCGCGCGGCGATTCGCCCGCCGCCGCCTGTTGGACAGGTGGCTCGCTCATTGGAATTCCAGGCTCGCCGCGGAACCCAAACAGCCAGAAAGACGACGCCAGGAGAACATCGATCACGGCCCGCCCCTTTGAGAATGGCCTTCGCACTTCTCAGTCGCACTGTAACACACAAAAAAAAATACCTGTCAAGTCCGCTCAGCGCAGAATAACCAGAACTGCTCAGAATGCAGCTCGTTCATCAGATATCCCACCTGCTTGGGGTGGTTGAATCGAGAGCGGTTTCAATTCAAGCAGCGCGCCTACCCATTGCCTAATCCGATTGCCCATTGCCGGAAGAACTCCACACGACGCTCGGCACCAAGCGAATCTGCTCAAAGCTGTGCTTTCAGTCAATGGCGCAGCGGCAAGCCGCAGCCGCTGTAGTGCAGCGATCTCCCATACTCCGGCACATGACGGAAGGCGGACGCCTCGGCTTACTTCTTCGCGTGCTCCAGGATCAGCGGGACCACGCGGTTGTCCTTCATCCCAAGGGCCCCCAGGAGCGCCGCGGCCGCGTTCGCCTCCGCGTCCGGTCCCTTCGCCACCAGCTCGACAATCTGATCAACATGCCGCGGCTGGAGCATCGAGCCGAAGCGTCGGGCCGACGCCGTCACCTTGTGCATCAGCTCGACGCGCTCCGCGCCCGACGCGGCCATCGCGGCGTCCATCAGCGCGATCTGCGAGCGATCCTGCCCGATGCGGGCCAGAATCTCCGCGATATCCAGGCGCATCGCGCCCTTCCGCTCGCCCAGCGCCGCGATCAACGCCGTCGTCGATTCGGACACGCTCAGCACCGAGTTACCGGACACCGCCAGGTCGCGCAGCGCCGCCAGCGATCGCTTCGCGTAAGAAGAGGCTTCATCGACCGAGAGTGCCCCGCCCGAGGCATCATCGATCAGCTGCTGTACCGCCTTGGCGACCGTCGCCTCGGCCAGCGCACTCTGACGCACCGACACCGTCTGGTCGGTCTCATAACGACGACGCAGGGATTGATACACGTCGGCGCGGGTCAGCACCATGATCGGGGCCGCCGAGACGCGCGACGTGCCGCGGACCTGATCGATAAAGGCGGGCGTCGCGTCGCCGGCGAGGTTGGCCGCCACCACCAGGTCGACGCTCGGCGATTCCGCGATCGCGGGCGCCAGCTCGTCCAGCGTTTTGCCATAGGCCAGAACGGAGAACTTCATCCGCTCCAGCATCCCGCGCACGGCCTGGTACGTCTCGTTATCCGGGCCGACCACGGCCGCCACCATGTTGGCGCTCTCGTGGATCGCGCCGGCCAGGATTGGTACCACCCGCTCCGAGCCGTCGAACGCGGTGTTGGGCTGGGCCGCCGCGAGGGACAACGCGGCATCAAACTGGACGCGTCGATTCGGATAGGTCAGGGCCGAAAGCAAAGGCCGCTGACCGGCGGTATCGGCCCACAGCGAGCTGCCGCCCGCGGTCTGCTCGATCGCCGCGATGGCCCGGCGGGCCAAGGGCGTGTCGTTGGTCGAAAGCGCACGTCCGAGAACTCGCTGTCCCACTCCGGCACCCGAGGCCACCGCGTAATACATCGCGTCGCGTCGGCCCTTGGCGTACGTCGGGTTCTCGTAGCCTCCCGGCGTGTCGATCTCGCGCGAGAAGTTCGACGAAACCCACAACGCGAGCGCATCCGGGTTATCGGGCCGAAGTTCGAGCGATCGGGTCGCCAGTCGCATCGCCATCGCCTCGTGATACACGGGCGTTCGGATCGCGCTCATGAGCAGCCCGGTGCCGGGATCAAACGACCACAGGAGCTGGAAATCCTCGCCTGCAAAGCTCGTAAGTTCTTTCCGTTCCTGGTAATAGCTCTCGGCCAGCGATTGATACAGGCCGGCGACGTCCGCGCCGGCGGGCGCGCCGCCCAGGCGTTCGATCGCGCGCTGGCAGGCGTCCTTCACCGGCTGGACCTCGCTGGTCGCGGCCAGATCGGAAAGGAACGGAATCGATGTGGCGTAAGGAACGTCGGCAACGAGATTTACAACCAATTCCTGCTGTTCGGCGGAGACCTTCGGCAGGGCCGTCACCAGCGGAATCACGGCGTGGGAGCCCAGCGACACGATGACCTGGCGAACCTGGCTCGATAGCGCCGGGTTGTTGCGATCGAGATACGCCGCCAGCAGCTGCGGCATGGCGTATTCACCCGCCATCTTCAGACGCTCGCTGCCCAGCAGGCGTCCGCGGATGGTGCCCGACAAGAGCGCAATATTTGCCTTGATCTGCTCCGGGTCTCGGGCCCGTTCGAGCTTTCCCTGCTCGTAGGTCTTGAAGAGCCAGCCCGCCAGCTCTTCCAGCTCGACCTTTCGCATCGCCCGGGGAACGGTCTGCTCGAAGCGGTCCTTCTGGTCCGAGCCCTCGACAAGCTGCACCAGCTCCACCGGCTTCAGATTCAGGTCCTTCAACTGGCGCAGATAGCCCGCGGCGACTTCGTAGTTGTCGATGCGGGTGTAGTAAATGAAATCCTTGAGGAGGTCGACTGGGGTGGCCTTTTCCGCGGGCTGGGCCTCATTCGCGGCCGCCTCCTGGGCGTGCGCGACGCCGGCGGGCAGACCGGCCAGAGAAAGAAGAATGAGGGGCAGGGCGGAAAGAACCGGGCGGCGGGCGAACTTCGACACGATTGGCTCCTGCTCGGCGAGGCCGGAACGAACGGGAATCTTCGGGAAACGCCACGCATGAGGGGTGGTTGGCCCCGGATCGCGTGGACGGGGAAACGGCGTTTCTTGGCCCGTTCCGCCCGACAGGTTGGCCCCGATACGACACCAAGCCCGGCGCTGATGCGTCGGGGGTGGGAATCGGGGGGAGGTCACTGTAACGGGGCGTGCTTGGGCATGTCAATCCGGGCGACGAATCAGGGTCCCAGAACGGGAACTTTCCGTCGGGATCGATTCTGCGGTCAAGAGGGGTTGGATTGACGCCGATCTACCGGAGTCTCCGGGGGCCGAGTGCTCGGCACGCCCACCCCTGCGTGATTCGAGGTGAGACGATGCCCATCGAAAAAGAAGTCCTGACGACCGGTGAAGTGGCGAAGATCTGCAACGTGGCGCCGCGCACCGTCTCCAAATGGTTCGACTCCGGCACCCTGAAGGGGTACCGGATCCCGGGCTCGCGTGACCGACGCATCCCGACGGCCGAACTGATCAAGTTCATGAAAGCGCACAACATCCCGCTGGAGGGGATTTCGAGCGGTCGCACGCGCGTGCTCATCGTGGACGACGAACGCGAGATCGTCGAGACCATGGAGAAGATCCTCACCGAGCAGACCAACTACGAGGTGCGCACCGCGCTCTCCGGGTTCCAGGCCGGCATGGAGTGCGAACGCTTCAAGCCCCACTGCATCCTCCTTGACCTCCACATCGGCGGCGAGGGCGACGGCAAGGCCTTCATGGACATGGTCCGAAAGAACGAACACCTGCAGTTCACCAAGATCGTCGCCATGAGCGGCAAGCTCACGGACGGCCAGGCCCATGGCCTGCGCGGGCAGGGCTACGACGGGTTCCTCAAGAAGCCGTTCCAGCTCCGTCAGGTCATCGAGTCGATCGAGGCGGCGACGAACCTGGTGCATTGAGCAAGCGGGTATCGGCTTGGGTGCGGGTGTGTCGCGAGATGCACCAACCCGGACCTTCACTCGCGGACTCGCTCAGGTCCGGCGTCCAAAGCCAGTGATTCGATGGCGGGGCCGGACCACAGGGGAACAGAACCGATGGAATCACGCGCGCCGATCGCCGGGAGGGTGGTCGGCGTGTTTGTTTGGGGCATCGAGCGCGGAATTGTCGCGGGCTGCGTCGCGCAGGCCGACGCGACGACTGCAAAAAAAGAAACACGGACCCGAAGTCGGGTCCGTGCACTGACTCGTTCACGGGTCGAATCGCGAAGGTCCGCGATCGAATGGTCGCTTACGCCTTCGCCATGTACGCCGCGAGGATATCGCGGGCCGCGGCCAGGTCCTTCTTGTCGATCATCTCGGTGACGGTGTGGATGTAGCGCGTGCCGACGGTGATGCCAAGGGCCCGGGCGCCCGCCGCCGCCTGCTTGGCCGACGCGCCGTCCTGTCCGCCCGCGGCCAGGATGGTCCGCTGGTAGGCGATCTTCTTTTTCTTGGCGAGTTCCTCGAACTCGGCGGTCAGGGCGTAATCGCTGATGAACGACGAGTCCTTGATGTGCAGGCCGAAGCCGCGGCCCTGCACGGTCACCGCTTCTTCCTCGGGCACGCCGGGTGTATCGCACGAGAGCGTGACGTCGATGCCCAGCCCGACATCGGGAGCGACGGCGTGTGACGCGGTCTTGGCGCCGCGGAGCCCCACCTCCTCCTGCGTGGTGAACGCGACCACGACCTCGCACGAGTTGCCCTCGCCCGACTTGTCGAGCTGGCGCACCGACTCGATGCCGAGCCAGCACGCGACGCGGTTGTCCATCGCCTTGCTGACCAGCTTGTTGCCGACCTCGATCAGGGGCTCGTCCATGACGACGTAGTCGCCCACCTTGATCTTCTTCTTGACCTGGTCGCCGGGCAGGCCGATGTCGACGAAGAACTCCTTGACCTCCGGCACCTTTTCACGATCCTTGGGCGAGGAGATGTGGACCGGGCGTCCGCCGGGGTTCATCACGCCCTTGTAATCGCCCGAATCGGCGCACACGAGCACGCGGCGCGAGAAGAGGTTGCGGGTGTCGAAGCCGCCCGCGGGGTTCATCCACAGGAAGCCCTTGCTGTCGATGGCGGTGACGTAGAAGCCGATCTCGTCCATGTGGCAGAGGAGCATGACGCGGGTCGGGCGAGCGTCGGACTTCTTCTTGGCGGGCTTCTTGCCCTTGCGCGGGTGGCGCGTGCAGATGAGGGAGCCCATGGCGTCGGTGCGCACCTCGTCGAACAGGCCGCCGATCTCGGATTCGATGAGCGTGCGGACGCGTTCTTCGCGGCCGGGGACGCCGGGGGTTTCGCAGAGACGCTTGAGAAGATCGATGTTCACGAGAGAGCCTTTCAATCAACGCCGCACACTCGCGCGGCTGGAAGAGCATACCCTCGCGCCGGGGACGAAGTTGCCGATTTCGACGGGAGAACGCGATGGGACGCCGGACACCGCTGCGACCACTTCACGAACAGGCCGGAGCGATGCTGGCGGTGTACGGGCCGACCGAGGGCGTGGGCGGCGTCCCGGTGGACGTGCCGCAGATCTTCGGCGAGCTCGAGATCGAGTACGCCGCGATCCGCAAGCACGCGGGCCTGCTCGACCAGGCGATGCGTGCGACGATTGAACTGACGGGCGCGGACCGCCTCGACTTCCTCAATCGAATGTTGACGCAGGAACTGAAGGGCGTTCAGCCCGGCTCGGTGCGACGCGCGTTCTGGCTCAACCGCAAAGGACGCATCGACGCGGACGTGCAGGTTGTGCATCTGGCGGGGCGCACGCTGCTCGACGTCGACATTCTCGCGCTGGATCGCGCCGCGGCCAGCCTTTCGTCGTTCATCATCACGGAGGACGCGAGCCTGCGCGATTTGTCGGGCGAGACGTATCGCCTGGCGATTCACGGGCCGACGACAGTGGAACTGCTGGCGGGTTTGGGCGCGTCGCTGCCGCCCGAGGGCGGCGCGATCGAGGCGAAGCTCGCGGATATTCCGGCGACCCTGTGGCGGTGCGACGCGACGGGTGAGATCGGCGTCGAAATCCTGTGCGGGATGGATGACGCGGCACGCCTTTACGAGGCGCTGATCGAGCGCGCGGGCGAGCGGGAATCCGGGGCGGCCGCGCCGCGGTCGAGCGAACCGACATCACTGAACCGGCGCGTGCGGCTCGCTCGCGTGGGCTGGCACGCGTTCAACATCGCGCGGATCGAGGCCGGCACGCCGCTCTACAACATCGATTTCGGGCCCGAATCCCTCCCGGCGGAATCGGGCGTGCTCACGGATCGCGTGAGCTTTACCAAGGGGTGCTACCTCGGGCAGGAGATCGTGGCGAGGATGCACAGCCGCGGTCATCCCAAGCAGTGCCTGGTCGCGCTGCGGCTTGATCGCGTGATCGATCCGGCGACGGGCGAGCCGGCGCTCCCGACGAGCGGCGCGCCGGTGCTGGACGCCGCCAGTTCCCTCGAGGCCGCGGGTGCGGCCGTGGGCGCGGTGACGAGTTCGGCGGTCGCGCCGATGCTGGGCGCGGCGCCGGTCTGCTTTGCGCAGGTGAAGTGGGAACGCTCCACAGGCGGGACCGCGCTAGGCGTGCAGACGAGCGCGGGCGTGGTCAGGGCGAGCGTGCAGGAATCGCTGGCGTTCTGGAAGCGGGGCATGTAGTCAAGAAAGCAAGGCCTCTCACCACGGAGAGTCACGGTGGTGAGGATGGGATTGAAGCGCGGAGTCGGCCAGACCTCCGTCCGTGCTCATCGATCGGCGGCTCACACTCTCCGGCCCGGATTTTCTGCTCTGGTCCTTTCGTTTCTGCTCGAATGCCTTGCCTTCTTCTGCGTGCTTCCCCGTGTCGCTCCGTGTTGAACTCTTGGATTACAACACCCGCCGGCGATAGGTCACCTCGATGTCGTCGCCCACGCGCCTGACGCGATGCACGCCGAAACGCGGCACGCCCGCCAATGAGCCCACGATGTGCCCCTCGATCGACGATCGCGCCATCTCGTCGCCGAAGAGGAGCGGCGCGATGTACACCACCGCCTCGTCGATGAGATCGTCACGCATCAGCGAGCCCAGCAGCCGCGGGCCGGCCTCGACCAGCACGATCGCGACGCCGAAGTCCGCGAAGAGGCGTTCGAGCATATGTCCGAGGTCGATCCCGCCGCGTTCGTCGGCGCGAACGCCGATGATCTCGACATCCTTGTCGCGCAGCATCGCGCGGCGCGGCGCCGTGATGCCGCTGCTCGAGAGGTCCTGATCGCACGCGACGATGGTCGGGATTTCCGAGGCCGTGTTCACGATGGCGCACTCGGGCGGGATATCGAGGTCGCTGTCGACGACCACGCGGCGCGCCAGCCGGCGAACCCGTCGCACGTCGCGGGCGTTGAGCATCGGATCATCGGCCAGGATCGTGCCCATGCCCGTCAGCATCGCGTCGACGCGGGCGCGCAGGCGATGGACGCGGGCGCGCGAGCGAGGACTGCTGATCCACTTGGATTCGCCGGTGCGGGTCGCGACGCGGCCGTCGATCGTCTGGGCCCACTTGGCGATCACCCAGGGCCTGCCCGTCGCCAGTCTCCGCAAGAACGGCTGGGCCAGCGAGCACGCCAGCGGGCTCTCGCGCGAATACTCGACCGACACGCCGTGCGACGACAGGCGGGTCGCCCCGCCCGACTTGCCCGGGTTCGGATCGGCGACGGCGTAGACGACGTGCGCGATCCCGGCCTCGAGCAGCGCGTCGACGCAGGCCGGCTGCTTGCCCTGGCCATTGCAGGGCTCGAGCGTGACATAGGCCGAGGCGCCGCGAGGTTCGTTCCCCTGCCGCTTGCATGACGCCAGCGCCTCGCGCTCCGCGTGCAGCCCGCCGAACTTGCGGTGATGACCGATGCCCAGAACCCTGTCGCCCCGCGCGATCACGCAGCCCACGAGCGGGTTGGGCTCGACATCGCCCGCGGCACGCAGCGCGTGGCGGGCGGCGAGGTCGAGCATGCGCTTGGCGAGACTCATCGGGTGACTTTACGCGTTGCGGACGATCGCCGATCGCTCGGCGGCACTGAGAATGTCGCGGGAATCGGCGAGCCAGCGTCGGGCGTCCAGCGTGTAACCGGCGGTGGGCTTGAGTTCAACGCCCAGATCCCGTGCCCGCGCGCCGAAATAGCGGTTGAAACGCGCCATCAAGAGTTCACGCGCGTACTTGGCGGTCATCGAGGCGAGCGCGACCGGAAAATGGGCCGACTCCGCCTCGGTCTGGAAGTGAACGATCACCACGCGCGAATCCGCGAGCGTGATCGAGTAGCGGCTGTGGTGTTCGGCGTGTTCCAGCGGCGTGACGCACGCGCCCGGGAGCATGCGCTCCAGGGGCTTGGTGTAGTCCTCTCGCCCGCCCAATCGGTCGCAGACGATGCGGATCGACTCCGACGGGTCGGTGCTGAGCGCCAGCGCCCGATGGATCAACTCACGCACCGCCCACAGCGAGACCGACGCCTTAGAGCCCGTCTTCTCGATGATCGAATTGAACTGCGGCTCGTCGATCGACAGGCACGACAGCCCCGCCAGCGAAACACCGGCGCGATTCATCGCGGGCGCGAGCTGGTTCACCGCGATCGAGAGCTGCTCGGTCCGCCACGCGGTCGGGAGCGGCGTGGGCTCGCATCGATAGCACGGATGCCCGGGGATCGAGAGCTTGATCGCGTCGAACAGCGCCCGGTCATCATCGGGTTGCTCGATCCCCGATGCGCGGAGGAAAGAGAGCACGCCGCGCTCAAGGTGAAGCAGGGGCTTGCCGCTGGCGACGGAGTTGGGGAGTTTCAGCCGCTTGGAATCCGCGACCGGGATCGGCGTCACACCCCTGGACCGCGCGGGCTCACGCGACACGATCGGCGCCAGCATCGCCCAGGGATCGGGCGGGGCCTCGCCGTCGCGCCAGGGATCGATGCGGAGCGCGCAGAGCGCCACACACATCGGGCCCAAGAGGGGGCCGAACCCGGCTTCATCGATACCGGCATAGAGGAGGGACACGCGGAAAGCCTACCGCGCGGAGTCGGCCAAGCGAAGCGAGACGCGAACTACTTGTCGCCGCCGGGTGTCCCGCGCCGATTGCCGGCCGGGCGTTCCTTGCTTCCGGGAGCCACCGAAGTCGGCGCGGGAGTTCCTCCGGCCCCATCGGTTCCCTTCGACCCTCCGCCACCAAGCGTGTACCAGCCGATCACGCCCATCGCAATGACGAGCACGCCGACAGCCACGAACAGTTTGACCTTTTCGGTCTTATCCATGTCATCTAGGCCCATGGTCAGAATCTCCGAGGGCGGTGAACCGAACAAATGCGGCTGAGAGGAGTCGAACCTCCACGGGTGTTACCCCACTAGAACCTGAATCTAGCGCGTCTGCCAGTTCCGCCACAGCCGCAAGGTGTGGACGGAAAGGTTAGCCCCGCGGACGGGCGTCGGCAAACCGCACGCCCTCGATCACGTCGATTCCACCGCGAACACCTCCGGCGCACTCAGTTCCGGGCTCGGCAGCTCGCCGCCTCCCGCATACGCCACCAGCCGATCGAGCAGATAGCCGCCCGAGACCGACGCGTGATCCACGCACGACACCACCAACATCCCGCGCCCGATCCTGGTCGAGAAGACCGCGTCGAAGTGCCGCGGAACCCCCGAGTCGTGCGTGAAGATCAGACGCACGATCGGCTCCACCTGCCCGAGCAGCCCGCGGGCTTCGGTCGGGATCGCCCGCGCCGAACGGCGCGACAAGTCGTGATGAATCAGGTCCACGATCCACTCGCTCTCGCCCAAAGAGATCGGCCAGGCCCGCTCGCTCCCCTCGATGACCAGCGGCACCTGTCCGTAGAAATTGATGAACGCGGACTCCAAGCCTCCCTTGAGTCTCGAAGCCAGCAAGACCGCGCGCCCGCCCAGCGCGATCCAGTCGATGACCCGGCTGGTCAGCCGGTGCGTGGCCAGCACCTTGGCGTCCAGGTGCGATTCATCGCACGCCGCCACACCCGGCAGGAGCGCCGCGGGATCGGGCAAGCGCGGGGTCCATGAGACGCACCGCAAACCCCAGCCGCTGCTGTAGGAACGCTCCTCGAACTCGATCTCACGCTCGGCATCGCTGAACGGCGCGCCGGCGAACACGCGCACGCCGTCGCTCGCGTGGTATTCGTGGCGCCTCGGAAAAATCCAGATTCCCCACGAGTTCGTGGGCACGCCCGCGAGCCGCGCCTCGATCGTTCGCTTGGTCGGAACGCGAACCTCGGGGTGGTCAAGGGTGAATGAGGCGTCCGCGACGTGCCCGGCTTCCGCCCGGATGCGCGCCGAGCGACGCTCGCCGAAATCGTCCGCGAGTTCGATCTCCCCGGAGATGTCGCGCCCCGCGAAGTTCGTCAGGCGCACGCCGACCGTCGCCGCGCCCGGATACGCCGCCAGCGACTGGCCGGGCGTGCGCAGGAGCAACGTCGCGTCCGCCAGCCAGGGGAGCGTCCGCTCGGGCGTGTAGCGCCAGCGGTCCAGGTCATCCATGTACCCGCAGCGGCAGGCCGGCACGTCGCGGATGTGGTTCATCACCCAGCCCGCGTGGTTCTCATAGGCGCGGAACGCCTCCACCTGGAACTTGCGGATGCCGATCGCAAACGCGTCCGCCTGACGCCGGAACCTGGCGAGCGTCTCGCTCCCCCACCGCGCTTCGATCCGCGTCTCAAGAGCGGCGCACTCCTCCAGCCCCTTGGTAAGGTACCACCGGCGAGGCGACTCCTTCGCTAGCACCGAAAGCGCCCGCGTGTCGGGCCAGGCGTTGGCGATGATCGTTTCGCCCATGACGAACGGCCGGGGCGTGAGCCCCGCGATCTTGGCCTGGACGTCGTCCAGGAAATCGATCCAGCGCCCCGAGTTGTCGTACACATGCTCGTCGTAGAGGTCGACGCGATCGGGGTCGGCCCAGTCGATGAACGCCGTCTGCACCTGCACGAGGCGGTCGGGCAGTTCCGCCTTGGCGCGATCCCACCACCACGCGCCGAGCGTCTTGTTGAAGTTCTCGTGCTCGCAGCTCCCGCTGACGAGGATGACGGACGCATGGTTGCGATCGCGGCGGAAATACTCCGCGAACAGCCGCTGATACTCCGGGATGTGCTCGTCGCCCATGGGCGACTTCCAGACGGGATGCTCCTGCCAGATGAGCATCCCCATCTCGTCGGCGAGGTCGTAGTAGTGCTCGGGCAGATAGACCATGCACAGGCACACGCAGTTGAATCCCATGCGCCGGAGCATCGCGAACTCCGCCCGCACCTGGCCGCGTGAGGGCGCGGGCGAGATGTGCGCCGGCTCGTGCCCCCAGTGGAGCACGCCGCGGATCTGGAACGGGTGGTCGTTGAGCAGGATGCGTGAGTTGTTGGGCCCGCCGACGCGGACGCTGCGGAAGCCGAAGCGAATGTCGCGTGCGTCCGAGCGCACGCCCTTGCACAGGACCTCCACGCTTGCGTTGTAGAGCGACGGCGTTTCCGGGCTCCAGGGCGATGGCGAGACCACGCAGCCCTGGAGTTCCAGGCCCGTTGCGCCGTGCGGAATGTCGCCCTCCAGAGTCGCCACCTCGTGCCCGTCTGGGTCGGCGATGCGAACGCGGAGAGATGGTGTTGAATCACACGAACCCGACGCATGGCCCGTCACACCGAATGCGCCGCTCTGGAGAGCGGCGCCACCAGAATCGACCAGCTCGACCAGCACGCGCAGCTTGCCGCTCTCGGGGTCCGCGATGATGCGCACGCCGCCGGGACGGATCGCGCTGGCTCCGGTCACGCGCATGGTCACGCGGCCCCACAACCCCGCGTGTTGCAGACTCAGCACATCGTGGAAGCCCTTGGTGATGTGCCCGTTCTGCACCAGAACGCCCGGCGCGGGCGGCGGCGCGTGAATCTGGTCCACCCGCGCGACGATGTTGAGCACGCCGCTCGCCACCCGACTCGCGATCTCGTTCGGTACTTCAAACTGGAACGGGATGGAGTCGCCCACGTTCCGCCCGATGCTCGTGCCGTTGACCCAGAACTCCGCGTCGGTCGCGGCCGATTCGCAGCACACCCAAAGCCGCTGGCCCGGCTCAAGCACCGGCGCGGGCTCCTGCCGCTGATACCACGACACGCCCTTGTGGTCCAGCCCGAGCGCCCGCTGCGCCGGCGCGGGCAGATCGATGACACTCCAGCCCTCGCTGGGCGGGGAAACAAACCAGCGATCTCGCACGCCGCGGTCATCCGCATCCGCACGGCATCGCCACGCGCCGCCCAGATCGATCGTCCTGTTCATGACATGCTCCCGGCGTGCTGCGCGACCAACGCATCGACTTCGCCCTTATGCGGAAGCGACGGGATCGCCCCTGCCTTGGTCGTCGCCAGCGCGCCCGCCGCCGACGCCATCGCCAGCGCCAGGTCGAGCAGCGCGAACTCATCCGGGCTCTTGGCCCGGAACGCCGCGTGAACCGCCGGCCAGCCGAACGCCAGCGCGCCAGCAAACGCGTCGCCCGCGCCGACCGAGTCCACCGCCTGCACGGAGAAACTCCCCACGCGCTTCGGGCGATTCCGGTACGCCACCACCGCGCCCTGGCTTCCCAACGTCAGCACGACCGCCGTCGGCCCGGTCTCCGCCAGGCGCAGCGCCAGCCGCGACGGCTCCACGCTCGGGTCCAATCCGCCCAGGATTCCCGCCTCGGTCCGGTTCACAATCAGCACGCTCAGCAATCGCGACAGTTCGGGCGGGATCGCGCGGGCCGGCGCCGCGTTGAGGATCACGGGCTTGCCCACGTCGGACGCGATCTTGGCCGCCGCCAGCACCGCCGAGGTCGGCGTCTCGAGCTGCATCAGGAGCACGTCGCTGGTTTCGATCGCGGAGCGTGCGAGAGACACCTCGTCCGCGGTGAGCGTTGCGTTCGCGCCCGGCGCGACGATGATGGTGTTCTCGCCGCCCTCGGCCACCGTGATCATCGCCAGCCCCGAGGCCCGCCCGGAGCGCACGAACAGATGCGAGAGATCGATCGCCTCGGCCTCGAGCGTCTTGAACAACTCGCGTCCGTGCGCGTCGTCGCCCACCGCGCCGACCAACGACACCCGCGCGCCCAGCCGAGCGGACGCCACCGCCTGGTTCGCGCCCTTGCCGCCCGGGAAGGCCTTGTACGAGCTTCCCAGGAGCGTCTCGCCCGGCTTGGGCAGGCGCGGGCAGCGCACCACGATGTCCATGTTGACGGAACCCACGACGCAGACCTTCGGGCCGGTGCTCATGCCCCAAGCCTAGTGCCAGGCCCCGCGCCGTGCCGGGCGGCCCCCGCCCCGCGGCCATCGCCCGCCGACCGGGCGGAAGCCCCAGCGCCGGGGCTGCCATCGCCGCGACCCGCGCCCGATCGGCGCGGAGATTGCGCGGGCGTGTAACTCCCATCAGATTCTGAATACGCCGAGCGAAGTGTGCGTATCGAAGTCTGGAGAGATCGCGGGTCCGAGTTGTGCGAGGCCCGCCCGGTGCCGATAGGACGATGTGCGCGATCGCGCACCGCCGGTTGGTCAATCTGTGCAAGGAGGCTCGTCCATGAGCGAAGAGCTGGTTTCACTGATCGAGTCCAAGCTTGACCGGCGGCGTTACCAGGACCAGCACTGGGCCGGAACCTTCTGGGAATACCTCGATATCTGCCGCGAGAATCCCGGCGTCGTCCGCAACGCGTACCAGCGCCTCTACGACGCCATCATGTCGTACGGCTGCGATCGCTACCGCCTCTTCAAAAAGGAGTGCATCCGCTATCACTTCTTCTCCGACCCCTTCGACAACGGCGCCGACGGCATCTTCGGCCTCGATTTCGCCCTCATGCAGCTCGTCGACTTCCTGCGCTCCGCCGCCGAGGGATATGGCACCGACAAACGCATCCTGCTCCTCCACGGCCCGGTCGGCTCCAGCAAGTCGACCATCGCTCGCCTCCTAAAAAAGGGCATCGAGGCCTATTCGCGCACCACCGACGGCGCCCTGTACACCTTCAGTTGGATGCTCGATGAGCACTGCGAAGCTTCGCCCGAGCCCGACTCGCCGCCCAGCGGCCAGGGCAAGCGCGCCAGGAAAACGCACGAATACCCGTGCCCCATGCACGAAGAGCCGCTCGTGCTCGTCCCTCGCGAAGCCCGCGACGAAGTCATGGCCAAGCTCAACGCCGCGTTCAAGCCCAAGCACCACGGCGGAAAACTCCGTGTTTCGGGCGAGCCCGACCCGTTCTGCCGTCGCGTGCTCGACAACCTCATGGAGTTCTACGAAGGCGACTGGCGCAAGGTCATGGGACACGTCAAGGTCCGGCGCATCGTCCTCTCCGAAAAGGACCGCGTCGGCATCGGCACCTTCCAGCCCAAGGACGAGAAGAACCAGGACTCCACCGAACTCACGGGCGACATCAACTACCGCAAGATCGCCCTCTACGGCTCGGACTCCGACCCGCGCGCCTTCAACTTCGACGGCGAACTGAACATCGCCAACCGCGGCGTGTGCGAGTTCATCGAGCTCCTCAAGCTCGACGTCGCGTTCCTCTATGACCTCCTGGGCGCGACCCAGGAGCACTCCATCAAGCCCAAGAAGTTCGCCCAGACGCACATCGACGAGGTGATCCTCGGGCACACCAACGAGCCCGAGTACAAGCGCCTCCAGTCCAACGAAATGATGGAGGCGTTCCGCGACCGCACCATCAAGATCGACGTCCCCTACAACATCCGCCTCGACGACGAGATCCGCATCTACCAGAAGGACTTCGGCGCCGATCGCATCCGCAACATCCACATCGCGCCGCACACGCTCGAGGTCGCGGCCATGTGGGCCGTGCTCACCCGCCTCGAAGAGCCCAAGAAAGCCGGGCTCACCGTGCTCCAGAAGCTCAAGCTCTACAACGGCAAGAACATCCCCGGCTTCACCGAAGACAGCGTGAAGGAGCTGAAGGAAGAGGCCCCGCGCGAGGGCATGGCGGGCATCTCGCCGCGCTACATCCAGGACAAAGTCAGCAACGCCCTCGTCGGTCGCCAGGCGATCGAGGACAAGTGCATCAACCCCTTCATGGTGCTCAACGAGCTGGAGGGCGGCCTGTCGCACCACTCGCTCATCAGCGACGAGAACACCAAGAAGCGCTACCGCGAGCTGCTCGCGGTTGTGAAGGAAGAGTACGAGGACATCATCAAGGGTGAGGTGCAGCGCGCCATCAGCGCCGATGAGGATGCGATCCGCCGCCTGTGCGTCAACTACATCGAGAACGTCCGCGCCAGCACCCAGAAGGAAAAGGTGCTCAACAAGTACACCGGCAAGTACGACGAGCCCGACGAACGTCTCATGCGCGCGATCGAGGAGAAGATCGACATCCCCGAATCCCGCAAGGACGACTTCCGCCAGGAGATCATGAACTACATCGGCGCGCTCGCGCTCGACGGCAAGAAGTTCGAGTACAACACCAACGCACGCCTCTATCGCGCGCTGGAGCTCAAGCTCTTCGAGGACCAGCGCGACACGATCAAGCTCAAGAACCTGGTGAGCAGCGTCGTCGACGACGAGACGCAGCAGAAGATCGACATCGTCAAGCAGCGCCTCATCAAGAACTTCGGCTACAACGAGACCTCGGCCGCGGACGTGCTGAACTACGTCGCGAGCATCTTCGCGCGTGGGGACAGCAAGGGGAGGTAGACGCGGCTCGCTGGAGAACGATTCGCCTTCAAGAGCCCGAACTGCGAGCGAGGGCGCTTCGCCTGTGTGGCTTTGCCAACCTGTTGGCGGTGCGCGATCGGCGTTAGACTGTTCCCATGGCGGGCAAGCCAAGCACAAGCCGTGAACCACGCCCCATCGGGCGCGGCGTGGTTCGCCAACGCAGAATCGCGACGGTGTTGCTGTGGACGTGTCTATCGATCAGTGTGGCCAGCGCGGCGCTCTGGGTGACTTCGGCGCGCTGGACCGCGTTCTGGATGACACAGTTCGGTGACATGCTCGGCGTAAAGGCCGGCTATGCGGGCTATCTCTGGACCTCCGCGCCCTTCCGGAGGGAGCTCATTGAAGCAACCAATCGAGCGATGCCATCGGAGCCGGTCTGGAATTGGCACTGCGATACGCGCCGGATCCCGATGGAGTGGTGGCCACCCGTCTTCTTCTCGCGTCATCCAACGGGACTGGCGATTATCTCGATGCACCTTGGCGTGCCGTTCGGCATGGGTTTGATTGGCGCGTTCCTCGCTCGCCGCTGGCTCCGCCGGCTCCCTCGACCGGACCAATGCCCCGCCTGCGGCTACTTCACCCACGGCCTACCCGCCGGCGTCTGTCCCGAATGCGGCCGGCCAATTCCGCCATCAGATCGCTTCCCCCAAATCTGACTTGCCGATATACTCATTACGCATGGGCTGGAGCCGGCTCATCCTGTGGAAGACGCTTGACGATCGCGGGCGGCCAATACCGAGCTTGAGGCCGGGCCGCTTGGTCCGCACGATCTGGCCCAGAGGCAAAGAACCCGCTCGATATCGTCGCTTCAACTTCTGGATGTGGCTCATCATCGTGGTCGCAACGATCGGTTCCGTCGCCTTGTTCCTGTCGAATCCCGCGCAAGCCCTATCACAACTCGCCTCGATGACCCCGTATCAGTGGATGATCGTGTGCATCCCGCTCTTGTTCACGATGTTGTTGACTCTCGCTTCGCGGCTCGGCGGTCCATTCCGTCAGAGCCTGCCTCAACTTACCGCATGGCTCTCGGCCCACCAACGCTGCGGCGTCTGCGCGTGCGATCTTTCCAAGTCGAGTGCCGACGATGACGGTCTGGTCACCTGCCCCGAGTGCGGCTCGGCGTGGCACCCCGATCGCTGGACACTCAAGTCCGACAACATCGCGGCCAGCGACCTCACGCTCGACGTCATGATGGGCGCGAACGGCTCGTCGTTCGAATGGTGTACCGACGACCGTGGAGTGCCGCTCGATCTGCGCGGGTTCTCGATCATGAAA
The DNA here is from genome assembly GCA_020853815.1 of Phycisphaerales bacterium. Taxonomy (GTDB): domain Bacteria; phylum Planctomycetota; class Phycisphaerae; order Phycisphaerales; family UBA1924; genus JABWBC01. The sequence continues at coordinate 30,597 of JADYYE010000136.1, forward strand.
TGGTCCAATCAACCCCGAGCCTCAACAAAGATGGCCGCCAGACTGCTGCGGCAGGTAGCGTTTGAGCGCAAGCGCCGCCTCCGACGCGTGTTTCCCGTGACGATCCTGGGATGGCTGGTCTTCAACGTCGCGATCTTCATCATCCGCAACCCGGCGCCGCGAGACCGCGTGTTCGACATCGCCTTGGTCGGCGTAGTGACCGCCCTCATCGCGGCGGTCGTGCTCTACATAGCTCGCCGAGGCAACGTCAATCCCCGCCGATTCCGTGCAGCGCTTCTCAGCCATCACGTCTGCGCCAACTGCGGAGGAGAACTCGACGAATTTCCCGCGCCGTCCTTCGACGGTTGCACCGCCTGCGCCCACTGCGGGCGCGCCTGGAATCTCAGCGAGTTCGAACCCATCACCCCTTCGGCACCAGCTTCCCCACCGTCACCGGCCTGATCGGATACGCCGCCGCCACCGCGCGCAGGTCATCCAGCGTCACCTTCGTGATCCGCTCCAATTCCGCTTCCAGCGGGCGGTACTGCGCCGTGGTCGTCCAGAGCCGCCCCAGCCGGTGCATGCGATCGCCCGGACGCTCGCCGCCCACCGTCAGCGCCGTCGCGGCCTTGTTCCGCAGCCGCTCCAGGTCATCGGGTGTCACAGCGTCGATCAATCGGTCGACCTGCGTCCGCACCTGCGCCCACACGTCATCGATCCGCGCCGGGTCCGCCGAGGCGTAGATGAAATAGTGCCCCACGCCGTCGTGCGCATCGAACGCCGCCTGTGCCTCTTCCGCAAGCCCGGTCTCGATCAGCGCCCAGTGGAGCAGGCTGTTGTCCGGCGATCCCAGAACCTGCGCCAGCATCCCCGCCGCGTACCGCCGCTCGTCCTCGATCGCCGGCGCATCGGCCAGCCCGAGGATGTACGCGCGGCTCACCTTTTCGTCTTCGATCGTGAACTCGCCGCCCACGGGGCGCGGGCGGTTGGCGTCGCGGGCCGCACCCGTGCGCTCCCACGAGCCGCACATCCGCTCCGCGAGCGCGACGAGCTTTGCAAAGTCCACGCGCCCCGCCACCGCCAGCGTCGTGTTGTCCGCCGAGTACCGCGCGCGGAAATAGTCCATCATCTGGTCGCGCTGCAGCGCCGTGATGGTCTCGGTCGTGCCCAGCACGCGGTGCGAGAGCGGGTGCGCGCCGAAGTGCTTCTCGATCGCGGCCTCGTACAGCACCCAGAACGGGTTGTCCTTGTACATCGCGATCTCTTCGAGAATCACGCCCTTCTCGGTGTCGAAGTCCGCCTGGCGGAGCGCCGGGCGCATCATCCTGGCGAGCAGCGACACCATCTCGTCGAACCGCTCGGGGAGCACGCTCGCGTAGAAGCAAGTCATCTCGGCGCTGGTGAACGCGTTGTTCCGCGCGCCAAGATCGTCGAATCGCCGGTTGAGCTCCTCCGCCGAGATGTCGTCGGTGCCCTTGAACATCATGTGTTCAAGGAAATGGCTGACTCCCATCACGGGGGCGGCCTCGTCGCGCGCACCGGTTTTGACGAAGAAACCCGCCGCCGTCGTGTGGGCCGAGGGGTCGGTCTCCGCGATGATCGTCAGGCCGTTGGAAAGTCGGTGCTGCTGAAAGGTGACGGGCATACCGGAGTGTATCGGCCCGCGACGCCGGCGCGATTGAGCACCTACCGCTTGATGGCCTCAACCAATCGCTCGCACACGCCCCGGGGATCGCTCGACCGGCACACGGCGCCCGACACCGCCACGCCGCGGCAGCCCGCCTCGACCAGTTCGCCGACGTTGTCCGGGCCGATGCCCCCGATCGCCAGGTGCGGCACGCCGCGGCAGGCCGTCTCCGCCAGATACTCCCGCAGAAATCCGACCCCCGCGGGCGCCCGTTCCTTGGTCGTGGTCGCAAACATCGGACCAACGCCGCAGTAATCCGCGCCGTCCGCCGCCGCACGCCGCGCCTGCTCAAGGTTCGTCGTCGAAACGCCCACGAGGAGCGACGAGCCCGCCAGGCGTCGAACGTCGCGCACCGAGAGATCACTCTGGCCGACGTGAACGCCCGCCGCCCCCGCGAGCAGCGCCAGGTCCGCGCGGTCGTTGACGATCACCGGCACTCCCGCGGGCCTCGCGATCTCCATGACGCGCCGAATCGTGCCGAGGAACTCGCGTGCGTCCATGTCTTTCTCGCGCACCTGCAACGCCGACGCGCCGCCCTCGATGCACAGCTCCGCGACGCGCGGCAGCGAGTGGTGGGCGCACATCGACGCCGTGAGCAGAACGCACAGCGTCCATTGCCCTGACCGCCCGCTGAAAAGGCGTTGCAACAGCAATCGCTCGAGCTCATATGACTCGTAACGGATTGACTCGAATGCCCCGGCGGCCTTCAACGCACCGCCATTCCCACGTCCCACCCGTGCCGAATCTCGGTCGTCCCACTCCGCGCTCACTCCAGAGCTTTCGCCATCACCCGCGCCCGCAACCAAGCCCTCTGATATCACCTTGCTGCATTCTTCCATCGAGCGCAGCGCTTCCTGCAAGCGCCCGAACGCCGCCGCCGCGATGTCGCCCGCCGTCGTCCGCCGGTACTCGCCCGGAGCGCTGACACGCGTCCCCACGTCGCCCGGCGTATCGCGCCACGCCAGGAGCGCCGCCCGGTCGATCGGCAGCATCTCCGCGGCCTCAACCAGCCCATGCCGCGCCCGCTTCAGCCGCGAACACATCACCTCGTCATCCAGCACGAACCGCGCCAAATCCTCCAGCGTGCGCAGCGCCTCGCGGGCCCGGTTCAGATTCGCGTCGATGATCCGCGCCAGTGGTGTCAAAAGATCTCCCGCCTCGCTCACTTCACTCGACGCACGCGCCGCGTCTCACCAACCCGCGGGCGACCGCAAGGTTTGAATCACTCTCTCGTCGCGCGCCCGCTGTCTTCCCCGCTCCCCACACCCCATTCCCCATTGCCCATTGCCCATTCCCCATTGCCCATTGCCCATCGCCCATTGCCCATTGCCCGTTGCCCATTCCCCATCGCACCCACCAAACTCCCGCCCCGACTGGCGTTCCGCCCTCGCAGCGCCCACAATACCCGGAGCGATGATCGAATCGTACGACCTTGTCCCCGAGCCCGTCCCGCCCCGCCTCCCGGGGACGGTGATCGTGCGCCAGGCCGCCGACGACGCGATCGACGCCGCCGCCGCGGACCTCCTGATCCACTCGCGCAACTGCGTGCGCGCGTTCGGCGACTTCCACCTGGCGATCTCGGTGTCGGCGCCGGTCGAGCCGTTCCTCCGCCGCCTGATGTACGACCCGCCCCTCCGCGACATCCCCTGGAAACGCACGCACCTGTGGCTCGTGGATGAACACCTTTCCCCCGGCCCCTCGCGCCCCGCCAATTTCGAGATGCTCCGCGGCCTGATCGTCGACCAATCCGACATGCCGCCCGAGCAGGCCCACGCCGTCACCTTCACCTCCCCCGATCCCGCGCTCGAATACGAGCGTCAGCTCGGCGAGCACCTGGGCTGGCGCGAAAAGGGGCACGATCGTCTCGACTTCGTCCTGCTGGGCGTGCCGACGCCCGAAGAATCCGCCGCCCTTCACGCGATGCCCGCCGATCCCGAAGACCGCCTGTTCGTGCAGCGCCCGCTCGACGATCGCTTCGCCATGACGCGGCGCACGCTCAACGCCGCGCGCTTTGTCGCGATGCTCGCGCCGGGCGAGTCGTCCCGCGCCACGCTCGAGATGCTCAGCGGCGCGCCCCCCGCGACGCTCCACCCCTGGCTCTCGATCCGCCCCGTGGGCGGCGAGCTCCGCTGGTACCTTGACCACGCCGCGTGCGCATTCACGCCGCCAACATCCTGAGGTGCGTGTGCCCACGTTCAGCGTTCAACCCAACGACAAGGTCACGTTCAAGGTTCTCTTCGAGGACGACGCCCTCGTCGTCGTCAACAAGCCGCCCGGCACCGTCACCCAGCCCGGGCTGGCCCACGAGGACGACTCGCTGCTCAACGGCCTGTTCGCCCGCTTCGGCCCGGCGCTCCAGAACCTCGGGCAATCACGCGACTTTGGACTCCTCCACCGCCTCGACCGCGCCACCAGCGGCCTCCTCATCGTCGCGCTCCGCGCCGATTCCTACGACCACCTCCGCGCGCAGTTCGAGAACCACACCATCAAGAAGTTCTACTGGGCCGTCGTCAAGGGCGCGCCCAAAGAGCCCAAGGGCGTGCTCCGCATGCCCATCGCCGAAGACCACACGCGCGACCTCTCCCACCGCCCCACCGGCAAGCCGCGCCTCGCCCGCATCTCACGCGCCGGCAAGCCCGCGATCACGGCCTATCGAGTGCTTGAAACCTCGCGCGTCGCGTCGCTCGTCGAATGCCGCCTGCTCACCGGGCGCCTCCACCAGATCCGCGTCCATCTCGACGCCATCGGTTGCCCGGTCCTCGGCGACGACCTCTACGCCCCGCCCGGCGTGCGCGACGCGGCGCCGCGCCTCGCGCTCCACTCCCACCGCGTCGTCGTCGATCACCCGCTCACCGGCGCGACGGTCGATGTGCATTCGCCCTGGCCCGGCGATCTCAAGGGCCTGCTGAAAAAGCTCGGCCTGACCAAGCCGACGGCAAATCCGCTCGCTCCCTGACCGCGGCGCGCCCAGCGTTGCCTATCCCGGTCCGCTCTTGAGTTCGTCGATGCCACCGAGCGCGATGTGCCCGCCCTCGTCAGGCCGCGGCCTTCTGAGACACCACCCGCACCGAGTTCCCACCCGAGGCACGCGACGCTTGCAGGCCCTTGGTCGCCGCCGTCACCAGATGCTCGACACTCTGGAACGCCGAGTTCTCCGGCTCGTGCAACGCCACGCCGATGCTCGCCGTCAGCGTCGTCCGACCCGTGATCCGCCCCTTCAGCCACACGCCCGACGCGCGCACCAGGTCCGCCCGGAACTCCTCGCACGCCCGCGCCAGCGCCTGCTTGGTCACGCCCGACAGCGGGATCGCGAACACCTCGTCCGACACGCGGCACACCACCCCGCCCGCCGGCTCGAAGTGCTTCTTCAAGAGCGCCGTCACGCCGATCAACGCCTCGTCCGCAAGGTCCGCCGCCGACTGACGGATCGGCTTGAAATCGTCGATCGTCAGCTCCAGGAGCCCCATCGGCTCCTTGTTCTCGATCGACGCCCGGAACGCCTCGCGCAGCGTCGCGTCGAAGCCATCGCGGCTGACCGCGCCCGTCAGCGGATCGTGCTGCAGCCCCTCGTGCAACTGCGAGCCCGTCCCGCCGTTCTTCGAGATCTCCAGCAGCTGCCCGGTCGCCTTGGTCAGGATCGCCTCCGCGTCCGCCGCCAGCCCCGTGTCCAGCTTGAACAGCGTCGACAACTCCTTGGCCGCCTCCGCGATGCGACGCAGCAGCCCATCAACCGTCGACGCCGTCAGCCCGAACCACTGCTCGGCCCGCTGATACAGCCGTCGCAGCGCCGGACCCGGATCAGGATCGCTCAAAACATCGTGCGCCAGGTTCCCCAGCCCCACCAGCCGGACCAGGTCCGTGCATTCCTTCGGCGCCGCCGTCGGCCGCTCGTGGTACTTCACCGGCAACACCAACTCCGCCGGCAACTTCCATCGCTCGGTCAGCATCGCGCCGATGTCCGGGTGCTGCACCTCAAGGTCGGTCAGCTCGAACTTCACCAGCTTGCGATGATCGCCGCCCGCCTGCTTCATCACATCCAGATAGCGGTTCCCCAGCGCCCGGTACAACGCCATCACGCCCACGTCCTGCAAAAGACCGCCCAGGAACGCCTCTTCCGAGCACTTCTTCTTGGCGGCCTCCGCGAACAGCTTCGACGACACCGCGGTGTACAACCCGCGACGCCAATATCCCACGAAGTCAAACCGCGGGTCCTGGTCGCCCATGCTCGACACCAGCGAAAATCCCAGTGCCAGCGTCTTCACCGGCCCAAGCCCCAGCATCACCAGCGCCTTGCTGATCGTCGCGCACCGCGTTCGCAACCCATAGAAACTCGAATTGACCGTGCGCAGAACCTTCGCCGCCAGCGCCTGATCGTTCTCGATCGTCGCCGCCAGCTCCTTCATCGAAACGTCGTTGCTCGCCGTCAGCTCGATCACGCGCACCGCCACCGCCGGAAGCGACGGCAGCGAAGGACAGCTCAGGATTTCCTCAAGCAGCTCGCGGTTCATGAACGCTCGACCTTCCCTGGTCTTTGCAACTTCCGCCGGAATCGAACCCGACCCCGCCCTCTCATCATCGACCGGTGGTTTCCCCCCCTTCAGCCCGCCTTCCAATGTTCGAGTGCGCAATTCCCGCGTACACCGACCGAACCGACGCGGGCCAGAACCCCAGGGCCACATGCCAGAAGCTCGCAAGCAGTTTCCCGGCCCGCGCCATCACGTCATCCCCTAGGTCGGGGTCCGAAAACCAGATCGACACCTCATCAGGGGACCACTGCTCGCTCACGCGCCGCAGAAATCGCACCGTTTCCGCCCTGACCCGCCACACATCTCCCCGCTCCGCGCCCACCACCAGCCCGCCGCGCGCCGGATCAAACGCCAACCCCGGCCCCGCCGACCCCATCGCCGCCGCAAGTTCGATCACCTCCCCCGTCACCACATCCCGATCCAGCGCCGGCGCCACGCCCGTATCCGCCAACGCCGCCCACTGCAGCCACACCAGCGACCGCGCAATCTCCCCCGGCGTCGCCAGACGCTCCAGCGCCGCCGACAGCACGTCGAACAACCGCGGGTGCGGATCATGCTCGCGAACCGCGCGCTGAGCGATGTCGATCATGTACATCGAGGCGTGGAACGCGCCCAGCGACCGCCGAACCGCCGGATACGCCTCGACCAGACCCCACGACGTCAGCGTCGCCATCGCGTCGCCCGACTTCAGGATCATCACCGCCTCGCCCCGCGTTGCCAGTTCCAGCCCGCCTGAGAACGGCGCGCCCTCGCGCCGCGCACCCTTCACCACCGCGCGCACCAGCCCGTGCGCTCGGCACAGAATCGACACCGTCTGGCTGGTCTCCGACCAATCCCAGTGCCGCACACAGATCGCGATGTCCTTCACGCTCGCCACGCAGAGTCCTCATCGCGCCGCTCGATCGCGCCGTCCCTTTCTCGTCTCATGATCGGTAGCCCGACCGTGAGGGGAGGGCTCGTCTTGTGTTTCACTTCGCCACTTCGCCACTTCGCCACTTCGCCACTTCGCCACTTCGCCACTTCGCCACTTCTTCCGAAGCGTACCCGCGCCCGCACCCCCCGCCTCGGGTATCGTCTCACCATGCACTTTGACCTCGTCGATCGCGTGCTCGAACAGTCCGCGGACCGGATCGTGACCATCAAGCACGTCTCCGCCGCGGAGGAATACCTGCAGGACCACTTCCCCACTTTCCCCGTCCTACCCGGCGTGATGATGCTTGAAGCAATGGTCCAGGCCGGTCGAAAGCTCGCAAGCCACGCCCGGACCGATCCCACGCCGCTGGTTCTGGGCCGCGTGCGTGCGCTCAAATACGGCAAGTTCGTCAAGCCCGGCGCAACGCTCCAGGTCCGCGTCGAACGGGCCAAGCCCGCCGCCAACGATGAGCACGACCTGAAGGGCGAAGTTCTCCTGATCGAGCCCGGCTCGCCCACGCCCGAAGTCGCGTGCTCCGGGCGGCTTACGCTCCGCCCCGCCCGCGTCACCCGAGCCTGACCCCCCCCAGCATCCCCGTCCTCCGCACAGCGCAACCGACCGGTCAGCTGAGGAAGTGCCGGGTCCAATCCCGCCGTTCATCGCGCAATCCCAACCGAGGCCCCCTCCCAATCCGACCCCTCCGGTTCGGCGGATGGATGGGCAATCCGCGAGCTATCATGGAGGCTTATCGGATGGAGCTATCCGCCCGCGTCGGGGGTCCCGGACGCCGGCGAGCGATTTCGCAGGAGCCGCGTGCATGACCCGTGAGGAGATCTTCGGAAAAGTTCGCGAGGTGCTGGTCGACGCCCTGGGCGTTGACGAGGACGAAGTCCAGCCCAACACCACCCTCACCGCCGATCTCGGCGCCGAGTCGATCGACTTCCTCGACATCGGCTTCAAGCTCGAACAAGCCTTCGGCTTCAAGATCGGCCAGGCCGAGCTCTTCCCCCAGGGCGTGTCGCAAGACCCCGAGTACGTCAAGGACGGCAAGGTCACGCCCAAGGGCATCGCCGCCATGAAGGAAAAGCTCCCTCACTTTGACTTCTCCGAGTTCGAGAAGGACCCCCAGCTCGCCAAGGTCGCGCAGGTCTTCACCGTCGATTCGCTCTGCCGCTTCGTCGAACGCAAGCTGAGCAAGGCCTAAGTCGATGCGCTGGATGTGGATCGACCGCGTGCTCGAACTGACGCCGCGGACGCGCTGCGTCTCCATCAAGCACGTCAGCCTCGCGGAGGATCACCTCCACGACCATTTCGCGGGCGGCGCCGCGCGTCCGCCCCTGCCCGTCATGCCCGCCTCGCTCATCGTCGAGGGCATGGCCCAGACCGGCGGCATCCTCGTCGGGCACGCCGGCGCGTTCAAGGAAAAAGTCGTCCTTGCCAAGGTCGGCAAGGTCGAACTCTCGCGCGAAGCCATCCCCGGCGACACCCTCCGCTACACCGCGACCATGACCCTCTTCGACGCCGCCGGCGCGTCGGTCTCGGGCCTCGTCGAACTCCTCGACCCCGCCACGCCCGGGAGCGCCGAGCAGATCGGCGCCATCGACCTCATGTTCAGCCACATCGATCAGAACATGTCGGGCCTTGAGTTCCCGTCCCACAACTTCGTCTTCAGCGAAAGCTTCCGCACGCTCCTCCGCTCCAGCGGCCTGGCCGCGGACTTCTGAACGACGCGCACCATCGTGTGCCCTTTTCCCTTTTTTTTACCAAGGCAATCTTTGCGCGCCGCACCCCCGCGCGCAACTCCTTCGCTTTCCTTGCCTCCCTTGTCGCGTTGACGATCTGAACTTCGCCAATCTCCACCAGCGTGCCGCTCACGTCGCCCACGAGTTCGATCCTCCTTGGGGGGTCGAGGCGATCGTCTTGCCAGCCCGCTCCGCCGCCAAACCGTCTATGAAGGCTTGCTTCGCGCCCACCTGTCGCGCGCGATACCCGAAGCGGGTCGCCGGCCATCCACGATCCCACCTCGTCACTCGCGCTCGATCGCCTCAGTCAACTCCCCGGGCCGCCAGCCAGCGCTCCGCGTCCAGCGCCGCCTGGCACCCCATGCCCGACGCCGTCACCGCCTGGCGATAGTGGCTGTCCGCCACGTCGCCGCCCGCGAACACGCCCTCGATGTTCGTCCGGCTCGATCGCGTGCTGAGCGCGACGTACCCGCTCTCATCGAGCTCCACGCCGCTGTCCTTCAGGAACGCGGTCGCGGGCGTGTGCCCGATCGCGATGAAGAGGCCCGCCAGCGCCAGCTCCGATCGCTCCTTGGTCACGGTGTCCTCCAGCAGCACGCCGCTGATCCGATCGCCGCCCAGCACATCGACCACCGCCTTGTTGTAGAGCACCTTGGCGTTGGGCCGATCGAGGAACCGCTTCTGCATGATCTTGCTGGCGCGGAGCGAATCGCGCCGGTGGATGATGTACACGGTCGAGCCGAACTTGGTCAGGTAGGTCGCTTCCTCCATGGCGGTGTCGCCGCCGCCGACGACCGCCAGCGGCTGGTCGCGGAAGACGGGGAGCGCCCCGTCGCACACGGCGCACGCCGACACCCCGCCGCCCGACGTCGCGAGGCGCATCTCGTTCTTGAGGCCGAGCCAGTTGGCGGTCGCCCCCGTCGCGATGACGACCGCGTGGGCCCGGACCTGCTTTCCGTCGCTGGTGTGCAGGACGAACGGGCGCTGCGAGAAATCGCAGCGTTCGACATCCTCGCCGATGACGCTGGTCCCGAATCGCTCGGCCTGTTCCTGGAACTTCGCCATCATCTCCGGGCCCATGATGCCGTGCGGGAATCCCGGATAATTCTCGACCTCGGTCGTGAGCATGAGCTGCCCGCCCGGGAGAACGATCGACGGATTCTGCTTGGGCACGCCGGAATACACGACCGGGCGAAGCTGGGCGCGGGCGGCGTAGATCGCGGCCGTCCAGCCCGCCGGACCCGAACCGATGATCACGAGCTTGTGCGTTTCAGGGGTTGTCATGGATTGATCCGAGAAGTGCCGGGAAACAAACGACGCAAAGACCAAGAGATGCGGAGACGAATCGCCCAGGATGAGCCCGCAACGCGCCCGCGTTCCCACCGCATTTGGACGCCGGACCTGAGCCTCCGCGAAGGTCCGGGTCGATGCTCAACCAACGCACGCACGACCCGCTCCGGCGTAGCTCGATCGCTCCCACCGACGCCGATTCGCGCCCCAAGCGTCCGCCCGCCCCTCACTTGATCTGCCCAAGGTCCATCAGGTGCTGACGATACAACGACGACACCGGCGGCCAGATCAAGTAGTCCGTGCCGATGCCCGCGTCCGGGCGGTTGTCCACCCGCCCCGCGTAGTTGTTCGCCCCGTCACGCCCCGTCGAGTACAGCAGGAACTGATCGTCGCGCAGCTTCAGGTCAAAGTTCGCCCCGCCCGGAACGAATACCTTCACCTCGTGAGGCTTGGCCTCGCCCCGTGCATCCACCTTCTGGTCACGCATCGGCACGAAGAACTCGAACGGCGGCACCGCGCCCCGCGCCCGGTTCGGGTTGTACGCATCCACCGTCAAGGCTTTGACCCACTGCGGCCTGACCGACGACAACTGCGGCGGGAACGCCTTGGCCGACGCCGTGTACCCCACGATCGCCAGCGCGTGCCGCGTGCCCGCCAGCTCCACCTGCAACTGCTGGCGCAGCGTGAACAGCCTCCCCATGTCCGGCGCCGTCGCGTCCAGCACCGCGAACCCGGCGCGGTCGAACGTCGCGTACACGAACGGCTTCTCCATCAGCTTGTCGAACGGGTCGAGGCGCCAGCGCGACTCCCAGTCCGCGTACAGCCTCGGCAGTTGCTCGTTGATCTCGAACCAGTTCTTCTGCGTGCCCGCCGCCGCCTGCCAGCGGGCCGCCTCGCCGAACAGACGCAGCGGATACTCCGACGAGCCCATCCGCGACATGCTGGTCGCGAACACGTTGGCGTCCACCCCGCCGCGCGGCTGGTACACCCGCGCCACCGCCTGCTCGCTCCCCAGCCGATCGCCGATCGGCAGGCGCAGACGCGACATCTCCAGGTACCCCTTGCCCTCGTCGATCCGCGCCACCAGCGCCGGAAGCTGATCGCGCTGCGACGCCTGCTCCAGCGCCTTCTTCGTGCGCGTGTCCCAGTACGCAAGGTCGCGCAGACGCTCCTGCGCCACGATCATCGCCTCGTACGCCCACACCACCTCGCGGAAAAACCGCCGATCCGTCATCTGCCGGCAGAAAAACGTCCAGTCGCACAGAAGCTTGATCGAGCCGATCGTGTCGCCCTCGCCCGCGCGACGGATCGCGTCGGCGTGGACCAGCACCTCCATCGCGCGGATCGAATCCATGTAAAAGAACTTCGCTCCCGCCAGCGTCGGCGGATCGCCCAGCTCGGTGTACAGGCGGGCCGACACCATCTCGACCGGCACGCCCTCCACCCCGTACGGCTGGGCAAACGCCATCGCCTTGCGATAGTCGTCCTCCTTGGCCACGCTGGCGATCGCGTCGAGGATCGCCTTCTGCGTCGGCGCGGTACTCCACGCCGCCAGTTCCGCCATCGCGGGCGAGCCCGGGTAGAGCGGCGCCAGCGACTCGAGCTTGGCGTACTTCCCCGGCGCCGGCTGCATCTTCGCGAGCAGCGGCAAAATCACCAGGTCGCTCCGCTGCGGGTTCCTGACGTCCGCCAGGCTCGCGTTCAGCTTGTCCAGAAACTCATCCGCGCGAGCGTGCGGCGTGGCGAGCGACAACGACGCGGCGACCAGCACGCCCAAGAGGGCGCGACCAACAGACGTCCGTACGGAGTTTCCAAGGGTCGGCATACGCCGATGGTAGCCGAAATCACGCCGCACGGGCCACGACCCCGCCCCTAGAAATCCCGTCGGCAGAAAATCCAGCACGTCGCCAGCAGCACCAGCGCCTCAAACCCCAGCGACGTCCCCACGATCCAGCCCACCGAGCGATCGCGCATGGCCCGCTCCATCTCCAGGTCGCTGTCGGGACGATCCGGGTCGCGCCGCCCGCGACGCTCCTCGCCGCCGAACGCCTTGGCCAGCTTCTCCAGGTCCGAATCGCTCACCAGCACGCGCTCGAGCAGCCCCGTTGTCTCCGTGGTCTTCGGAAAGATCGTCTTGGCGATCACAAACCCGTCGTTCCAGCGTTTGAGCTGCTTGATGTTGTCCGTGGACTCTTCGATCTGCTTCTCCAGCCGCCCACGCTCGCCGCGCACGTTCGGAAGCGTCGGGTCCGCTGAGTCCAGTTGCTCCGGCGTCCACGCCGAGGGCGACGGCTCGGGCTCGCCCTTCTCCTTGGCCTCCGACCGCGCCTTTTCATTGAGCTGGTCCGCGGCCCAGTGCTCGCGCCGCTCCACTTCCGCCTGCTGACGCACCAGCCGCTTTTCCTGGGCCGTCAGCCGCCCCGCCATGTCGGTCTTGATGGCAAGCGTGGCGGCGTCCGCCGAATTGAGGATGAACAGGAAGATCCAGAAGAGCAGCGTCAGGAGGAGCGCCGCCACCGTCGAGCGCGTGAGCAGGCCCACCAGGGCGCTGATGCAGTACAGATAGCTGAACACCCCCACCACGATCGGGATCGCCAGGAACAGCCGCGGCTCCCACGCCCCGCCGCGCAGCCCGATCACCATGAACGACGCCAGCGAGACCACGCCCACCTGCAGCATCACGAACAGAAGGCCCGTGACATACTTGGTGAGGAACAATCGCAGCCGCCCGATCGGCTTGGAGAGCGACAGCTCGACCGCGCCACCCGACACGAAGTCCGGGATGATCGACGCCGTCGACACCACCGCAAGGATCATGGCGGCCCAGGCCAACCACAGCGCCGCGCCGAAGTTGACGAACACGAACTTGTAGAACAGGTCGAGGCTGATCGTCCCCGTGTTGAACATCGGGATCGGGAACGACCACCACAGGATCTTCCGCCCCTGCGCGTCCAGCCCCACGCACGCGAACGCCGCCACGATGAAGCCCGACAGGATCAGCGTGATCCAGAAGAGCTTCTTGGCGTTCAGCTCCCGGTACGCGTCCACGAGCAGCGCGATGGTCTGCGTCACGCGGCACCCCCACGCGCCGCGGCGCCGCCGCGCCCACCCGCGCCGCCGTTCTTGCTGTTCTCCGCCGCCCCGGGGTCGAGCACATGCCCGGTGGTCGGGTCGGTGACGGCCTGCATGAACAGGTCCTCCAGCGAGGGCCGAACCGGGCGCAACGCGCGAATCACCACACCGCGCCCGCGGAAGAGATCGACCAATCCCTGCACGCGCGCCGCGTCGCCCGTCGCGACCCGCAGCATCGTCGGCGTGTGCTCGATCGCCTCGCCGCCCGCGAGCTTGCCCGCCGACACCAGCTCGGGCGCGATCTCGCGCAGGACGTCGAACGGGGCACGCTCGCCCTCGAGCTCGATCTCGTACCGTTCGCGCCCTTCCGTGAGCTCGCCGATCGTTCCCTGCGACGCCACCGCGCCCTGCACGAGGATCGCGACGCGGTCGCACACCATCTCGAGCTCGCTGAGCAGGTGGCTGTTGAGGAACACCGCCTTGCCGCGCCGTTTCACTTCGAGCAGGATGTTGCGGATGTCACGCCGCCCCACCGGGTCCACGCCGTCCGTGGGCTCGTCGAGCACGACCAGATCGGGGTCGTTCATCAGCGCCTGCGCGATGCCGATGCGCTGACGCATGCCCTTGGAATAGCTCTTGACGCGTGTGTCGCCCCAGCGCGCCATGCCCACCAGCTCCAGCAGCTCGCCGCGCCGCTTCTTGCGTTCGGCCCGCCCCACGCCGCACAGCCCGGCGTAGAACTCCAGCACCTGCCCGCCGGTCAGATAGTCCGGGAACCGATGGTGCTCCGGCAGGTATCCCACCCGCGCAAGCGTCGGCTTGTGCCCCACCGGATGGCCGAGCACCGAGCCCTTGGCGCGGCTCGGGCTGATCACCGTCATCAGGATCTTCACCAGCGTCGACTTGCCCGCGCCGTTGGGCCCCAGAAGTCCGAAGATCTCGCCCATCGCGACCTTCATCGACACGCCGCGCAGCGCGTGGATCCGCCCCTTGTAGGTCTTGGCGACGTCCGCCAGGTCGACGGCCCAGGGCCTGGTCGGAACAGTGGTTTTCGCGATCGCGCTCATGCGTGGTCCAGAGAATACCAGCGACCTCACCACCCCGTTGCACGCCCCAGACCGCCCAATCTGTCCGCCACTCCGCCTCCAGCTCACGATCGCAACAGGCTCCCGTTCCACCCCGACGCCCAAACCGCGCGGCCGGCATCACCCCACCTCCCGCCTTCCATCCCCCAGGGCCCGCGGCCTCCCGCCGCGGCGCTGAACCGCTCGCCCGACTCCACTCGGATCGGCTTCCCTTCGCCCGCCCAAGAAAAACACCCGCTCGTCGCGGGTGTTCGAGATCACTGCGTTTTCTTCGAGCCGCTCACTCCTCCAACGGCTCCAGCTCCATCGACCGGTGCTGCATGTGCGCCTTGAGCCGCAGCAGGATCGACGTGTGCATCTGGCTCACCCGCGACTCGGAAAGGTCCAGCGTCGCGCCGATCTCCCGCATCGTCATGCCCTCGTAGTAGTAAAGCAGCACGATCAGCCGCTCGGCCCTCGAAAGCCCCTTGGTGATCAGCTCCTTCAGATCGCGCCGCTGGATCTCCTTCACCGGGTTGAGCTGCGAGTCATCGCGGATCACGTCGATCTCGCGCACGTCACGCCCGGAGTCCGACGGGAAGCAGCGCCCGTGGATCGACCGGATGTTCACCGGCGAGCCGTCGCGCTTCAGCTTGTCGAATTCCTCGCCCTGCAGGCCCATCCGCTCCGACACCTGCGCGTCGGTCGCCGGCTGGCCCGTCTCCATCTCGATCTGCTGGCGCACGCCCTCGAACCGAGCCGTGCGATGCCGCACCAGCCGCGGCACCCAGTCCATCGAGCGAAGCTCGTCCAGGATTGCGCCGCGGATGCGCGGGGCGCAGAACGTCTCGAACTTCACCTTGCGCTCCAGGTCGAACGCCGCGATCGCGTCCTTGAGCCCGAAGATGCCCGCCGACATCAGGTCCTCGATGTCGACCTCGTCGGGCAGACGCGCGTATATCCGCTCGGCGTTGTAACGCACGAGCGGCAGGAACTTCTCCATCAGGAAATTGCGGATCGGCTCCGCCTTGGTCTTCTTGTACTCTTTCCACACGCTGTTGATGGGGATGTCGTCGTACGGCGTCTTGGCCTTCGACGCCTCCGCGTGCCTCGCGCCGAAGCGCGCCGCCGCCCTCAACCCCGCTCTTCCCGTTGCCCTGGCGCTCGCCATGGTCGACTCCTTGACCCTTCGTGGCGTGCCGTGTTCAAGACTTGAACACGGCTTCGATCAGATTGTCACGCGTCACGAAACCCGACGCGCGTTTGTGTGACGATCATCCTTGACCGCACGCACGGATTGTACACATCCCGCGCGCGCCCGCAACTCGCCTCAGCCCGCAACCCCATCATTCTTCTCAACCGGTGGAGAACCGGTGGAAACTTCCGCACGCCCCGCGTGCGGATTCGACGACACATACGCCCGCAGCTGGTCCTCCACCACCCGCGTCCCCACTTGCCCGATCAAGATCCCGACCACCTGCCCCACCACCAGCGCCGCCAGCGCCCGCCCCAGCACCAATCCCGCCGGGTTGTGCGCAAGCAGTCCCGCCGCGATCGCCACGGCAAACGCCGTAAGGCCAAGACACGCCGCGATCGTGCGAACCATCTGTGGCACGGTGTCTCCCCAGACCTCCGCCTCAATCCCAGAATTGAAGCCTCGGTCTCTTCTCCGGCGGCCAGTCCCAGAACCGACCGCGCTCGCGCGCCGCCTGTATCGGCCGCGATCACCACCAACTTCACGACTTCATCGGAAACTCTCGCAATCAGCGCGCCATGCCCACCGCGCCGCCGCGATTCCCCGCAAGCCCGCGCAGAATGCGCGCCAGCCACCCACCTTCGTTCGGAGCATGTTCGGCGCAACGGGGTATCAACCTCGCCTCGAGCGCCTCCGCCAGCCGCATCACCGCCAGCGACGCCGCTCCCCGCGGCTCCCGCAACACAAACGGCGTGCGCGCCCGCACCGCCATCGAAACCCCCGCATCGCTCGGCACCCATCCGAACATCCCCGGTTCCGCGCCCAGGAACCGCGCCGAAACCGCCGCGATCCGCGCGTGCACCGCTCGCGCTTCCTCCTCGCCACGCGCCTGGTTCACCACCAGCATCACCCGCGGCATGCTCTCCCGCATCCGACCCGCGTCCGTCAGGCACTTCACCATCGCGTACGCGTCCGCGATCGACGTCGGCTCCGGCGTCACCACCACCAGCGCCAGGTCCGCCGCACGCACGAACGACGTCACGCCCGCGTGCGCGCCCGCCCCCGTGTCGATCAGCACCACATCCGAACTGTCCGACAGCGTCGATAGCGCGTCGATCATCGCCGCCCGCGACTGCCGCGGCAGGTCCGCGATCCTCGCCACGCCCGCCGACCCGGGGATGAGCCTGAACCCGCCCGGCGCTTCCACGCACAACCCCGCCAGCAACCCCACCCCTCGCCCCGCGCCGCTCATGCTCCCAACGTTTGAATTCCCCACCACCGCATCAATCCGCCGCGTCGGCGTCATCCCAAGCAGCACGTCCGTGTTCGCCATCCCAAGGTCGGCGTCCAGCAGCGTCACCCGCGCCCGTCGCGCCGAGAGCGCGATCGACAGGTTCACCGCCAGGTTGGTCTTCCCCACGCCCCCCTTGCCCGACGTGATCGCGACGATCGGCACGCCCGCGTGCCCCGCACGCCGCCACGCCGGGGGCTCACCCTCGCGCGCCGCATCCGTGATCACGCGGCCCAACTGCCCCATCGCCCCCTGATTGACCTGCCCCGAGGACAGCGTCTGACCCACCATCGCGCGCAGTCGCGACGCCTGGTCCTCGCCCGACAGCGACGGACCGATCCGGCTCGCGCTCGCCGCGACTTGGCCCGCGCCATCATTCACGCCACGACCTCGCCGTCCAGCACCGTCCGCGCCAGCTTCTCCGATTTCGCCAGCTCGATCTGGTCGGGAACCTCCTGCCCCAGCGTCACGAAGCTCACCGGAAGTTCCGTTCGACGGCACAGCCCCGCCACCGCCCCGAAGTTCACCGCCTCGTCCAGCTTCGTCAGGAGAATCCGATCCGGCGACATCGCGCCGAACCGATCCGCCGCGCGATACATCACCGAGTCCGCCGCCGTCACCGCCAACGCCAAATGCGTCTGGTGCGGCACGCACACCTCGAGGAACGAACGCAACTCATCCAGCCGCGTCGCGTCGTGCTGCGACCGCCCCGCCGTGTCGATCAGCACCACATCGCACCCGCGCATCCCGCGGCACGCCTCCGTCATTTCCTCGGGCGTCATCACCACGCTCAGCGGCACATCGATGATCTGCGCATACGTCCTGAGCTGATCCACCGCCGCGATGCGGTACGTGTCGCTCGTGATGAGCCCGACTTGCTTCCCATACCGCAGCTTGTACAGCGCCGCCAGCTTCGCCAGCGTCGTCGTCTTCCCAACTCCCGTCGGCCCGACCAGCGCGATCGTCAGGGGCCGCCCGTCCTCCGGCGCCGCGGTCTCCATCGACCCCACCACCGGCATCATCGACGCCAGCCTCGTCAGCACCGCGTTCCGCACCACCGCCGCATCACCGATCTGCGACGGCGTCAACGCCCCGCGGACATCCGACGCGATCTCCTCCGCCAGTTCTGCCGGCACGCCCGCGTCGCACAGCCGCATGTAGTTCGCGAACAAGGGCTCCGACATGGGCCCAAGCGCGAGCACCGCCGACGCGCTCGCCGAGCTCGCGCCCGGGCGCGACGCGTGGCTCACATGCGCCGCCGTCTGCCGCGAACACTGCAGCACCTGCCCGACCAGCTTCTTGATCGACGCCAGCTCATCCTCGAGGATGATGCGGTCCTTGGTCGATTCGGGCGAGAGCGGCGTGCGCACCGCCAATCGGTCCACCACCCGCCCACCAGGCCGCTCCAGCGTCGCCGTCGCGCGCGTGCCCACGGGTTCGGCGGCTTGCTCTCGCACCGTCGCCGCACCCGATGCCTGAGAGACGCCCGCCGCCACTCGCGCGGGCCTGGCCTCGACCTTCGCGCCCGCCCCACCAACCGTCCCGCCAGCCGCGCCGCCAACCGCGCTCCGCGCCGCGCGTGCCGGCACCCGCACCTGCAGGCCCCCCGCCGACCCCTTCGGCGACGACGCCGTGATCTCCACCAGTTGCTTGGCCCCGACGCCCATCACGCCGCCCACCTTGTGCGATCGTGTGTGCAGGATGACCGCGTCGCCGCCCAAGGCCTTTTTCACTTCGGCCAAGGCCTGCGCCATCGTCGGTGCGCGAAAAGTTCGAAGCTCGCTGGAGGCCATCCGTGGCGTCCTTTCGAGACGGAAAACGACGAAGCGGGCGACGTCCTGTCACCCATCACCCCGAGTATGGCGTGTGTTGGGTCCGGTTGTCAAGCCGCCCGCCGGACAATCCACGAATCTTCCACCAAAGTTCGCGCAACGCGTCGTTCACCGCCACACCCTCCCGACCCCGCGCAACCGCCATGCCCACCGCCATCCAGACCGCAATGCCAACACCGGCGGACTTCTCTTCCCACCAGTCTCGCTGTCTCGCTGTCCGGCTCTTCCCGAACGCCGAATCGCGAATGCCGAATGCCGCTTCTTCTCTTCCCCTCGTGCCAAGTGCCCAGTGCCTCTTGACTCCCCTCACACCTCCACGTCATAGCACAACACGCCCTCGGGCTCGCTCACGCGATCGACCCACGCCTTCCACGCCTTCTGGCTCGATGCCTGCGACGCCGGTCGGTTCTTGTCAGGCGCTTTCGCCTCGTGGTCCGCGCTCAGCACCCGCCCCTGCGTTCGTTGCATCAACCGCTCGACCAGTTCGGGCTTGGGGATCTTGTCCCAGCCGCTCTTCTCGGCCTGTTCCTTGTCGGTCGACAGCAGCGCCACCAGGTCGCGTGAGGTCATCTTTTCCAGCCCCTCGCCCTTCATGGTGCCGTTGTGCGAGCCGTGGTGCCCGACCTTGTACACCACCGTCGCCGCCAGGAGGTCGTCGCTGGTCACCACGCAGTCGGCGTCGCGGTCGATCGCGCTCTCCGCGACGTTGAACTTCACGTCCTTCCACGAGCGCCAGTTGCCTGGCTGCGCATCGCCCGCAAAGAGCAGCACCTTGCCGCTTCGGACGTGCTCGAACGCCAGCACGAGCGAGGTGTTGTTGGTCGCGTTCTGCATCTGCAGCGCCAGCGACCCGCCCGCACGCAGCCAGCTGGCGTCGATCCGGCGCCAGTCGTAGCGTTTGGCCCGTTCGTCGGCGTTCTTGGCCGAGTTCCCGAAGTACTCGCGTGCAAAGAACTCGTGCGTGCCCGCCGCCTTCTCGTCGATCGCGTACGCCTTGTCGATCGGGCGCAGCGTCTCGGCGTTCCCATCCGACAACGCGCCGATGAATCCGGCCAGCGCCGCCCGCTCCGCCAGGTACGCCTCGTTCTTCTCCGGCTCGGTTTCCTTCAACTTCTCCTTGCTGTACGGCGGGCCCATCACGTACACGCGCACGCCCTCGATCACGTCGTCGATCACCCGCCCGGGCTTGAAATACTCGGTGCTGGCGGCCAGGCCCACGCCGATCGTCATCGCCTCCTTGGTCGTCGGACTGAAATCCTCCTTCGCGCCCAAGCCCTTGGACGCCGTCAACTCGCCGTCGAACGACAGGAACCGGCGCAGGCGGTCGCACCCCTCATCATCCGCCGCGGCTTTGAGTTTCACCGCCGCCGCACGCAACGCCTTGAGCTGCTGTCCATACTCCTCGTGCAGCGACTTGGCGAGCGAGTCCTTGGGGTCCTGCGTCCAGGCCAGCCACACGCGGCCGAACGAGATCCTTCTGAGTTCCTGCTCGGCGAACTTGAAGCCGCACACGTGGTCGTAGTGCTCGTGCGTGATGACCAGCACGTCAACGTGCCCGCCGGTGGCGGCGTGGATGCTCGACGCGATGCTCTTCATGGTCGCGGGCTTGCCCGGGGCGGCGTACACAACGCCCATGTCGATCATCACATAGGTCTGCGCGCCGTTCTCGCCGCCGAACGCGATCAGATAGCAATCGCCGAATCCCTGGCGGTACATGCGGATCTTCATGCCGCCCGCCGGCGCCTTGAACGTCCCGCCCGGCGTGCTGGCCTTCACGCTGGCGCCGCCGCGCGACGTGCCGCCCGCGCGCCGCGTGGATTTCTTCGCGGTCTTCTTGCTCGCTTTCTTCGCGGACTTCTTCTTCGGTTTCCCGCTTGCTTTGGCCATAGGTCATGCCCTCAATGGACCGCTTCCGCTCGTCCCCTGCCTCGCCGTCTTACTGCTTCCCTGTCCCGCTCACACACTCCGATGCAGCATCGCGAACGGCTCGGCGATCCGCATGTCCGCCTTGGCTCCGACGTCCGCGCCGCCCTCGCGCCAGCGGCGAAGTTCGTCCAAACGTTCCTGGCTCAGGATGTTCTTCTGCACGCAATAGCGGCACTGGCCCCTCTCCATGTCGATGAGCAGCGTGCACCCGCCGCGCATGATGAAGTCGTAGCCGATCGCGTTGTCATTCACGTCGCGCTCCGGGCCGTCGACGTCGGCCTTGCGCTGACGCTCCGCGTCCATGTAGCAGTAGCGATCCTGCGTCATCTCAACCACCAGGTCGATCACGGTCCGCCCGTCCTGATGCACGCGCCGCGCGGGTCGCACCGAGCGGATGCGGATCGACGGCACGCCTTCGTCCGTGTTGTCCGCGCTGCGCCGGCGCACACTGCGCGGCGCGCCGGCGCCCAGCGCCAAGCCAAGCAGCGGCCCGACTTCCGGGTGGTCGTGCAAACTCGGGCGCCAATGCCGCCCCAGGCGACGCGCGTAGGTCTGGGCCCGGATGAACTGCATGAAGCGATCGACGCCGGAGGCGAAGTCGCGTTCGGGGTCCATCGGTTTGTCCTGTTTGCGGATGTATTCGCGTTCGTCGTCGCTGGCGAACTCGTCGTCGATCAGCTCCTGCACAAGGCCGTTCTTGAAGAAGTCCATGCCGGGGAGGCTGGCGGTGAAGGGCTGCCACGCGACGGAGCGGACCATGAGCGATCGCGCGCCGCTCGGGTAGATGCCGCGGGTGCGGAAGGCGTCGACGAACGCGACGCGGTATCCGGTTTCGTCGTTCGGGTACGCGTCCATGTCGGCGGTGAGCAGCGCTCGCAGGTACTCGCCGAAGGTGAGATCGACGGGCGGGCAGTAGTCGAGGGCGCGGATGCACATGCGGAGCACGTGGCGGGCGCTGGTCGCGGCCTGGGCCGCCAGCTCGCGCACGAGCAGCTCGGAGATTCGGCCGGGCGGGAGTTCGCCCGTGCCGCCCGTCGCCAGTCGCACGATCGGCTCGGTGCGGTTCTCGTAGATCATGAGGAACGCGTCGAAGACGGCGGCGACGAGGATGGAACCTCGCGCGTGGGGCGAGAGCTCACGCTCGAGGGCGGAGGGGTCGGGTTTGGTTCCGATCGCGTTGCGGAGCGCGCCTCGTTTGTTCACGGCCTTGCCGAACTGCTGGGCGAGTTCGGCGAGCAGATTCTGCGTGCGCAGTGCGCCGCGGGTCTGGGCGATCTGGTGCTCGATCGCTTCGGGGATCGAGAAGTGATGGAAGAGGGCGACGATGTCGGCGAAGGCCTCGTGGAAGGCGCGGACATCGGGGTTGGAGGCTTCGAGGTAGAGCGGGTGCACGCCGTCGAGGATCGCGTGGGTGGTTTCGTGGGCGATGATGTCGTGCGAGAGGCAGGTGAAGACGGTCGCGCCGGGGAGATTGACGGGGTCCTTCGGGCCGGCCTGGAAATAGCCGAAGAGCAGCGCCTTGAGCTCCGGGCTGTAGAACGCGTTGGCCTCGCGGAGCGCGTGCGGATAGATGCGCAGGCGGCGGACGAACTGGTCGTTCCATGAGCGGCGAGTCTGTGGATCAAACTCGCGCGGCGACCAGAGCACGCGACGCCCGAGGGCATCCTCGAAGGCGTTGATGACGCGCATGGCGACGGCGTAGCACATCTGCTGATGGAATTGCGGGTTGGCTTCGTCGGGGAGCAGGCCGTCTTGCGCCAGGAGACGCGGGTCATTGAGGTCGATGGGTTCATAGAAGCAGCCCGAGCCGGGATCGTGGTCGATGACTTCGACGTAGTCGCCGATCGGGCCGAGCGTGAGCGGCTTCTTGCCGGCGGAGTTGTCGAGATTGTCGGCGGAAGGGGGCGGCTCCCAGGGGATCTGGATGGTGGCGGTGTTGATGGCCGCGAATTGGAATTGAGTGGCGAGCGAAGGATCGAAGGCGAAGACGCGGAGGCGACGCTTGGCGGGATCGGGAATCGCGGGCGCGGCGGACGGCGTGGGAGCCATCGCCGGCGCTTCGCCCTTCTTGACGCGGCGTTTGGTGTTGCGGGCCTGCTTTGTGCGAGGAGAAGATCGCGGCATGTCGAGCCTCCGGTGTTGCTGGACAAGATTACTTCGCGGCGTGTGATTTGTTGCGTGCCGTGGGCGCGGATTGTGGTACATCCACGAAATTGCGCAATTCGGCGGTGATGCGATGTGGATGGTGTTAAGAACGTGTTGAAAAAGCGGGCGTGACGGGTAGGAAGTGCGCGAGCAGTCACCCGGATTGGGGGAGAGGACGATGAGAAGGAGAAGGAGGAGAGTAATCGACCGGCGGAGACCGCCGGGCCACCCAAGGCACGCTCGCGGGCGCGTCGGGTTGCGTCAGCGAAGCATGCCGGACTTGCGGAGCGAGGAGATCACGAGCGATTCGACGGGTGTGTCGGTGGGGACCAGGAGGTGCGCCAGGCCGCGGGATCGGCAGTCGGCGCGGAGCTGGTCGGTATAGCGAGAGACGGCGGCACGATAGCGGGCGATGACGCGAGGCGAGATGGAGACCTCGGTAGCGCGGCCTGACTCGACGTCGGTCAGGCGGAGATCGCCGAGCAGGCGAGGCTCTTGCTTCGTGGGATCAAGTTCGGATGGCGCCAGCGTCTGGAGGCAATAGACGTCATAGCCCGCACCCGAGAGCGAGGCGAGGGCGTTGAGGCCGGGCGCGAGACCTTCGGGGGCGAGGAAGTCGGAAATGACGACGAGCACGCCGCGGCCCGATGCGGAGGCGGCGACGGAGCGCATGGCGCTGGCGAGGTCGGCGGGCGCGGGAGCGGCGGGCGTGTCGGACGCGGCCTTGAGCGTGGTGAGGAGGAGGTCGGCGATGCGCGCGACGGCGGGCCGGCCGCGGATGGGGGCGAGGCGCTTGAGGGGCTGGTTCGGCATGCCGAAGACGCCGAGGGAGACGCGGTTCTGGTTGACGACGCCGATGTAGGAGAGGGCCATCGCGAGCTGGTGGGCGAAGACGAGCTTGTTTGGCGTGCCCGCGTTCATGGAGGGCGAGGCGTCGACGAGCAGGTGGAGCGAGAGGTCTTCTTCTTCGCGGAAGAGCTTGACAACGAAGCGATCGAAGCGGGCGAGGATGTTCCAGTCGACGTGGCGCAGGTCGTCGCCGGCGACGTAGTTGCGGTAGTCGTCGAACTCGACGGAGCGCCCGCGGCGCTTGGAGCGGCGTTCGCCGGGGAGTTTCCCGGCGAAGATCTTGCGTGAGAGGAGGTCGAGGCGATCGAGCTTGGCGGCGAGGGAGCGGCCGAGGAGCTCCTCGAGCGAGGTGGGCAGCGATGGCGCGGGGCTGATGATCATCGCGAAGCGCAGTGTATGGGGCATCCCGGAGGGGGCGGGCGCGGTATGGTTTTGGCATGAAGACGAACGCGATCGGCGGAGCGGCGAGAGTGGTCGGCGCGGTGGCGGCGAGTTTGATCTTGTCTGGAGCGGGGGCTGGCGTGGCGTTCGGCCAGGACACGACGGGCGAGCCGGCGCGTGGGCAGCCGAGCGAGCATTCGGGCGGATCGCAGGCGGTGTCACCGCCGACGAGCGATCAGGAAATGATCGCGAAGCTGAAGAAGGAGCTGGAGCAGGCGCGTGCGGAGATCGCGGCACTGAAGGCGAGGATCGCGGAGCTCGAGGGGACGAAGATCGGCGCGGGCGACGGGGTGGTACGGTCGGTGCTGCCGATCGATCCGTTGTCGTGCCCGCCCTCGATGCTGGTGGAGTTGAAGCGGCGGTATGAGCGGGTTCTGGGCGCGTTTCCCGTCGCCACACCTTCGCAGCGCGAGCGGCTGATGGAAGAGGCGGAGAAGTGGTGCCGGGATGTCGCGCGCGATCTTCGCGGGAAACGGGTGTGGCTGGCACGGATCGAGAATGTCGGGGCGAACACGGGAGCGGGGCGCGAGGCGTTTGCGGCGACGCTGACGGCGCTGGATGAGACCACGCACAGGCCGCTGGGTGAGCCCGTGCGGATCGGGCTGGCGGCGCGGTTCGCGGAGCGGATTCGGGCGGTGGAGCGCGAGCGGCGCGTGGGGGACGCGGAGGTCGATCCCGCGACGCGGGGTGCGTGGGCGTGGGAAGTGACGGCGATCGTGGGCGCGGCGCCGGTGTTCGACGCGGAGCGCACCGAGATCGGCGTGTTCAACTCGCCGGCGTTCGTGGGGCGGTACGTCGCGTTCGGGATCGAGCTGGAGGTGCTGGGGCTGACGGACATCGATCTGCCGCCGGAAAAGAAGGCGGAGGAGAAGCCGGTGAAAGCGCCGAGCCTGGACCCGGGGAGATAGAGAAGAGACGAAGAGACGGAGTGAAAGACAAGGCGCGCCGTCCGCAACGGCGCGGCGACGGGTTGCACGCATTGTGGCTGCGCCTGTGGAAAGCACCGAGGCACGCGGCATCGGGGCGTTGGGGTCGTAAAGAGCACCGACCACGAAGACGTGGTCGGTGGCACGGCGCTTTGCGCGTGGGAAAGAAAACAGGCCGCCCCGTGATGGGACGGCCCGTGGCATGAACTTGAATCAACCCTGCGTGGCGTCTGCTTGCGTCGCCGATTCGGCGCGCGGTCAGCGCTGGGCGTGGTCGGGGTTGAACTGCTGCTGGACCTCGGACTGCTCAGCGCCGAAGGGGCGTGCGCGTCCCGCGGGCTGGCTGATGACGGTGGTCGAGGGGTTGTAGATGTACTGGGCGTCGAGGAGCTTGGCGACGCGCTGCTTGACCTCGCCGAGGTGGGACTTGGTGTAGGGGTCCATGGAGCCGTCGCCGCTCTTGATCGCGTTGTCGACCTTGCCGACGAGCTCGGTGAGCTTGGCGGAGGCGAGTGCGGCGATGCTGCGCGTGGAGGGCGAGGTGCCGGTCTGAAGCGTGAGATCGATCATGCGGTCGACGTATTCGCGCTGCAGGTTGCGGCGGAGGGACGAGATCATGGGCTGGCGCGCGGAGAACTTGCTGCCCTGGGCGTTGTCGAGCTCGGACCAGACGGCCTTGGAGATGGTGTCGAGCATTTCGGGGAGGGTGAAGACGTCCTTGTCGGCGGTGGAATAGAGCTCGGCGTCGTAGACACGGCGGAGCTTGGTGGGGTTCATGACCATGGTCATGACGGAGGCCTGGATGCCCGAGATGCGATCGTGAATGGGCCAGGTCGGCTCGGCGTCGGGGGTCTCGTCCTTGTTGATGGTCATGCGGTTGAGGAGTTCGGGCGTGAGGCCGAACGCCTGATCGGGGAACGAGTTGTCGATGCAGAACTTGAGGGCCGCTCGCTGGGCCTCGGCGGAGATGGGGGTGATGGGCTGGCGGTTGCCGGGGTCGCCCTTGCGATCGCGGACGACGTCGACGCCGCCGATCCAGTTGGCCATGATGTTGACGGCGGCCATCTGGGTAGAGAGGGTAATTTCGTAGCCGCGGCGTGCCTTGACCCACGGCTCGCCGTCCTTGACGAACTTGTCGAGGATCTTGCCGCGGGAGAAGTTGGCGAGGGCCATCTGGGCTTTGGCGTAGTCGAGGGGGTCCTTGGCGAAGTCGTAGCGGCGTGCGAGGGGGTCGGGGCCGCCGGTGTCCTCGTCGGTGGCGTAGGTGTTCTTGGGATCGGAGACCTTCTTGAGGACTTCCTTGAGGTCGCCGGAGCCGTAGCCGTATTCGATGGCCCACATGTCGTAGGGCCCGACGCCGATCATGTGGTAATCGCCCTGGACCGCCTTGTCGTCCATGTTGATATTGACGGGGGTGTAGTCCATGACGGAGCCGACGGTGGCCTTGCCCTTCATGCCCTCGGAGTTGATTTCGGAGAGGGAGTAGATGGAGGAGGACTTGAAGTTGTGGCGAAGTCCGAGGGTGTGGCCGACCTCGTGAACGGTGAGGTGGGCGAGGGCGGGCCCGACGAACCACTCGGGGATGCCGTCGAGGGTGTCTTCCTTGGGCTTGTCGTCCTTCTTTTCGCCCTTGTCGTCCTTGTCGCCGCGCTCGCCGCGGGGGGGCCGATCGCCGGGCTGGGCCATTTCGTCGAGATCGAGGAGACCGGCGGTTTCGAGGTAGAGACCGGCGATGGCCATGTCACGGGCCATGCCGTCGGACATCATGCAGAGCCCGCCGCGGGTGTTGACGAACTGGGAGAGGCGCTGGAGCTCGGGATTGGCCAGAACGGTGAAGTCCAGGGGCGAGGAGCCGTAGCCATAGATTCCGCGCCGGGCGGCTTCGGCCTGGCGCTGGGCCAGGACCTGGGCGCGTTTCTCGGGCGGGGCGAGGCGGACGCGCGGGTCCCACTGGGGGCGTTCGTCGAGCCAGGCGAGGGTTTCGGCGTTCATGCCCTCCATCGCGGTCTGCGGGAGGAGCTCGGTGGATTGGTACCAGAAGTGGCGGATCCAGCCGTCGGTCAGGACGATGTCGGCGTCGAGGATCTGGCCGGTGATCGGGTGAGCGCGGCTCGGTCCGATGGCGGTGCCGATGTCGTTGGAGAGCCAGCGGATGAAGTTGTAGCGCACGTCCTCCGGGTCCTTGTCCATGTGGGCGCCGGTGGACTTGTCCTGGTAGTAGACCTCGACGGCGTCGCGGATTCCGACGGCCTCGAAGGCCTTGTTCCAATACAGCGTGCCGTCCTTGACCCAGCGGCGGTAGCGGACGGGAACGGTGTGTTCAACGTAGTAAATGAGCGGTTCCTTGGGGGGGCTCATCTTGAGCTTGGGGTCGGCCTTCTCGATCTGCCAGCGGTTGATGTAGCGGGTGTCGACCTGGTCGTCGCGGAACTTGCCGAGGTCGCGGAAGGTGGTCTGGAAATAGCCCACGCGCTCATCGGCGATGCGCGGCTGATAGCCGGGGTTCTCTTCGAGGAGGCTGACGGAGTAGTGGAAGCGCTTGATCTGTCCGCCGGCGACGGGGACGGTGAAGGCGGCCTCGATGTTCTTGGGGAAGGCCTTGGCCTTTGAGATGGTGGCGAGGCGGGGGTTGGCGCCGGCGGCGAGCCCGCCGTAGAAGAGATTGGCCTGGCCGACAAAGAGGCCGTCGAGGTCGATCACGGGTTGTCCGCCGGGGCCCATGCACTCGATCGGGACATCGACGAGGACGCGATCGGTGAAGTGGTTCTGGATCGAGTCCTTGCTCTCGCGGTCGCCGGTGGAGCGGACTTCGGTGTTGGGCATGATGAAGGCGATGCGCTTGTCGTAGCGCTTGATGTAGAACTAGACCTCGCCGGCCTGGAGGCCCGCGAAGAGGTCGCCGGTGGGCGTGGTGGTGGCGAGGAGGTATTTCTGGCTCTGCCAGCCGCGCGGGAGTTCGGCGAGCATCTGCCCGTCGCGATCGCGGGTCCAGATGTTGAAGAGGGAGGGCTGGCCGTCGGCGGTGGAGACGACCTGGGTGTAGTCCTTGGAGACTTCGGCGAAGGGACGGAAGTCGTCCTTGCCGGCGTTGTCGTCGCCGGGGCCGCCGCCGCGACGCTCCATCATGCGCCGGATGTCGTCGGCCGAGGGCTGCTCGGTCTGCGACGGGGGCTGCTGGGCCTTGGGCTGATCGGCGGGAGGCTCACCCCACGCGATGGCGTAATTGGCGAGGCCCGCGAGCGCGGCGAGCGCGCCGGCGGCCGAGGCACCGAGGACGATTCGCTTGTACATACCACCCATGACGAACTCCTTGAGAATCGGGCGATGACAGCCCCTGACCGGCGGTCCGGTCGAGTCGGAAAGGCCGCGTGCTTGGCCACGATCGACCCGCAGCTTAGCGAAAGCGCGGGACCGGCGTGGGCCGGAAATGGATGGAACCGGCGTCGTGGGCGCGGGTTGCGGGGAATCGGGGAACGGCCCGAGATTCAGGACCGATGCTGCGTTGCCCAGATGGCAACCAGGGTGAGAGCGACAAAGATCGCGACGGCGGCCTGGAACGGGCGGTCCTTCGAGGCCAGCTCGGTGGGATCGTCGTAGATGCCGCGCTCCACCTGAACGATGCAGCGGAGCAGGCCGTAGGTTGCGGGGAGAACGGTCATCCACAGCAGGTTGAAGCCCCAGGCGCCGAAGATGTGGGAGGTGTATCGCTCGGCCTGGGCCTGGACATAGCCGGCGTAGGTGACGAGGCAGGCGACGCCGGTCACAACCACGACCATGCGGAGAAGGTCGTCGGTATAGGCGGACTGCACGGCCCGGACGGCGGAGACATCGGCGCCCATGGTCCGGCGTTCGCCCAGCCGTTTCCCGAACGCCAGGAACATGGAGACGAAGAGGGTGGAGTTGAGGAGCCAGGTGGAGGGCTCAACACCGGCCGCGGCGCAGCCGGCGAGCACGCGAAGGACGAAGCCCGAGGCGAGGCTGATGACGTCGAGCACGACGACGCGCTTGAGCCCGATGCTATAGAAGGTGACGTTCAGGACGTAAAAGACGAGCCAAAGGCAGGTGGGCAGGGCGACGGCGGGCGAAACACCAAAGGTGGCGGCGACGCCGGCGAGGGCGAAGAGAAGGATGGAGAAGACCATGCCGGCGTTCGGGGAAACCGCGCCGGAGGCGATGGGGCGATGGCGTTTGCGCGGGTGGGCGCGATCGGCCTCGGCGTCGCGGATGTCGTTGATGATGTAGCACCCGCTGGAGGCGAGCGCGAAGGCGACGATCGCGAAGGTGACGGAGCGCCAGTCGATGGATTGCCCGGCCGCGTAGCCGTAGAGCGGACCGATGAGCACGAAGACGCTCTTGGACCACTGCTTTGGGCGGGCGAGTTTGATGAGGTCGAGGTACACGAGGGGGAAGATTGACTCCGGGGCGGTGTATGGCGTTGCGATAGACTATCGGCCTTGGCGGCGGGCCGCCTTTGGTGGCACAGCTCTCCAGAGCTGTGATTCACGCGAGCGATCCCGCGGGGGCTGGCCGCGCGGCCCTGGCGGAGAAACGCCGGGGGCTGCTTGATGGACGACCCGCGCTGCCCTGGAGAGCGGCGCGCGTGGAAGCACACATGTCCTACGACGGCGGTGAGATCGGGTTCGCGGCGGGACGATCCGCCTGGGCGCCTCGGCGCGGATGGCTGGTCGGGCTGGTGCTCGCGGTCGCGATGTTCGCGGCGTCGGCGGTGACGATCGGGAAGAACTGGGCGGCGACGTCGCGGGCGGCGTGGGACCAGGACATGTACCACCTGATGGCCATCCGGCAGTTTGCCCACGACTGGCCACGCCCGGACCTGTTGAACTATCGCTCCGCGACCACGCCGGGCTATCACCTGACGCTGGCGATCGCGGACCTGGCGGGCGCCGGCGACACCAGCACGCTGCGCCTGATCGCGTCGCTGTTCACGGCGGGGCTGATGCTGACATTCGGCGCGGCGCTGGCGCGGCGCGTGGGCGGATGGCAGGCGATCGCGCTGGCGCTGCCCGTGGCGTGCTCGCTGTATGTGTTCAGCTCGGCGGCGTGGCTGCTCCCCGACAACGCGGCGTGGTGGGGTGTGCTGGTCATCATGCTGCTGGGGCTCGCGTGGCGTCCCGGGATCGGCTGGTACCTCGGCGCGGGCGCGGTGTTGCTCGCGCTGGTCTTCTACCGCCAGGTCCACCTGTGGGCGGCGGGGGTCGTGTGGCTTTCGGCGTTCGTGGGCGACGAACGGATCAGGCATCCGTCGTCGCGCGGCTTGCGGGTGGTGCAGGCGGTTCTGGTGACCGTGCCGGCGATAGCGGCGGTGTGGATGTTCGTGCGTTTGTGGGGCGGGCTGGTGCCGCCCTTGTTCCAGTCGGGCGCGTTCGACACGGTGACGGGCAAGACACAGGCGCCGGCGAGCGGCGGGAACCTGGCGACGCCGGCGTTCATGCTGACGCTGGTCGCGATGTTCGGCGTGTGCTTTGTTGGCTACTTCCGCGCGGGCGTGCGTCGCCTGCTTGCGCGTGACGTGGGCGCGTGGCGGGTGATTGCGTTCGGAGCGGTCGTGGGGCTTCTGCTTGCGCTCCCCCCCACTTCACTCAACGAGAGCGCCGGGCGCTACAGCGGATTCTGGGCGATCGCGGGCAGGCTGCCGACGATCATGAACCGCTCGCTCTTCATCGGAGCGGGCTCGATCGCGGGCGGCACGCTGATGGGGCTCGTGTGGCTGTCGCTCTCGCGTCGCGACGCGATCATTGTGCTTGGCGCGCTGGCGGGGTTCACGCTCGCGGCGGCCGCGAATTTCTACGCGTGGCAGCGCTACCTCGAGCCCATGATCCTCATCAGCATGGGGTTGGCGGCGGCGCTGGCGACGGCGCGGGGCGCGGGCGAACTCGATCTGGCGGCGAAACGCGGGCCGAACATGGAATGGCTGTGGCGCGTGCGAGCGGCGGGGCCGGTGCTGCTGGCGATCGCGCTGGCGGGGATTACGGTGATGACGCTGAGGAAACCGTGAGGTGGCCAGCCGGAGAGACAGAGAGTCATGGCAAACTCGACGCACGGACCGGGGCGGATCAACACGACTCCTCCCCGGAGGGCGCATCGCCTCGTCGGGAGGTGCGGCAACTCACGGCGCCGGGTGTTCCAAGGCGATTGGAACCTCTGAGTATTTGGTGGCCCGCCTCTCCGAGGCGGTTTTTCAGCCCACTGGAAGCGGACCTCGCGGCTGAACTCGAATTGTTCAGAGGTTCCGATTGCCAGTCGATGGGTCGCCCTTGTTCCGCGCCGGGCCGTATTCGGATACCCTGACCCACCGATGGTTCTGGTTGTCCTTTCCCTCATCGCGGCCTCGTTCGTCATCGCGCTCCCCGCGACGTGGCTCGCCGTGATCCTGGGCCGAAAACTCGGCGCGCTCGATTCCGCCGGCGTCGCGGGGCAAGTAAAGCTCCCGCCCCGGCGCATCCCCAATACGGGCGGCGTCGCCATCTTCGGCGCGATCATGATCCCGCTCCTGGGCGCAATCGCCGTCGTGGGCCTGGTCCCCGCCGACACCTTCACCGGCTGGCTCGAGCCAGTCCGCGCTCACCTGCCCGGACTCGCGACCAAGCGCCCCGCGGCCCTCACGCTCGCCGCCTGTCTCGCACTCCTTCACCTCGTTGGGCTCTTCGACGACCGGCGCGCCCTGGGGCCGAAGCTCAAGCTCGTCATCATGCTCGGCGTCGCGGCCGCAACCGTCTGGTTCAGCGACACGCGCCTCCTCACCTTCCTCGACGACCGCGTCGGCGGCCCGTGGCTCTCCATCCTCGTCACGGTCCTCTGGATCATCGTCGTCACCAACGCCCTCAACTTCCTCGACAACATGGACGGCCTGGCGGGCGGTGTCGCGCTCATCGCCGCCGCGTGCTTCCTCGCCGGCGCACTGGTGCAGGGCCAGTGGTTCGTCGCCGCGTGCCTCTCGCTCCTGGTCGGATCGCTCGCGGGCTTCCTCGTCTTCAACTTCCCGCCCGCCAAGATCTTCATGGGCGACGGCGGCTCGCTCGTCATCGGCTTTCTCCTGGCCTTCCTCACCGTCCGCACCACCTACATCGGCGAAGGCCCCGCGGGCACCAACGCGTGGTACGGCGTGCTCATGCCCGTCGTGGTCCTGGCCGTTCCTCTTTATGACTTCACCACGGTCACCATCCTGCGCCTCTCGCAGGGCAAGAGCCCGATGGTCGGCGACCTCCAGCACGTCTCACACCGTTTCGTCGGGCGGGGCATGTCGAAACAGTCCGCCGTGCTTGTTATCTGGGGGCTCACCGCGTGCACCGGCATCGCGGGCATCTTCCTCGGCTCGCTCGAGGCATGGAAGGCCGCCCTCGTCGGCATCCAGGTCGTCATGGCCCTGGTCGTGCTGGCCGCCTTCGAGCACGCCACGGGCTGGCGCGGCCTGAGCGCCTCGCCTCCGCGCGAGCCCGACCAGACCGGTGAGGAGCCTCGCCATGACTGACGCGAGCTCCGGCATCCACGCGACACCGGGCGCGGAAGCGTCCATCGACAGGGCCAAGCTCGGCGCGACCGGCCTGTTGCTTGCCACCGTACTGGCTCGATGCGTGGTCTCGCTCGACCCCTTCCCGATCTGGTCGGGCGATCCCACGCTGCTCGCCACGCCGCAGACGTCCCTGGCGCCGACGGGCCAGCTGATTCTCGACACGATTTCGCTCATCGCCGCGGC
Source organism: Phycisphaerales bacterium (assembly GCA_020853815.1). GTDB lineage: Bacteria > Planctomycetota > Phycisphaerae > Phycisphaerales > UBA1924 > JABWBC01. The sequence continues at coordinate 63,189 of JADYYE010000136.1, forward strand.
GATCGTTCTGTGGCGATCGCGCGGCCTGTCGATCTGGACGCCGCTCTTGCTCGCCGCGGGCTCCATCGGGTCGCTCGCCCACGCCTTTGTCATCGATCAGGGCTCGCTCGACAACCTGCGCATCGGCGTGTCGTGGTGTGCCGCGTTCTCGACCGGCGTCGCGGGCCTTGCGATCGCGCGCGATCGAGCCTGCCGCTCGCTGGCGTGGGGCGCGCTGCTCGCGCTGGTCGTCATGCTCGTGTGCAAGGGCGCGTTCCAGTATTTCGTGGAGCACCCGGAGACGGTGCGCGCGTACAAGGAGCACCGGAGACAATTCCTCGAATCCCAAGGCTGGAGCGAGGGCTCCATGATGGCCCGTGCGTTCGAACGCCGCCTCTATCAGAACGAGGGCACCGGCTGGTTCGGCCTTTCCAACGTCTTCGCCAGCGTGTGCGCCGGAGGCGTGGTCGCCATGCTCGCGCTCGCGGGCGCCTCACGCCGCGTGCGCGACGACCTTCCGAAATGGGTCAGGCCGCTCATCGGCGCGGGGCTCCTCATCGCGGGCGCGGGCCTGGCGCTCTCCATGTCGAAGGGCGGCATCGCGGCCGCGGCCGTTGGCGTCGCGCTCCTCATCGCCGGCGCCATCCTCCGCCACAGGCTCACGGACAAGCCCAGCGTCGCACGCAGACTCGGCGTCACGCTGGGCCTGCTCGTCGTCGCGGGCATGCTCGCTGGCGTCGTCCTCCGCGGCCTGATCGGCGAGAAACTCTCCGAACTCTCCATCTACTTCCGCTGGTTCTACATCCAAGGCGCGACACGCACCTTCGCCGAACATCCGCTCTTGGGCGTCGGCCCCGCCGATTTCAAGGACGCGTATCTCCTGGCCAAGCCCGCGCTCAGCCCCGAGGAAGTCACCTCGCCCCACAGCATCCTCTTCGACTGGCTGAGCACGCTGGGGCTCGCCGGCGCCGGCTGGTCGATCGCGTGGTTGGCTTGGATCGCCGCGACCGGTCGTTCGCTGCTCTCGCGTGAAACACTCGCCATTCCCTACGCCGCACCCGGCTCGCGCGCCGGCGGCGTGTGGACCACGCCCAATCTCGTCCGCGCGTTCATCGTCATCATCCTCGCGCCCACCGCGCTCTCCGCGTTCCTCGAAGTGCATGCGAGCACCCCGGAGGCCTCCATGGCACGGCTCGTCGCGGCCGTGCTCGCGCTCGGCGTCGGCGTGAGCATCGCGACGCTCATCGATCGCCTGAACTCGGTTCCCGTCGGGCTCGCCGCGGCCGCCCTCGCGCTCGCCGCCCACGCCCAGATCGAGGTCACGCCCGTGTGGCCGGGCTCGGGCGCCTGGATGCTCATGGTGTGTGGGCTCTGCGCGGGGAACATGGTGTCGTCCCGCGCGGGAATGAATCCAGACCTTCACTCGCCGACCCGCTCAGGTCCGACATCCGACACGCCTGACCCGGCAATGACGAGCGGCGCGGGAATCGGTGCTCGCCTTGGCGCTCGCGTTGGCGCGATCACCGCCTTCGCGCTGGCGACCGCGTGCGCGTTCGGCGCGGCGCGCATGTGGTCATGGGAGTCCAAGCTGCGCGAGGCAGCGGACCTCGTCACACCCGTCGCCGAGGTGCGCGCCGCGTATCTCGATTTCGCGCAATCCGGCAAGGGCAACGCGGGCGAGCTTGCCGCGTTGCTGGGCTCGCTCGGCGTGAAGGCCACCCTCGACAAGCCCAACGACGTCATGAAGGAGATCGCCATCGTTCAGTTCGACCGCGCCGGGCGTGCCGCGGCCATGCTGAAAGACGCGGGCGAGCGCGCACGCCACGCGCCGACGCTGCAGGCCGCCAGCAAGCTCTGGATGCAGCGCATGGCGGAGCGTGAGAACGAAGCCCAGATGCTCGCGGCCGGCGACGAGGCCGCACTGGCGATCTCCGCCGCCGAGCGCGCCACGGAACTCGCCCCCACCACCTCCGCGTGGAACTGGCTGGGCACGGTTCGGCGGGAAGTTGGTGCGGCCCTCGGTCGGCGTGAATCGCTTGTCGCCGCCGCCAGCGCCTTCGAGGCCGGGGCTCGCCTCGATCCCCACGGCACAACCTCGTCTTTGGAGCTTGTTCGGGTGCTGGATTCGCTCGGCGAAAAGACCCGGGCCGCCGAGTGGGCGCAGAAGGTGCTCGACGCGGATCAGAACATGCGGCTCGACCCCCTTCGGCATTTGGACCTTTCGGAACGAGCGCGGCTGGAGAGCCTCGCCAAGGGTGCCGGCGGTCCTTGATCGTCGTGCGTCCGGCGCTATTATTTTTCTCAACTTTGGACGGGACTTGTTTGCACCTTCGGCGGTGCTTGGCCGCTGGGGTGGCTGTTCCGCAAGTGTCGCACCGACCGCGAGTCACGGCGCTCTCGGCGGCACGACGACGGAAGGGTCTGGGCCGATGCCTATGGACGAAGAAGAGGACATCGAGCCTGACTGACGACTCAGCGGCATTACGCCGATGAAACTCCACGCGGGCCGGGCATCCAACCCGTCCGGCGAGTTCGACGAACCCAGCGTTTTTACGAGACGGATTCACCCAGGGCGCCGCCCCGCGAAAGGGCGCGGTTGCCCGAGGCGATCGACAGCATCGCCCGACTGTTCAAGAGCAAAGCCATG